>DITA01000066.1:23704-52161 GCA_002422665.1 Flavobacteriales bacterium UBA6196
AGCGGTTTTGAAACTCATAGAAGATCTAAATTTTTATCACGAAAAATCTCCTAAAGTTCTTTCTTTAGGAATGTTTGACGGAGTTCATCTCGGTCATATTTCCATCATCAATCAATTGAAAAACAAGGCAAAAAAAAATAATTTAGAGACTTCTTTGCTCACCTTTTGGCCACATCCAAGGAAAATTTTCAACCCAAATGATGACCTTAAACTGCTCAATACTTTAGAAGAGAAACTTTTTTTACTTGAAAAGGCTGGAATTGACATTTTATTTTTACAAAAATTTGATGAACACTTCAGAAACTTAACTGGTGAAGAGTTTATCCGTGAAATTCTCATCAAAAAACTGAATGTAAAACACATTATCATAGGTCACGACCACGTTTTCGGGAAAAACAAATCTGGAAACTTCGAACTGCTCCAAAAACTTTCTTCCGAATTAGATTTTACTGTAGAGCAATTACAAGCCATCAAAAATGAAGACGATTTCAATATCAGTTCTACTAAAATCAGAAATTGCTTAGGAAACGGAAACATCATAGGCGCCAATAAAATGCTGGGATATTCTTACTCTCTTTCTGGAAAAGTAATTGACGGGAAAAAACTAGGAAGAACAATAGGTTACCCTACTGCAAATCTAGAAATAGACGAACTGAAACTCTTGCCTAAAAAAGGAGCTTACATTGTAGAAGTTTTTGTGAAAGACCAATTTTACAAAGGCATGATGAGCATTGGCACTAATCCTACTGTAAATGGTGATAAATTGACTGCAGAAGTGTACATTTTAGACTTCAATCAAGATATTTATGGCGAAGTTATCACTGTGAAATTCAGAGATTTTTTACACGAAGAAATTAAATTCGAATCGCTAGAAAAACTCATCGAAAGATTAGATGAAGACAAAATTTTGACCGAAAATTTTAACTTTAGTTAAGAGTTAGAATCATATAAATTTTCAATCAGATTTTATAAAATTAGATTCTTAAGTTTCTATAGTTTTGTGAAAATCATAAAATAAAACTATGGAAGCAGAAATTATTATTTCTTTACTTACTCTTATCGCACTAGAAACCGTTCTAGGAATAGACAATGTTATTTTCATTTCTATTTTGGCGAATAAATTACCTGTAAACCAACAGAAAAAAGCCAGAAGAATCGGGCTTATTCTTGCCGGAGTGATGAGACTTGGTTTATTACTTTTGATTAGTCAAATTATGAAACTAGACCAAGATTTATTTACCGTTTTCGAAACGGGAATCTCAGGTAAAGATTTGATTTTAATTCTAGGAGGTTTATTCCTACTTTACAAAAGTACCGCCGAAATTTATCATAAAATGGAAGGCGAAGATGGCGATGTAACTAAAACCATGATTGTAACGAGTTTCGGACAAGTGATATTCCAAATTTTATTAATGGATTTGGTGTTCTCTATTGATTCCATTATTACGGCAGTAGGAATGGTAAAAGAAGTTTGGGTAATGTATGTAGCGGTAATTGTTACAGTGATTATCATGCTATTTGCAGCAGAACCTATCAGCAATTTTGTAAATAAACACCCTGCTTTTAAAATTTTAGCACTTTCATTCTTGCTATTGATTGGTTTCTCACTAATCGTGGAAGGCTTTGGCAAAGAAATTCCGAAAGGTTATATTTATTTTGCGATGGCATTTTCGCTTTTGGTAGATATTATTCAAATGAAAACGACCAAAAAATCTGAACCTGTACATCTTCACGAACATTACAAAGAAGAAGAACAGCATCTTGATAAAGATGTTTTATAAAGCACAAAGCATTCAGAATGCTTTTCTACCTATCATTTATTACATAAATCAATATTCCATATAAACCATATAATAAAAGTATAATAAAAATTATTCCTAAAATAAGTCTAATTTTCTTTGTATAATCCTTATCAATAAAATACAACAAGATCCAAAAAATTGCAGATCCAAAAAAAATTGTATTTAAAATTATATTAATCATTATATCAAGAATTTATTTATTAATTTCTAATTTTATTTTCTTCGTTAAACTTTCATACACCAATTGATAAGAATCATCAATGAGTTTTTTAATGAATTCTGGCTTCAATCCTTCACAAATTACTGAATTCCAATGTGTTTTATTCATGTGATAAGCGCCAGAAATTTGGTAATATTGCTCTCGGAGTTCTTCGTTATAATCTGCAGTATTCTTTGCCGAAAAGACCAATGGTTGCTTTTCTAAAGCCATTAATAGAAACATTTTACCACCTACTTTAAAGACTAAAGTAGTTTCATCAAACGGAAAACCTTCCGTAACTCCTTTTTTGTTGAGACAATATTCTCTTATTTCTTCGGCTAACATTTTAGTAGTTGGTAGTTGGTATTTTGGTAATTATACTTTCTTATTCTCAATTAAAACAAATTTACTAAATTTATACTCATAAAGATGTATACTAACTACTAATTACCAATTACTTAAAAATATGAAGGCTTTAATTATAGGAGCATCGGGCGCTACAGGAAAAGATTTGGTTCAAAAACTAAGTCAAGACAAAGATTTCGAAGAAATTCATGCTTTTGTAAGAAAACCTGTAGAATCTACTTCTGAGAAAGTGAAATTTCATGTAGTAAATTTCGAAAAGCCAGAAGAATGGAAAGATTTGGTACAAGGTGATGTCGCTTTTTCTTGCCTCGGAACTACCTTGAAAGACGCAGGAAGCAAGGAAGCACAGAGAAAAGTAGATTTTGATTATCAATTGCAATTTGCCAAAACTGCCAAAGAAAATGGCGTGGAAGATTTCGTTTTGGTTTCTGCTTATGGAGCCAATCCTAATTCTAAAATCTTCTACTCTAGAATGAAGGGCGAATTAGAAGAAGAAGTAAAAAAGCTTCATTTTAATAAAATTACCATTTTCCAACCCGGAATGCTCGATCGAAAAAACACTGACAGAACTGGTGAAGTTTTAGGAGCTAGAATTATAAAATTTGCCAATAAATTTGGCGTTTTAGAATCTCAAAAACCATTGCCAACAGATATTTTAGCACAAGCTTTGGTGAATTCATCTAAAATAAAATCTAACGGATATTCTAAAATAAAATTAGGCAGTATTTTCAGTTTTGCCGAAAAAAGAAAAGAATAATTTTTGCCACGAATTCACGAATATTTTTCTAAAATATCTATTTAGACGCGATAAATCGCTTCTCTACTTATTTTTAAAAATTTTCTAAAAATAGAAATTTAGATTTTATGCGCATTTAAAGTATTTTATTCGTGCATTTGTGGCAAAAAAAAACTATTTAAAATATTTCGTAATAGATTCAGAAGTGGGTTTTGTAGTACTTACAAAAGTATCGATTAACTCTCCTTTTTCGTTAAGCAAAAATTTCTCGAAGTTCCAAAGAATGGTAGTACTTTTTACTCCGTTTAGTTTTTTGTCTGTTAAAAATTTAAAAATGGGAGCAATATCTTTTCCTTTCACAGAAACTTTAGCCGCCATTGGAAAGGTAACGCCGTAATTTTTTTTGCAAAAAGCACCGATTTCTTCATTGCTTCCAGGTTCTTGCCCACCAAAATTGTTTGCTGGGAAACCTACAATCACCAATTGGTCTTTATACGTTTCGTACAACTTCTGTAAACCTTCATACTGTGGTGTAAAACCACATTCTGACGCTGTATTTACAATGAGAATCTTCTTGCCTTTAAACTTAGAAAAATCAATCGTTTTACCGTCTAAAGCTTTCACTTTAAAAGAATGAATGGATTTTGCTTGTTGCGCCTGCGAAGAAAAAAGTCCAAAAAATGCCATAAGAATAAATAATATTTTTTTCATTTTGATTTTATTTGATTTCAAATTTAGGGATAAAAAAACTGCAAAATTCATAGAAATTGCAGTCATAGAAATTTTTTATCGTAAAGTTTTATTAGAACTTAAAAGTATTGGCTGGAAATGCTTTGTTGACTTCAATTTTAAAAAGAATCATCACGTAATCTCCTTCTTTTTTCGGCGTAGTTGCTTCAATTCTGAAAGGCATTACCAAATTATTCACTTTTTTAAAATCAGAATAAACCAATGTTTCGTCTTTCTTTTCTTCTTTTAACAGTAAAAAGTTCTGAACATCAAAATAATAAACAGTTTTATTCACATTTTTGGTGAGTTCTACTTTATAACAGTCTCTTTCTCCCACTTTTTCTTTCCCTAGAACTTGTGCGGTAAAACCTTTGTTTTCGTAATCGATGAAATCTGTGTCAAAGCTTTCTGCAACGTAATTTTTTTGAACCTGAAGTTTATTCACCACGTAATTCATAGCGTAACCATTTTTACCATCATATCCTTCGATTACATTTTCTTTATTCCCTATGAATACTACGGTTTTGGTAAGATTAGGTCTTTGTTGATAAATTCTCATAGGATATTCATCATTTACGCCCAGAATTACTTTTCCTTGTAGAATAATAGAATTCAGCAGTTTCCAGTTGGTTAAGCCTCCTGTTAACTCAATATTTTTATCAATAATTTGTTTAGCAGTTTGCGCCGAAAATATGGTGGTTATTAGAATTGTAGCGATTAATAGTATCTTTTTCATTCAATCTTTTTTACGAAGTTTCAAATATAAAGTTTTTGTGTTAAGTTCCAATTTTCAACACCCTTTTTTTTGAAATATTTATATCAACAGCATAACTTTTTTATGACGCTTTAGTTTCATTATTCAGAATAGCTTTCGCTTTTTCTAAATCTTCGGGAACATCTATTCCTACCCCAATGAAATCTGTTTCTATCATTTTGATTTTCATTCCGTTTTCCAGATAACGTATGGCTTCTATTTTTTCTGAAATTTCAAGTGGAGTCATCGCCAAATTTGCGAATTTCAACAATGCTTCCTTTCTGAAAGCGTAAACACCAATATGTTTGTAATACAAATGTTCCACAGATGTTTCTCTAGGATAAGGAATTACAGAACGACTGAAATACATTGCAAAATTTTGTAAATCTGTAATGACTTTAACATTATTAGGATTTTCAATTTCTTCCTGATTTTTAAGTCTGATTTTAAGCGAAGCCAATGAAATTTCTTTATCAACATCATTTTTAAAAACTTGAATCAGTTGTTTCAAAGGATCATTTTTCAGGAAAGGTTCATCACCTTGAACATTAATCACAATATCGCAATCAATATTTTGAACCGCTTCCGCTATTCTGTCACTTCCTGTTTCGTGTTCACCCGTCATTACTGCTTTTCCGCCGATTTTGGTGATTTCTTCAAAAATAATTTCAGAATCAGTCGCCACGAAAACCTCATCAAATAGCTGAGTTTCCACCACATTTTGATAAGTAGTAGCAATTACGGTTTTGTCGCCTAAAATCTGCATTAATTTCCCTGGAAATCTACTTGCAGCGTAACGAGCTGGTATTACAGCGATAATCTTCATTTAGTTTATGTATTTTATTAAATATATAATTCCATAAATCCAAGAAACATATAGAGCAGAATAAAGAAATCCTAATCCAAAGCTTTTGATTATGTTTCCTTTACATCTTCCAGAATTTTTAAATATCAATCTTAAAGCTCTGAAATAAATCCAATAAAGCATTGCTAATAGAAGAAATAAAATAGACCAAAAGAAAACACCAACAACATAAAGAACTACTAATAAAGCAATTGTAAAAAATATCCATGCAATAATTCCAAAAATAATTCCGCCTATTCCATCTGAACCAGTGTCTGGAATATCTAAATTAGTTGGTGTTAAATCTGAACTTGATTTATTTATTTCTTTAAATTTTTCTTTTGAGAATATACTTCCTAGATTATCCTTCAGTTTTACGCCATTGTACAAGCTAAAACTTACAAAAAGAAAAAAAGCAACAGCAAGTACTGTAGTAGAAATTATAGAATTTTGAAACAATGTTTGATGAGAACCTCTTCCAGAAATCCAAACACTTAAAACAACCAAAAGTATAATTACTAATGATGCATAAAAAGTAAACTTAGTTTCTAATATTGTTTTGTTTCTCATAAAATTTAAAAAATCCCTCGCGGATTAAAATCAGCAAAATCTATGAAATCAGCGAGAGATAAATTTATTTTAATTTAGCTAAAGCAGCTTCTAATTTCGGGAACATTTTTTGTAAATCTTCTACTGAACAAGCGCCAACTGATGCTCTAAACCAAGGCATTTCTCTAGAATTTCCAAATGCTGAAAATGGAACTAATGCAACTCCTGCATTTTCGATTAAATAGAAAACCAAATCAGTAGAATCTTTCAGAACTTTTCCGTCTTCGGTGGTTTTTCCTACATAATCCAATTTAATGGTCAAATACAAAGCACCCATTGGTTTAATGCTATCTACCGCGAAACTTTTAGATTTCATTTCTTGAATTCCAGCATGTAAAACTTCTAAACTGTGCGCAATTTTACCTTTGAAATCATTAACAAATTCGTTTACAGCTGGTGTATTATCTAAAAACTCTGCTACTGCTTGTTGTTCTGGTTTCGGCGCCCAAGCTCCAACGTGTGTTAATAGCGCTTTCATTCTATCAATCACTTTAGTTGGTCCGAAACTCCATCCTACTCTAACACCAGTTGCTGCAAAACATTTAGAAGTTCCATCAATATAAATGGTGTAATCTCTAAGTTCTGGATAGAGAGAAACTGGATTAAAATGTTCTGAATCACCAAACGTAAGCATTGCATAAATTTGGTCGTACATTAAGTAAAGTGGCTTTTCGCCTTCTCCTCTTTTTTTATTTTCTGCAATTACCGCTTCACAAATTTCTGAAAGTTGTTCTTTGGTAAACATGGTTCCTGTTGGGTTAAGCGGAGAACAAAGCGCCAATAAAACTGCACCTTCTAAATGTGGCGTAATTACATCAGCTGTTGGCAAAAAATTATCTTCTGGAGTAACTTCTAATTCTACTGCATTGGCAGAAGTTAAATAAGCATAGTGGTTATTATTCCAAGAAGGAACGGCGTAAACTACTTTGTCGCCTTCGTCTACAATGGTTTTAAATGTAGCGTAAATTAAAGGTCTAGAACCACCAGAAACCAAAATATCATCTGGAGAATAATCTAAATCCCAACGAGATTTTATGTCTTTTGCTACTGCTTTTCTTAATGAAAGCAAACCATTTGCAGGAGGATAATTGGTTAAATTATCCGCATAAGCTTTCTGAATATTTTGTTTTAATCCTGTAGGAATAGGATAAATGTTAGAATCTAAATCACCGATAGTGAGGTTGGCAATTTCAGCTCCTTGAGCTTTGAGTTCGTTTACTTGATTACCGATTTTAATAATTTCTGAACCGATAAGGTTTTGAGCGAGTTTTGAAACCACTTTTTATTAAGATTTTGTTGTTAATGATTTTTCAAATTTAAATAAAATAAAAAAGTTCACAAAAGATTAAAAACCTAAAGATTTGTTAAACTTCTGTGAACTTAAAAGCATTAGATTAAAATATTTATAGTTTTAAATCTTTTTTTACTTCATTGATTTTTTGTTCTAGAGAAGCTTGTTTAGCTTTGAAATCTGCTTCGTTTTCAATTTTATCTTTCACAGAAAAATAGAATTTAATCTTCGGCTCGGTTCCTGAAGGTCTGATACAAACTTTAGTTCCGTCTTCTGTGTAATAGATTAACACATTAGATTTCGGAATATCATTCATTACTTTTTTCTCACCAGTAATCACGTTTAAACTGGTTTGTTCTTGGAAATCTTTCACTTCTAGAACTTTAGAACCTGCCAATTCTTTTACAGGATTTTCTCTGAAATCTACCATCATTTGAGCAATTTCTTCGGCACCAGTTCTTCCTTTTCTTACCACGTTCACCAAACCTTCTTGATACATACCAATTTCTTTGTAGATATCAATCATGTACTGATACATGGTTTTTCCTTGTGCTTTGCAAACAGCTGCAATTTCACAAGCCAATAAAATAGAACCACAACTGTCTTTATCTCTTACGAAATCTCCTGTCATAAATCCGAAAGATTCTTCACCTCCGCAAATGAATTTTTCTTGACCTTCTACATCACGAATCATTTTACCAATCCATTTGAAACCAGTCAATCCTACTTTGCAATCTACTCCAAATTTTTCAGCTACATCAAAGAAACAGTCAGAAGTTACAATCGTAGAACCGATAAACTCTTTTCCTGTAATTTTGCCTGCTTTTTTCCATTGGTCAAGAATGTAATACGTTAAAATCATATTGGTTTGGTTACCATTCAACAACTGAATTTCGCCATCTAGATTTCTTACCGCAATTCCTAATCTGTCGCCATCTGGATCACAACCGATAACAATATCGCCATTGGTAATATTTGCTAAATCTACTGCCATAGAAAGCGCTTTTGGCTCTTCAGGATTCGGAGATTCTACCGTTGGAAAATTTCCAGAAGGAATCATTTGTTCTTTAACCAAATCTACTTTGGTGAAACCTGCTTTTGCTAAAGCTTTAGGAATCGTAGTATAAGTAGTACCGTGAATAGAAGTGAAAACGATGTTTACATTATCTCTTCCAATATTTTGGTACAATGAATTTTCCATACAAGTGTCAATGTACACATCATCTTGTTCTTCGCCAATCCATTCGATTAAATCATCATTTCCGTTAAATTTAATTTCGTCGAATTTTGTAGCGTAAACTTCTTTGATGATGTTTTCGTCATTTGGTGGAACTACTTGTGCTCCATCATTCCAATATACTTTGTAACCGTTATATTCTGGTGGATTGTGAGAAGCCGTCAAAACAATTCCCGCATTACATTTTTTATCACGAACCGTGAAAGAAAGTTCTGGAGTTGGTCTGTGTTCTTTGAAAAGCAACACTTTAATTCCGTTTGCTGTAAGAACATCTGCACACATTTTTCCGAACTCTTTAGAATTATTTCTTACATCATAAGCAATAGCAACTTTTATTTCCTGATTAGGAAATTGTTGATGAAGATAATTTGCCAAACCTTGTGTAGCTTGACCCAATGTATATTTATTGAGACGATTGGTTCCTACTCCCATAATTCCTCTCATTCCGCCAGTCCCGAATTCTAATTCTCTATAAAAACTGTCTTCTAATTCTGGAGAATTGGTATCGATCCAATTCTGAACTGTTGCTCTGGTTTCTGCATCAAAAGTATCTGATAACCAAAGTTTTGCTTTTTCCAAAGTTGTCATATATTTAAATTTTTTGTTTTTTTTAATTTTTAAATGTTCTGTCATTCTGAATGCAGTGAAACGGAATGAAGAATCTCTTAAAATAGATTCTTCGCTACACTTTGTTTCGCTCAGAATGACAAATCGCCAATGCTTTATTTCAACTTTCTGTTTTCCACAGAAGCTTTGTCTTTTTTTGTTAATTTATTGAGCGGTTCTCCGTAAAAAATGAGTTTTGAGGTATTTTCTAGAGTTCCTTTCATTTCTTGATCTATGTTTAATCCTGCAGAAGCTCCATTTTTACTAAGAATTTCTAAATTTTCTATATAAAAATACGGCGCCATAATGCTTGCAGAATCTGCTAATTTTAAATTCAAGTTTTTAGTTTCTCCTAGAATATTGGCATTAGATTTCTCTGCCATTTCTATTTTGCTTTTCGGAGCAATTACCGCTCCCATAAATTTAGAGTTTCCTTTTAAATGAAGTGAAAATTCTGGTGTTTTTACTTGTCCAGAAACATTCATTTCTACTTTATCAGAAAGCGAAACCTCATTTAAATCGTTTTTACCAAAAATAGTGATATTGTAAAAATCTACTTGGTCTGTTTTTCGATTTTCTTCGATGGTTAAAATTCCGTTTTCTACTTCTATATCTAGATTTTTGTAGACATTAGGATAGGTTTCTACACTTACCAAATTCTGATTACCTTTCGCAAAAAACACTTTGAAATCTCCTTTAAGATTCAATTTAGTGAAATTTTCTACGGTTACATCTTTCACTTCTATTTCCCCTTTTGGAGAAATTTTAGAGCAAGCCAAAAGTGTAAGGCAAAGGTTTAGGTAAAGGAAAAGTTTTATGATATTTTTCATTTTTTAACATTGCGTTTCTACGGAATGATTTTATTTTTAATTTTTTTGGAATAAATTCCAACTTTATAATATCTGTCGTTCCTACGGAACTCTGCTGTTTGTTTTATTATTTCTACAAACGTTTCGTTCCTACGGAACTTTTCATTTTCAAATTAGCACATTTTCAAATTAAATTACCTCTTCAATATGGTAATTCTTATGACCTCTACTTTGTCTGATAATGAGTTCACCTAAAAATCCTGCTACAAAAAGTAATGTTCCCATAATCATCATAGTTAATGCAATGTAAAACCAAGGATTTTCGGCGATTAAATTTCCATAAACGTGATAATAATAGACGTCAACTAATTTGGTTGCTCCCAACCAAAATGCTGAGAAAAATCCGAAAATAAACATTAAAGTTCCTACCGCTCCGAAGAAGTGCATTGGTCTTCCTCCGAATTTACTTACAAACCATAGCGTAATTAAATCTAAAAATCCGCGGATAAATCTTTCCGTCCCAAATTTAGAAGTTCCGTAAGGTCTGGCTTGATGCTGAACTGGTTTTTCGGTGATTCTCTTGAAACCTGCATTGGCTGCCAAAACAGGAATCCATCGATGTAAATCTCCATAAACATCTACCGATTTTACCACTTGTTTTCTGTATGCTTTTAAACCACAATTAAAATCGTGTAATTCAACTCCAGAGAGATTTCTTGCCGCAGAATTGAACAATTTTGACGGAAGATTTTTGGTCATCACATTGTCAAAACGTTTTTTCTTCCAACCAGAAACCAAGTCGTATTTTTCGACTACAATTTTACTGTATAATTCAGGAATTTCTTCTGGAAAATCTTGCAAATCTGCATCCATTGTAATCACTACATCGCCTTGAACTTTCTCAAAAGCGGCATGTAACGCTTGAGATTTCCCATAGTTTCTAGAAAATTTAATGCCGTGAACATGATGATTTTCTTTGGATAAATTTTCTATAATTTGCCAAGAAGAATCTGTACTTCCATCATCTACGAACCAAATTTCGTAAGACAATTGGTTTTCTTGACACACTTTATCAATTCTTGCATAAAGCTCGTGCAAAGATTCTTCTTCGTTTAATAAAGGAACTACAACGGATAAATTCATTAAAAATTATTTTATTTTTTTGAAAATTAATATCGCTAAAACGAACAGCAAAATTACAAAATATAAGCTTGTAAATAGACTTTTTATTACAGTAAATGTGCTGATTATTCTCACGCTTATTTCAGAGATTTTAGGATAAGAAGTGAGTAAATAAATAAGGCCGAAATTCTCTAAATAATCAAAAATTCCAGCAATTACAGGAAATAAAACCAAAAGAAACCAAGATTCTAATTTGCCAATTTTCTTAAGAAAGAAACTCAAAATCAGAATATTACTGATCATAAACAAGAGAGGATATACGAAATCTAATGGCAACTGACGAAACAGATAAAAATTTCTGCCACTCTTCCCTAGATTTCCTAAAAGTTCTTTGGCATAAGTAAAACTGTAACCATTGGGTTTCATGTCAAAAATCTGTAAACCATTCGCAAAATCAGTTAATTTTGGAATCGTAAAAAAGATCATCGTAAAATAAACCACACTTGACAACACGAAAAAAGTAAGAACTTTTTTGCCCGTCAAATTTCTGGAAACAGTAGTTATTAAGCTCATTATTCTAAAGTTTTATTTCTAAAGAAAGTTCCGAAGAATGTAGAAAGAATGGTATAAAATACCAAAACTGCAGCGAAAAAATACATGAAGTTTCTGAAGGTAAACATATCTTTATCTTTTACCAATTCTGGCGCAAAACTCTGCAATCTTTCTTGATACTTTTTGTCCAATTCTTCTTTGTCTTCTTTTTTAGCTAAAATTTGCTTTGCCTTGTTATATTCATTGTCAAGTTCTGTTTTTTGACGCTCTACATACTGATGATTCAGTAAATCTTTAGCATCTGTGTCTCCATAATTCAGAAAGGCAAAAATGCTGAACATAGAAAGAAAACCACCAATAAACATAGGTTTAAAAGCTCTACCAAAAGCATCTCTAAAACCTATTTCTTTTACTTCTTTTTTGTAAGTTGTCACCGAAAAATAAGCACCTAAAGTATAAAGTGCAGGCATTAAAAATGCATTAAGAAGCATACTTGTATTAAAATAATTGGTATTATAACCAAAAAAATACACTCCAAAGAACACTAACATGGTCGCGATAAATATCAGAAAACCAAATGTATAAACGTTTTTACTCATTTTATTTTTAAAAATTTTTCTCGAAAATACGAGATTAGATTTTGAATTTTAAATTAATTCAGTATTTTTGCACCGGCAAGTCCTAAACAACCAGCTCCTGAGAATCCTCCAGGGTGGGAACGCAGCAAAGGTAATCGGTCGTAGCGGTGTGATTTAGGTAGCTTGCCATTTTTTTATGTCTTTTTTTGAAATTCTTCAGAAAATTATACTTCAAATTCTTCTCCCAATTCTGGAATCGAAAACTCAATATTTCTCTCTGCAAACAATTGTTTCGCCGAATCGTGATTAATTTTTATCGGCTCGAAAGTATCAAAATGACAACCAATCACTCTTTTGGTTTTCAATAATTCTGCTGCTGCAAAACTCGCTTTTCTTGCACACATGGTATAATGTGAACCAATTGGAAGAATAGCTGCTGTAATTTCCCCGAAAAGTCTTGGAAACAACTCCATATCTGCCATTACACCTGTATCTCCTGCAAAATACAAGTTTTTACCTTGGAATCTAAACATATAACCGCAAGGTTGACCGCCATAAGTTCCATCTGGGAAACTAGAAGTCTGATGCGCTGGAACCATGGAAATTTTCAGATCATCAAACTTAGCAGAACCTCCGTAGTTGATGTCAATAGAATTTGGATGATTAAAATAACCACAAATTTCTGGTTGACCAATTACCGTAGCATCTGGATGATGTTGCAAAACCTCTCTTACATCTGCAATATGATCGCCATGAGCGTGAGTAATGAGCACATAATCAATTTTTTGCGCTGAAACATCAAATCCTGTTTGCTCTTTCTGAAAATTATAAAAAGGGTCAGAAAAGATGTTTTTATTATTATAAGTGAACAAAAAACAGTTTTGTCCGAGGAATTTTATTTTCATGATTTATTAATATTATTATGCAAATCCGTTAACATACATTTCATAATATTTTTTCGTTCTTATATTTATTTTTAAATTAAAATAATTATCTCCCCCATCTAACATTTCTAATATGCCTTTTTTCCATTCATTTTCATGACCAATATTTTTTCTTATACAATTTACCCAGATTATTTTTTCTCCTTTTTTATTATAAGAAACTACACATTGTTTATAATATTGGTTTTCATTTCTACTATTTGAAACGAATTCATTTTCTTTTAATGCTTTATTAATTTGCTCTTTTACAATTTTTTGTTCTTCACAATCTAATTCTTCAACAGTAGTAACATTATTATTGGAAAAATAAGCAAAACTTTCATCATAACAATTTTTTGAATCTTCATATTTAATATTACAACTAATAATCATAATGAACGAAAAGAATAAAAGGAATAAATTTTTCATATTTAACATTGCGTTCCTACGGAACGCTTTTTTTGTGATACTTTTTTTCTACACACATTTCGTTCCTACGGAACAAAAAAACTTCAAACTTTCATCTTCCGACTTCTGACTTCCAGCTTAAGCAAAATAATTCAATCCAAAAGCCACCAAAACACTCATTAACAAAGTAATGATTCCTACTTGTTTTAAGAATGGGTCTAATTCTTTCGGTTCTTTTACTTCCATCATTTTTCTGCGCAAAGCGGTCAAAGGAAATACAGTAATGAAGAAAATAAAAGCGTAATATTTTCCTTGTTCTTGTAAACCATTCATCATCATATAAATCAAAACCAAAATCGGTGGAAGCATGAGAATGACCATCTCATAAATCATCGCATTTTTAAAACCTAATCTTAATGCAAGCGTTTTTTTGCCAGATTTTTCATCGTTTTCAATGTCTCTCATATTGTTGAGATTAAGAACTGCTGCACTCAACAAACCTATTGCAGAAGCTGGTAAAAGCATATCCCAATCAAAAGATTTAGTGAACAGAAAGTAACTTCCACACACAGAAACCAGCCCGAAAAAGATAAAAACCATAATATCTCCTAAACCAAGGTATCCATAAGGTTTTTTACCAACTGTATAACCAATCGCTGCCAAAATACATGCAACTCCCAATCCTATAAAAGTGTAAAATTCATTAATAAAATCAGGGAAAAATGCTTTGTACAACAGAACTAAAGTCGCCACTAATGATAAAAAGGCAAACAAAAACATAGCGTTTCTCATTTGTTTTGCAGAAATTTTACCAGAAGCTACCGCACGTTGTTCTGCCTCTCCTATTCTATTTTGATCGGTTCCTTTTACACCATCTCCATAATCATTGGCAAAATTTGACAAAACTTGATAGAGCAAAGTCACCAAAAGTGCCAAAGCAAAAATAGTCCAATCCCAAGTTTTTCCTTGTTCTAGGAGTTTCCATCTTGCAATGAAAGAACCCATAATAATTCCGCTCATAGAAAGCGGTAAAGTGCGCAGACGAGCTGCTTTTATCCAATCAATCATTTTAGTTGTTAGTTGTTGGTTGTTGGTTGTTGGTTGTTAGCAAATAGTTTCAGAAAACTGACAACTATCAACTAACAACCGTCAACCAAATTATGAAATCCACTGATTATCGCCGAAATCTGGTTTACGTTTTTCTAAAAATGCGTTTCTGCCTTCTTTGGCTTCTTCAGTCATATAAGCTAATCTGGTTGCTTCACCCGCGAAAACTTGTTGACCAACCATTCCGTCATCTGTTAAATTCATCGCAAATTTCAGCATTCTGATAGAAGTTGGAGATTTTGCTAAGATTTCTTGCGCCCATTGATAAGAAGTTTCTTCTAACTCAGCGTGAGGAATTACCGCATTTACCATTCCCATATCTTCGGCTTCTTTCGCAGAATAATTTCTTCCTAAAAAGAAAATTTCTCTGGCTTTTTTCTGACCTACCATTTTTGCTAAATATGCCGAACCGTAACCACCATCAAAACTAGTAACATCTGCATCGGTTTGTTTGAAAATTGCATGTTCTTCACTTGCCAAAGTCAAATCACAAACCACATGAAGAGAATGACCACCACCAACTGCCCAACCATTTACCACGGCAATTACTACTTTTGGCATGAAACGAATCAATCTTTGAACTTCTAAAATATTGAGACGATGTCTTCCATCATCACCTACATAACCTTGATGACCACGAGCTTTCTGGTCGCCACCACTACAGAAAGCGTGACCGCCATCTTTAGGACTTGGACCTTCACCTGTTAATAAAACCACACCAATGCTAGAATCTTCATAAGCATCATAAAAAGCATCATACAATTCTGAAGTGGTTTTAGGACGAAAAGCATTTCTAACTTCCGGTCTGTTAATAGCAATTCTCGCTACTCCATTGCACTTTTTGTACGTGATATCTTCGTATTCTTTAGCCGTTTTCCAATCTATATTCATATTTCAAAAAATTTGCTGGTAAAGATACTATTTTTGAAAAAAAGGTGCAGAATAAAAATTTAGAAATATTAATGTGATATATGTTACATAATGATTATGAATTTAATAATTTTTAATAGTATTCCTTCACAATAATAACTTATACATGAAATAAATCATTTTCAACTGTCAAAAAATAGGTTTATATTTGAAAATATTTAAAATTAATAAAATGATTATAGGTGTATTAAAAGAACCATCTTTTGAAACAAGAGTTTCTTTACTTGCAGAATCTGCAGCAGCACTCATTAAAAAAGGAAATAAACTCATAGTAGAATCTGGTGCAGGTGATAAATCCTTTAATAATAACCAAGAATATGAAAAAGTAGGCGCAGAAATTAAATCTAGAGCCGAAGTATTAGAACAAGCAGACATTTTATTGTCTATCCATCCTCTTGAAAATGATGATTTTGCCAAAGTTCATTCTAAAATTCTCTTAGGTGTTTATCAACCTTTATCTAACGGAGAAAACGTTATTAAATCGATTGAAAGAAAAATCACTACTTTTTCTTTGGATATGCTTCCTAGAACAACCAGAGCACAAGCAATGGACGTATTAAGTTCTCAAGCCAATATTGCAGGTTACAAAGCAGTTTTACTCGCTGCCAACTCTTACGGAAGGTATTTCCCAATGTTTATGACTGCTGCAGGAAGTATTGCTCCCGCAAAAATGCTTATTCTAGGAGCTGGCGTTGCTGGTTTACAAGCTATTGCTACTGCAAAAAGATTAGGAGCAGTAGTAGAAGTTTTTGATACAAGACCTGCTGTAAAAGAAGAAGTAATGAGTCTTGGTGCTAAATTTGTAGAAGTAGAAGGTGCTGCAGATGCTAGTTCAGCTGGTGGTTATGCCGTAGAACAAACCGAAGAATACAAACAAAAGCAACAACAAAGAATTGCAGAAAGTGTAGCAAAATCTGATATCATTATCACCACTGCACAAATTCCTGGTAAAAAAGCACCGATTTTAATTACCGAAGAAATGCTCAATTCTATGAGAAATGGTTCTGTAATTGTAGATTTAGCTGCTTCTACTGGTGGAAATACTCCTCATACCAAAAATAATGAAACCGTAAATTATAATGGCGTTTCTATTATTGGCAATTCTTCTCTACAATCTACAATGCCTTCTGATGCAAGTAAATTATACGGAAAAAATATTGTGAATTTCTTACAACTCATTATTGACAAAGAAGCTAATCTTAATCTTAATTGGGAAGACGATTTAGTAAAAGGTGCTTGTATCACACACAATGGCGAAATTATTAACGATAGAGTAAAATCTATCCTCTCTCCTTCAATGAATAACTAAAACAAAATTTTTATGAATATTATAGAGTGGATTTCTCAATACCAACAAATCATCTACATTGTAATTCTGATGATTTTTGTAGGAATTGAAGTGATAGGTCATGTACCTAGTGTACTACACACTCCTCTAATGAGTGGCGCAAATGCGATTCACGGAGTAGTGATTATTGGGGCAATTATTGTAATGGGAAAAGCTGAACCAGACAATTATTTGGCATTAGTTCTAGGTTTTCTAGGAGTGATTTTAGGAACGCTTAATGTGGTAGGAGGTTTTGTAGTAACAGACCGAATGCTGGAAATGTTTAGTAAAAAGAAAAAATAATATGCAGGATGTTGGAAGCTGGAAGTTGGATTTTATATTTTCATCCATCATCAAACATCCATCACCCAAACAAAATTTTAAATCATGGGACTACTTACAATATTATACCTCATTGGTTCAGTAACCTTTATTTTAGGGTTAAAAATGCTCTCGAATCCAGCTACTGCTAGAAAAGGAAATTTATTAGCAGCAGCAGGAATGATAGTAGCCATTTTAGGAACTATTTTTCTTTATCAAGACGATGAAGGTCAAAAATTAGGAAATTACGGTTGGATCTTTGGCGGAATCCTTATCGGAACAATCGTGGGAGCGCTAGCTGCCAAAAAAGTCAAAATGACGGCAATGCCACAAATGGTGAGCCTTTTCAACGGAATGGGAGGTGCTTGTGCTGCTTTAATTTCTTTGGTTGAATTCAATCATTTGTCACACAATACTACTGGCGAAGTAAATTTAGGAACACTTTCTATTATCCTTTTAGGATTAATCATCGGTTCTGTATCATTTGCAGGAAGTATGATTGCTTGGGGAAAACTGAATGGAAACATTAAAAAAGATTTTGCTTTTCCTGGGCAACAATTCATTAATATTGGGATTCTATTGGCAATTTTAGGATTATCTATATTTTTAGTTTTAAATTTCAGCTTAGAAAACACTTATTTATTCTATGTAATTTTCATATTATCATTACTTTATGGTTTACTTTTCGTATTCCCAATTGGTGGTGCAGATATGCCTGTAGTTATTTCACTTTTAAATTCATTTACGGGAGTTGCCGCAGCTTGTGGAGGATTTTTGTATGACAACAAAGTAATGTTAACTGGTGGTATTTTGGTAGGAGCTGCAGGAACTTTGTTAACCATCTTAATGTGTAACGCCATGAATCGTTCCTTATTAAATGTATTAATTGGTTCTTTCGGCGGAAACAAAAAATCTGAAGGCGGAAGTTCTTCTAGCGGAGGAACAGTAAAAGAAGTTACCTTAAGTGATACCGCAGTTTTAATCACCTATGCTAGCAAAGTAATGATTGTTCCTGGTTATGGTTTAGCAGTAGCTCAAGCTCAACACGCTTGTCATGAATTAGAAAAATTATTAGATAGCAAAGGTGTAGATGTTTTCTACGCGATACATCCAGTTGCTGGTAGAATGCCAGGACACATGAACGTACTTTTGGCAGAAACCGATGTTCCTTATGAAAAATTAATGGAAATGGAACAAGCCAATGAAGAATTCTCAACTGCTGATGTAGTGCTAATTTTAGGAGCAAATGACGTAGTAAATCCTGCTGCTAAAGAAGACACTTCCTCTCCTATTTACGGAATGCCAATTCTAGAAGTTGAATTAGCTAAAAACGTAATCGTAAACAAACGCAGTATGAAACCTGGTTACGCAGGAATTGAAAACGAATTATTCTACAGACCAAAAACTTCAATGCTTTTCGGAGATGCGAAAAAAGTATTGCAAGATTTAATCTCTGAGATTAAAAATCTGTAAAATTTTAGATTTTCTTTTCCTCAAATCCTAAAGGAAGGAAAATCTGTAAATTTTAGAACTATAAAAACAAAAATCCTGTTCAAATCTGAATAGGATTTTTTATGTGTATTATCTTTTATTTTAAATATAATTCTTCACACTTCATAACTAATAACTTATAACTTCTAAAGCATTTCCTCTTCCAAAAATTCTCTGTCGTTAAAGTAAATTTCAAGTGTTGTATGATGTACATTGTAATGCTCTAATTCATGCTTCACTTTATCTTTCAACTTTTCAATTTCATTGTGAGAAAGTGATTTTTCAACCTGAAGATGAGCAGTCAATGCATTTTCAGTCGTACTCAATGCCCAAATATGAAGATGTTTAAAATCTTTCACTCCGTCAATTGCTAGAATTTCTTCTTTTAATTTATTGAAATCTACGCCTTCCGGAACTCCATCTAGAGCCAATTTAAGACTTTGGGTAAACAAACTCCACGTTCCGTAGAGAATCACCAAAGCAATAATAATACTCATCACCGCATCCAGCCAAAACCAGTCTGTATAAATAATGACCACTCCTGCAATTACCACACCCAAACTCACCAAAGCATCTGCAGCCATGTGTAAATAAGCGCCTTTAATATTGAGGTCTTTGTCTTTATCTTTCATGAAAAAATAGGCAGTAACAGAATTGACAATAATCCCAATAAAAGCCACAATTGCCATTACTTTTCCTTGCAAAGGTTGAGGATTGTAAAATCTAAAAACCGCTTCAAAAATAATTCCGCCAACTGCTGCAAAAAGGATTAAAGCATTAAGCAAAGCCACCAAAACTGTCACTTTTTTGTAACCGTAAGTATAAGATTGTGTAGCCTTTGAATACATTAATTTAAAGGCAATGAGCGCCAAAATCAAACTCACTACATCACTGAGATTATGCCCCGCATCTGAAAGCAAAGCCAATGAATTCTGAGACCAACCTACCGCTGCTTCTATAATCACAAAAGCTGAATTAAGGAAAATCCCAATGTAAAAAGCGTTTCTTAGTTTTTTAGAGTTTAAATCTAGTGCTGGAACGTGACTATGACCGTGATCGTGAGAATGCGACATCGATGAAATTTTAGTCAAATTTCGGGATTTTTTTTGAGTAATTAACATTTGTTTTATTGGAATTTATATATGATATTTGAGAAAATTATTCTTTAAATGAACTCAAAATTTAAACTTATTTTTTCTTTAATAATATTTTTAGTTTTATTTTTCATTTACAATCATAATTCTAAATGGTCTGACTTCTTTAAAACTTACAAAGAATTATTCCTTGAGCATTATTTGCCACTAGAAATGAATAATGAAAAATATTTAGGAATAATTAGTGATTCATCTAATCATATGAATCCATACTTAAGATTTTCAAAGACTTGTCTTCCATTACTTAATTCATGGGAAAATACATTTGAAAAGGGAGATATTGTTTCAAAGTCTAAAAAATCTACAGATTTAATTTTATTAAGAGATAATAAAACTAATATTATTAAATTAGATACTATAAATTTTGAAGGTTCCCCATTTCCTTGCGAGTGTTCTAAAATTTTGAAATAATTTAATAATGCAAACATTTAACCATAAACTAAAAACCTTTGTTCCTATTTTAATTATTGCAGTATGTACTTGTTATCTACTAATAAAATGCATTAGTGAAAATATAAATCAAAAAGAAACCTATAAAGAATTAAAATTTAAGTTCCTCACTTCAATTCTAAAATCAAAGTCTGATAAATTTGATTATCAATATGATGGATTAAGTCCACAAGAATCATATTTTGTTAATTGCAAACTTAAATATTTGATTTTAAAAAGTAGTGGTGAACTTACAGATAATGAAAACCTTATAGAATTTGAAAATGATTCAATTTCAAAAATAATTGTCCGTAAAACGATTTTTGAACAAAACGAAAACAAAGCAGGTAGAAATTGGGAAAATATAGAAAGTGATTCTGTTTTTGTTTTAGATTACAAAACCAATAAAAAAGAAATTTATAAGAATAAAACTCTTCTTAAATCATTACCAATGAAAGACATTAATGAAAATACCCCATATATTTATCAAGTAAAAAAACAAACCGAAAAAAATTATACTTGTAAATAAATAAAACCCTCTTTAGAAATAATTCTGAAGAGGGTTTTATTTTTAAAAATTAATTTCTTATTTACTTCTCAGAATTTCTTTTATTAATCACGTAATACACTGGTAAACCAATTAAAATAAGCAGTAATCCTGGCCAAGTGTAATTTGGTTTGTAAATGAATAAAAGTACACAAAATGCTGTTCCTATCAACAGATAAATGATAGGCGTAACTGGATATAACCATGTTTTGTAGCTTCTTTCTGTATTCGGTTGTTTCATTCTCATGTAAATTACGCCAAAAACGGTAATCATGTAAAACAACACAATCACAAAGGAAATCATATCCAATAAATCACCGTATTGTCCGCTCAAAGCGAGAAGTGAAGCCCAAATTCCCTGCATCCAAAGAGATTTTTCGGGAACACCATTTTTATTATTTTCGATAGCAGATTTTAAGAAAAGTCCATCTTTTGCCATCGTCTGAAAAACTCTAGCTCCTGCCAGAACAATTCCGTTCACACAACCAAAAGTAGAAATCATCACAAGAATCGCCATAATTATGGTTCCTACACTTCCGAACATCTTTTCCGAAGCAGCAACTGCTACTCTATCATTCGCTGCAAATGCGATGGAATCTCGGTCTAAAGCATTCAGATAAACGAAATTTACCAACAAATACAAAACCATCACAGAAATCGTTCCTAAAACCATCGCTTTTACCACATTTTTTTGCGGATTTTCTATTTCACCAGAAACGAAAGTCACGTTTTCCCAAGCTACAGAACTGAAAACGGAACCAACCATTGCTGCAGCAATTCCTCCGAAAAGCGTAGCTCCAGAAATAGATTCCCAACCGAGTTTCAGATAATTTCCTTTGTCATCTTTGACCAAATTATTGAAAGAATCCCATCCAAAACTCATATTTCCGCTCCAAAAAGATTCTTTTACCAAAATAAATCCTAAAAAAATCAATCCTAAAAGCGCGACAATTTTAGAACCTGTGAAGATATTTTGAAGGAGTTTTCCACTTTCTACACCTCGAGTATTGATGTAAGTGAGCAACAAAATCACCGCAATACCAAGGATTTGAATCCAAGTAATTTTAAATTCGCCACTTTGGAAAAGCGGAGCCGCATCATTGAGCGCAGGAAAAAGATACGCCGAAAATTTCCCGAAAGCTACCGCAACTGCTGCAATAGTACCTGTTTGAATCACGGTAAACATTCCCCAACCGTACAAAAATCCGAGTCTTTTCCCGAAAATTTCTGTAATGTAAGTGTATTGTCCACCTGCTTTTGGAAACATTGCCGAAAGTTCGCCATAGCTTAAAGCAGCTGCAACCGTCATAATTCCGGTAATTATCCACACGACGATGAGCCAATATCCAGAACCGAGATTTCTCATCATATCCGCAGAAACAATGAAAATTCCGCTTCCAATCATGGAACCCATTACCAACATGGTTGCGTCCCAAAGTTTTAATTTTTTATTCATAGAGTTTTTGTTTCAAGTTTAAAATTCTGAAAATATTTATATTTTTATAAATCTAATGGTTCTATTTCTTTTCCTGTTTTAGTGTCTTTTGCTTTAAATTCGATAGGTTTTTCAATTTTAACATTACCTTTGACTTTAATTAAAAGTGAATTCCGTTTATTCTTATTATCAAAAAGCCAAATTGTATCTTTATTAAATTTTGTTATTTTGATTTTAGAATTATAATTCATAAAAGTAAAAATTGAATCATTTGCTATACCCCATCTATAAATAGATTCTACATAAGGATAATCATTCCAAGCCCATCTTTTATTCTCAATTTTATTAAAAGAAAGTTTTTGCAGTTTGTTTTTTTTCATAAACTTAAAAGTAAAACCCCAATATTCAGCACCTTTTCTTGGCCATTCATAATTCCAATAACCAATACTGTCTTGATATAAAACAATATCTTCAATTTTATCTTTTGGTTTTTTACAACTAATTATAGACAAAGTAATTAATAGAAAAAAAATATTCCTTAACATATACGTTATAACTTATTTTCAAAGATATTAGAAAATTAAAAAGCCACAAAAATTTGTGGCTCATTGTTTATAAATTAAGTAAAATTATTTAGATTCCTTCGGAAATCAAAGATTTGACGGAGTCAATGACAAATAAAATGCTAAAATTAAATTTTACAACTTCCAGCGTCCATCATCTAACACCCAACATTCTACCCGCATTTAGAATTTCCACAATTTTTACAAATCAGGCAACCTTCTTGATAAACCACTTGGTCTGAACCACAATTGCTACATTTATGTCCGTCAACTTCGGTTCCATCAGGAATATAGCGTTTTAAAGCTCTTGCAACTCCCGCTTTCCAAGTATTGATAGACTCAGAATCAAGCTCTAATCTGTTGATTAATTCTACTACGTTTTCAATTGGCATTCCGTGTCTTAAAGTTCCTGAAATCAGTTTCGCATAATTCCAGAATTCTGGATTAAACTTATGAGAAAGTCCTTCAATAGTGGTTTTATAACCTCTTAAATTCTTGAATTGGAAATCATATCTAGAAACACCGTTTTCGTCTCTATTTTTAATGATCAAACCTTCATTTACCCAACGTGGAAGCATAATTCCCTCTTCATCATCTGCCAAACCTGTAAAAATTTCATAAGGTCTACCATTAACCAAGCCTACAAAAGCAATCCATTTTTCTTTATTATTTTGGAATCTCACCACATCAGCCTCTAGAATTTGAGGTCTTTTTGTAGGAAAAGCTTCTAAAGATGAAGTAGTTTCTTCCTCATCTTTTTCTTCTTTTTTATCATCAGCAGAAACCAAAACTCCACTTCTAGAACCGTCTCTGTAAACCGTAACGCCTTTGCAACCCACTTCCCAAGCTTTGATGTATAATTGATTCACCAATTCTTCTGTAGCTTCATTAGGAATGTTAATGGTCACCGAAATAGAATGATCTACCCATTTTTGAATCGCACCTTGCATTTCAACTTTGCTGAGCCAATCAATATCATTAGAAGTCGCCTTGTAATAAGGAGATTTCTCGATTAAATCTTGAATTTCTTCGTTGGAATAATTTTTAGAAATATCATAGCCATTTACTTGCATCCAGGTTTTAAAATGATGATGGAAAACAATGTACTCTTCCCAAGAATCTCCTACTTCATCTACAAAATCTACTCTTACATCTTTATCATTAGGATTTACCTTTCTCCTACGCTTGTAAACAGGCAAAAATACCGGTTCAATTCCTGAAGTAGTCTGAGACATCAAACTGGTACTTCCAGTTGGTGCAATGGTTAATAAAGCGATATTTCTTCTGCCATATTTCACCATATCTTGATACAGACTTTCATCTGCTTCTTTTAATCTCAAAATGAAAGGATTATTTTTTTCTTTTTCTGCATCAAAAACTTCAAAAGCACCTCTTTCTTTCGCCATTTCTACCGAAGAACGATACGCAGAAAGCGCCAAAGTTTTATGAACTTCTACTGAAAACTTATTGGCTTCTTTGCTTCCATATCTTAAATTTAAAGCTGCCAACATATCACCTTCTGCTGTAATTCCTACTCCTGTTCTTCTTCCTTGAAGGGTTTTCTTGCGGATTTTTTCCCAAAGTTGTCTTTCAGTATGTTTAATTTCTTCGTTTTCTGGGTCTTTTTCAATTTTTGCCAAAATTGCATCAATTTTCTCCATTTCCAAATCGATGATGTCATCCATCATTCTTTGTGCATAAGCTGCATGTTTTTTGAATAATTCAAAATTAAATTTTGCTTCTTTGGTAAATGGATTTTCTACATAAGAATATAAATTGATGGCAATCAATCGACAAGAATCATACGGACAAAGCGGAATTTCGCCACAAGGATTGGTAGAAACTGTTTCAAAGCCTAAATCTGCATAACAATCTGGAATGGATTCTCTGATAATCGTATCCCAGAATAGAATTCCTGGCTCTGCAGACTTCCAAGCGTTATGTACGATTTTTTTCCAAATTTCATCTGCAAAAATAGTCTTGGTATATTTAGGATTTTTGCTGTAAATAGGATATTTCTGTTGATATTCACTGTTGGTTTTTACCGCTTTCATGAATTCATCATCTATTTTCACAGAAATATTCGCTCCTGTCACTTTTCCTTGCTCTAACTTAGCATTGATAAAATCTTCAGAATCAGGATGATTGATAGAAACAGACAACATTAAGGCGCCCCTTCTTCCATCTTGCGCTACTTCTCTGGTAGAATTAGAATAACGCTCCATAAAAGGCGCTAAACCTGTGGAAGTAAGTGCAGAATTTTTAACCGCAGAACCTTTCGGACGAATGTAAGACAAATCGTGGCCAACTCCACCTCTCCTTTTCATTAATTGAACTTGCTCTTCGTCAATTTTCATTATGCTTCCATAAGAATCACTATCATTTCCGTTGCCGATTACAAAGCAGTTTGAAAGCGATGCAATCTGGAAATTATTACCAATTCCCGTCATTGGAGAACCTTGCGGAATAATATATTTGAAGTTTTTAATTAAATCAAAAATCTCGGTTTCAGAAAGCGGATTTGGATACTTTTTTTCCACTCTCGCTATTTCTGAAGCTATTCTGTGGTGCATATCATCTGGTGTTTTTTCATAAATATTCCCATCAGAATCTTTCAGTGCATATTTGGTTACCCAAACTCTGGCTGCTAAATCGTCTCCTTTGAAATAGTGTAAAGTTTCTTCATACGCTTGTTGGTTGGTTATTTTCTCCATGGCAGATAATTAATTTTTTGACACAATAAAATTAGACAAAAAATTAAATCCTCAATATTAAATTTTAATAAAAATTTTCATTTTTGTAAACTTTTATAAAATTTAAAAATATTAAAATACTATAAATCAATATTTTAAATTAAAATATTTGTAAACTTTTATGATATAAATCAAGAAACAAGTTTTTTATAATATAAAGTTTGGAAAATAAAAAAGCCTAATAATTTCTCAAAAATTAATAGGCTAAATCTATAATATAAAGAATAAAATTGTGAATTTATTCAATAGTAAAGTTTTGAATGGCTTCTAGTTTAGGGAATTTATTCTCGGAAATAAATTTCTTTCCTGTGCAATCTATTTCTTTCCAACCTTTTTTTCTGTGCAGATCTCCCACTTCTACTACAATCGGAACAAAAGATATTTCTTCATCTCCTTCTTTGATTTCTTCTTTATATTGAACCGCAACATCTAATACACATTCAAAATCGGTATTAAGTTTCACATTCCTGTAAATAACATCAAAATGCGATTCTTTGTTTTCTGGAATTTCGAAATATGTTTCGTAGCCATAAGCCTTTCTATCTAACAATCCAATGCTAGAAAGTGCTGTATATAAAGCAATTGTGTAATATTTTCTAGTCCCAAAACGTTGATAATCATCAGGAAAATGACCACCTTCAAATAAAATTACTGGAATCCCAGCTCTCATGAAATTATCACCAGTAGAAGTTGGGTAAAACTCATCAGAGTACCTTGCGATTTGATTAGGAATTTGCATTCTCAATACATTATATATACTTGCAATAACCGCCATACTTTTTTTACGATTTTCGGTAACAGTTCTGTCATAATCTTCTGAAGGCGCTAAAAATGATAAAGTAGCGGGATTTTTACCATCTGTAGAAAAAATAGTTCTCTGTTCGTGTAAATTCAATGCGTAATCATATTTTTTAGAAAACGCAATTTCTTTTAAGAGCTTCATTTCGCAGCTTGCATTCTGTAAATAGTCTCTATTCATGTCTATATCAAGAGAATTTCTGCGCGACCAAACCTTAGAACCATCCGGATTGAGCATAAAAATGAAATCTAAAGATATATTTTGGAATAATTTCTCTTTGAGCTGAGGTTGAGATTCTAAAGAATACCACAAATCCAACATACAGTGAGTAGAATTACTCTCATTTCCGTGCATCTGAGACCAAGCTAAGACCTTAATATCACCAGAACCATAAGAAAATTGATAAATAGGCTCACCTAGAGTAGAAGTACCAATTAATGTAATATAATCGCTGAGATTCTCTTGTAGAAAATTTTGAAGGCTTTTAGGCGAAATATAACGATTTGGAAAATTAGGGTTTTTCTGATACTGAAAAGTAGAATGCATAATGTGGATAAATTTTGACGACTCAAAAATACTATAAAAAGAATTAATCTCCTAATTAACATTTGTAAATTATTTAAACAATAAAAAAAGACATAATGTCTGTGGAAAAAATTGTTAATTACATTTTTAATAATTAAAAAATACAAAATAAACAAAATCAGTATTTTATGAAATTTATATAAAGTTAATTTATAAATATACTTTAATACCTAAATCCTGTTAGTAAAGCCATTTGTAGAGTTATACCATTAAACATTTTTAATGTTAATAAAGTTTTTAGATTTAATTCATTTACAAATGTAAAATATTGAAATTTTCTTAATTATGGTTATCTTTGACCACTTAAAATTTTAAAATTTATGTCAAACGAGACCTTATTTCTACTATCCTTTGTAGTTTTTATCTTTTTCATATTAGCTTTAGACTTAGGACTATTGCACAAAAAATCAGACACCATCTCGCTGAAACAAGCTGGATTAATGAGTTTTTTTGTGGTTTGTTTGTCTTTAGGCTTTTATTTTCTGTTGATTACTTATGGACACATGCTCCACGGAATTGATAGTATTGAGAAATTACAAACGGTGATTAATAAACATCACCATCCTATTACGGTAATTCCGAATGATTTAGAGCACAGTATTGCTATTTATAATCAGAATTTAGGATTAGAATATCTTACAGGTTATGTTGTAGAATATGCATTATCAGTAGATAATATATTTGTAATCGTGTTGGTATTTACAGCTTTCGGAGTGGCACAAAGAAATTACCACAGAGTTCTTTTTTGGGGCATTTTAGGCGCTATCGTTATGCGTTTCATCTTCATCTTCGTAGGCGCAGCTTTAATTGAGAAATTCAGCTGGATAATGTATGTATTTGGAGCATTTTTAGTGTTTACAGGTATTAAAATGTTTGTGGATAAAGATAAAGATGAGGAAATAGATACTCAGAACCACCCTGTTGTAAGATTTGCCAATAAATATTTTAAAGTTCATCCACATTTTGTAGGCAGTAAATTCTTTGTAACGATTGATGGAGTGAAGAAACTTACGCCATTATTTTTAGTTCTTATCATCATAGAATTTACCGATTTGATTTTTGCAGTAGATTCTATTCCTGCAATATTTTCGGTGACTAAAGATCCTTATATCGTCTTCTTTTCGAACATTTTTGCAATTATCGGACTTCGTTCTATGTTCTTCTTATTAGCAGGAATTATCGATAAGTTTAGATTCTTAAAAATTGGTTTAGCAGCATTACTCACATTCATTGGTTTAAAAATGCTAGGACATAGTTATCTAGAAGAATGGGGCTTTACTACTACGCATTCCTTGTTAATCATTGTAAGCATTTTAGGAGCTAGTGTATTCTTCTCATTACTGTTTCCAGAGAAGAAAAAAGACAGGAAACTGAAATTTAATCCAGACGATGAAAAGCATCTTCATCATCACGAATAAAAATTTAAACTCTCAGTAATGAGAGTTTTTTTT
>DITA01000101.1:0-7850 GCA_002422665.1 Flavobacteriales bacterium UBA6196
CTGGACTGATTTTCTTGAGTGTCTGGCCTCCTAATCCTGACGCAGTAGCTTGAATATCAGCGATGTAACAAATATCACCTGTTCTTAAATTCTTAGTAAGACTAGCAACTGAGCTTAATGAATTTCCGTTTATAAACATTGCTGCTCTACCTGGAACTTTAAATTTAAAACCAGTAACCTCAAATGTAACTGGGAAATCAAAATCAGGGATTCCTGCTCCTACAGTTTGATTTGCGATAGAACTTGCTGGCATTGTAAGTTCATTTTCCCCTCTAATTTGTCCTTGTGGTCTTGGTACATTTTTAATTCTAAACTCAAATTTCTGAGTAATTACTTGACCTTTTGGTCCTTTTCCAGAAATGGTTAATGTAGTAGTATTTCCTGAACCTGGAGTTACTACCCAAGAACCACCTCCTTTTTTAGTAACCGTTCCGCCAGTTGCTGTAAGTGTAGTTTGGCTATTATCAGCACCAAGGATAGAACCAGAAATAGGGTTCTGAACACCACGGTATAAAACGTTCATTTTATCAGCAGATAATAAGGCTCCACTTTCGAATGCTACTTCTTTAGCACCAGGAACTACTCTATATGGATGAGAGAATTTGTATTCTAATTTTTTACCATTAGCATCGTTAAATGAAACAATACCATTGAAAGTATATTCTCCTGGAGTAGAAGAAACTAATGATTTATAACCAATTCCGTTTTCTGTTCTGTCTGCACCAGCAACACCAAATCCTGGTAAATTACTGTCATACGTACCAATGAATACTTTTGCTTCAGCTGGTTCTCCTTGAATAATTACATCTGGAGCAGCAACTACCGCTTCGAAAGCATCAAACTTGATATCTGCATCTACTTTTTCTCTTAACATTAGAGAAAGAGCGTCTGACTGTAAGTTTCTAGCTTCTGACTGAATTACCTCTAAATTAGAAAGTGCAGCAATTAAAGGCTGATTATAAAATTTGTATTGTATCCAGTTTTTACCTTGTTTTTTATAAGGTGCATCATCAGTTGATAGTCTTTTTTTAGCTCTCTCTACTACAGAAACTAAATCTTTATTGTTTCCAAAATTTTGAATGATGTAGCTTTGAAGCGCAGCCATTTTAGACTTTAAATCCTCAGAATCTTTAGTTGGTAATTCTGCATCTCCACCTTTAAAGAACTTTTTAGTTACAGCATCTGTATTGTTTAAAGAAGAAAAATTATCTTCTACATTTTTGTTAGCATCAAATCCTGCTTCTGTTTTTAATTGTCCTTTTATACTTTCAATAAAATCTACTAACTCATCAGCTTTTGACTTCATTCCTTGGTATTGCTGACTTGCCAAACCAAAGGTTTCAGGTGAATTACTAGCTTTAGCTTTTAAAGTGATTTCAAAGATTTTATTTTTTTCTTCTGCTGACTCTCTAGAATCAGTAAGAGATTGATTAGTATCTTGGTATGACCTTATGATTTCTTGGTCTATCTGCATTGCAAGCATAGCAATGAAAACCAGATACATCAAGTTAATCATTTTCTGACGAGGTGTTTGTTTTCCTTTTGCCATTTTAATTCTTTTTTAAAATTTTTATTGATTAAAATATTGAAAGAAAATTAAGCTTTCATTGCAGAAAGCATACCTCCGTAAACTCTATTAAGATTATTTAAATTAGATGTAAGACCTGCTAGTTCCTCGTTAAACTTCTGAGATTGGTCTGCAGATTTTTGAATATCTTCTACATACTTTTTACTCATTTCGCTTTGTGCTTTACCATGCTCTAATTGTAGTGCATATAATGCATTCATACTTTCTAGATGACTAGCAGCTAAAGTTAATTGATCATTATACTTAGAAGTAGCTTGAGACACATCTACCGTAGAATTAATTTGTTCTACAGAAGTTGAGAATTTATCAATTCCTGTTTTTAGTCTTTCGAATAATTCTACATCAAGTTTAGCATCAGCTAACATTTTATCTAATTTATTTGACAAGGTAACGTCTAAGTCAGAAGTTTCTACCGCAGCTACTTTTCTAGCTTTAGGCTGAGCATCTGAATCTAATAATTCTGGATAAACATTTTCCCAAGCGTATGATGCTTCTTCTTTTGGAGCGTCAAATGCGAAAATTAAGAAAATTAAAGCTTCTACACCTAAGCCGATTGCCAGAATCCAAGACCCAGTTAATGCTCCAATATTCCAGTGATTTAACTTAAATAATGCTCCTAAAATTACAACAGCAGCTCCTGCTGAATATATAAAATTTAAAGTTGTGTCTTTAGTTTTAAACGGATTCCCAATCATACCTTTGATTTTTATAGTTTTTAATTTTTATTTACTTGTTCTTCTAATCTGGACTGTTCCTGCAGGAATATCTTGTATTGTTCTAAAACCTATATAACTTCTAGCAGAATCTTTTCTTTCCCAATCTCTGTATCCTGTCATTAAAAGATAACCTACATCCTTCCAAGAACCTCCTCTCACAGATTTTTTTACCTCTCTATAAGCTTGATTTGATAAATAAGGATTCAGAGTAGACGAAAATTGATAGGTTGAATTACTGTAAGGAGACTCTGTCCATTCTGCAACATTTCCTGCCATATCATAAAGCCCAAAACCATTTCTATGGAATTTTTTTACAGGAGCGGTATAAGGATATGTTCCTTTCTTTTCGTCTTCTATATAATTTCCTCTTTTCGGTTTAAAGTTTGCTAAATAACAACCTCTATCATCTGTAAGATAAGGACCACCCCAAGGATAAGTTGCATTTTCTAAACCACCTCTTGCAGCATATTCCCATTCTGCTTCTGTTGGCAATCTAAATTTCATTGGAGCATCTCCTCTTTTTTTACCAGATTTTACATAATCTCTTTTTGCTTTCGTTTTATAATCACAAAAAGCTCTTGCTTGATCCCAAGTTACTCCTACTACAGGATAATCCTTATATGCTTTATGCCAAAAATATCTATCAAATAAAGGCTCATTATAAGCATAGTTAAAATCTTTAACCCAAACTGTAGTATCTGGATAAACGGCTATGCTTTCTTTTTTAAGGTATTTTGCACTTCTGTTATTATCTTTTACAGCTGTAGCAATATCTTCCCACTCATAAGAATATTTTAATTTCTGAGTATCTAGAAGTCTTTCATTATTAATTCTTTTAGCTGGTGGCAAGTAAAGAGATTCCATTACTTCTGCATATTTATCGTCTGGATATTGACTAGTTTTCCAGTATAATGGCACTCTCCAATCTAATTTTTTAGAATCATTGTAACCATCTCTGTCTCCTTGAGCTTCTAAGAAAGTTTCATAAGGAGTAACATTTGCTCCTGCTTTTTTTGATTTATAAGCATAATTGTCGATTCCAGCTCCTCCTGTTCCATCACCTGCAGCTTCTGCTAATAATGTTCTTGCAATAGAGTCTCTTACATAATTTACGAAGAGTCTGTACTCTGAATTGGTTACCTCTGATTCATCCATAAAAAATGAAGAAACGGTAACGGTTTTTAGTGGCGCTTTTTCTGGAGTTCCTGTATAATCTGCATCACCTTGCCCCATCACGAATGAACCACCTGGAATGGCCACCATCCCAAAAGGTCTTTGTGCAACAAAAGATTTTTTACTTTCTTTCGGCACCAATTCTCCTCTAGAGTCTGGTTTTCCAGAGCTTGCTCTTCCTCCACCTTTAGAACATGAAACCACAAAAGATGCTGCAAGCATCAAAAGAAACATTCTTTTCATTATACTATTATAGTTTAAAGCGGTAAATATATAATTAATTTTTTTTTTAACAAATCTTTAAGATTTTTTTTAAACGAAAATTAAAGTAAAATATTTTGTATCTGATTAAAAATTTATTCTACTGTTACAGATTTTGCAAGATTTCTTGGTTGGTCTACGTTTGCACCTCTGTAAACGGCAATGTAGTAAGCTAATAATTGTAACGGAATAGATGCTACTATTGGAGAGAAACATTCTGAAGTTTCTGGAATTTCTATTACATAATCTGCCATTGAAGCTACTTGCTCATCTCCGTAATTTACCACAGCGATTACCTTACCTTTTCTGGCTTTAATTTCTTGAACATTACTTACAATTTTATCATAATGTCCTTTTTTAGGAGCAATAATTACAATTGGCATATTTTCGTCTATCAAAGCAATAGGACCATGTTTCATTTCTGCTGCTGGATAACCTTCTGCATGGATATAAGAAATCTCTTTCAATTTAAGTGCTCCTTCTAATGCTGCAGGAAAATTAAATCCTCTACCTAAGTATAAGAAATTGGTAGAATTCACAAAATCATGTGCAATTTCTTTCACATAATCATGTGTAGATTTTAGAACCTCTTCTACTTTTTTCGGGATATTATCTAACTCCGTGATGAGTCTCATGAACTCTGCATTACTTAGATTACCGTTATGCTTACCTAATTTAAGGGCGATAAGTGATAAAATAGTTAATTGAGCTGTAAATGCTTTGGTAGAAGCCACTCCAATCTCTGGACCAGCATGAGTATAAGAACCTGCATCTGAGAATCTTGCAATAGATGAATCTACTACATTACAAATTCCATAGATGAATGCTCCTTTTTCTTTAGCCAATTTAATCGCTGCCATTGAATCTGCAGTTTCTCCTGATTGAGAAATAGCTACTACGATATCTTTTTCGGTAATGATAGGATTTCTGTATCTGAATTCTGAAGCATATTCTACTTCTACCGGAATTCTTGCAAATTCTTCGATAAGATATTCTCCGATTAAACCAGCATGCCAAGAAGTACCACACGCAATGATGATGATTCTTTCTGCTTTATTAATTCTATCAAGGTGATCCCAGATTCCAGCCATTTTAATAATGCCTTCATTTACGAGTAGTCTACCTCTTAATGTATCTTGAATAGATTTTGGCTGTTCAAAAATTTCTTTTAGCATGAAATGTTCATAACCTCCTTTTTCTATTTGTTCTAATGATAATTTAAGCTCTTGAATAGCGGGTTCTATTATTTCATTTTCTTTTATACTTCTTATTTCTACTCCTTTTTCTAGAGAAATAGTAGCCATGTGTCCATCTTCTAAATAGACTGCTTCTTTAGTGAATTCCACAAATGGAGAAGCATCCGATGCGATGAAATACTCTTTATCTCCTAAACCAATAGCAAGCGGAGAACCTAGTCTTCCTACAACTAAAACGCCAGGATAATCCTTGTGCATTACAGTAATTGCATACGCACCATAAACTTCGTTTAGAGCATATCTTACTGCTTCGGAAAAATTAATTTTTTGGGTATCTAATATATATTGGATAAGATTTACAAGAACTTCTGTATCTGTTTCAGAAGAAAAGGTAAATCCTTTGCCTATAAGCATAGTCTTAATCGTATCATAATTTTCGATAATACCATTATGTACAAGAGCAATTTTGCCATCATTTGAAACATGTGGGTGAGAATTTCTATCGCTAGGAACACCGTGAGTGGCCCATCTTGTATGTCCCATTCCTACATGAGAAGTTGCTTTTAGATTCTCAGAAATTTCTACTAAATCAGAAACTTTACCCTTTGTTTTTTTAACTTCGAAGCTATTATTTGTATCTTCTAGTACAATTCCTGCACTATCATAACCTCTATATTCTAATCTTCTCAAGCCGTTGATAACGATATCATAAGCGTCTTGAAAACCTGTATAACCTACAATTCCGCACATAGTTATTTATTTTTTTGAGTAAATTATTTTTAATTGAGCCTTATATTGAGTATTATTAGCATCAGATCCTACTAAAACAATTCTATTCGGAGTATACGCTTTAGTTGTATATTCAGTTCCTAAAAGAGCCCCGGTTGAACTAGAAGTTTGAAAGCTTCCTATATTAATAGAAATAGGTTTATTCGCTTCTTCCTTTTCTATAATATTTTTAACAAACTGAGTAATACTTATTTCATAGTAAGCAGGATTTTTATCTAAATCTACGCCTCTTACCATTTTGTAAACACCTGAATAAGCAAAAACATCTTTATCTGGAAAAAATGAATATGTAGTAGTATTATCCGTACCAATAGTTTTTACTAAAGTAGTAAACGTTTCCGGTTTAGCATAAGAATTATTCCATAAAACTTCGTCTGTATATAATCTTATTTTAGCAGAAAGTAAACCTGCTTTTTCATTTTTATATAAATTTTTAAGCTTAGCAATAATGGCATCAGGAATTACTACTTCTGCACCTGGCCCTCCCATTCCTTGTAAGAAAATTTTGGCATCTCCACTTGTGTTAGGAGTGGTTGGTACATAATTAACAAATGTGTTGCTTCTATTGTACTGAATTTGGTTAAAATGTACATTAGATGACCCTAAATCTAGTGTATAACTTCCTTGAGTTCTTGTAGTAGTACTATTTTCTGTTTTATCATATTTATAATAGATAATAGCAGATAATTCGTTTGGATTAAAATTAAAAATATAACCATCATTTTCTGCTACAGAAAGCTTTAATCCTTTAAAATATCTAATAAAACTTGCAACATCTTTTAGTTCAAAAGCTCCTTTTTTATCAATAATTTTAGATTGGAAAAAATCTTTATCTAAAGGTATTCTTAACCCTGCATCTCTGCTGAATAGTTCAGAATTATCAGAGTCTTTGGTAATTTTATTAGATCTAATGAATCCATCAAATGATTTAGTTCCTAATAAAGTTCCAGTATTAACCTGTTGATTAGAATAAAAGTTAGTTTCTGTAGAATATAAGAAATCGGTAACTTCATGTACATTGATGGTAAAATTTCTTTTCGCTTTTCCGTATTTTTTAATAGGATAACTTGTTACTACTTTTTTTGCAGCGATATTATCTGGGTGTATGTAATCTTCATAAGTTTTAGTCACTACAGAATCGGTTGCTGTTTGGTAAAGAGGTTTCATCTGTAAAACTACAGAATCTACTACAGCATTTGCACCAAAATCTGGATCATAAGAAGATAATCTTACTTGGGTAACATACGATGATTTCTGCATCCCAAAGTTTGGCTCATCAAAAGCACCTAAAGTAGCTTCTGATAATCTATCATTATCTGCTTCTAGAGCATCATTATTATAAACATTATAGGCTACTACATCGAAACTTTCTTCTGTTCCTTGAGCTGTACCGTTTTGGAAAAATTGCATTCCTAATTCGTCTGGCTCAGATTCACAAGCTACTGTAATAGCAGCTCCCGAAAATAAAATAAAAAATAGCCTAAAAATATTCTGAATTTCTTTTATCATTTAAGTAATTATATGTGATTTGTGATTAGTAAATTTCGCTTATAGAACCGCCGTCTACATATTCGTTTTTAGGTGTTTTAGATTCTTCAAAGGCTTTGTCTAGTTTTTCTTCTAAAAATTCATCTCCTTTTACAATAGTATCTACCAAATTCATACTTTCTATTACAAAACTTTGGATGGTAGGTTCTTCTAATGCTTTAAGGTTTTCAATATTATCAAACTTTAATTTTTCAGTAATATTGTCACCTAGAGATAAATCTTTTTCATTGTACACAGAAAGCACAAGTTGAGTATCATTAAAATAAGAATCTGTCTTATAGTAATTTTTAAGGTAAATCGGGATAAATGACGCCATCCATCCATTAAAATGGATAATATCTGGAACCCAATTTAGTTTTTTAATAGTTTCAATTACACCTCTTGCAAAGAAAATTGCTCGTTCATCATTATCATCAAACGGTTGATTATCTTCATCCTGATAATATTGTTTTCTCTTGAAGTATTCTTCATTATCTATGAAATAAACCTGCAATCTTTCTCCTGGCAAAGAAGCAACTTTTATGATTAAAGGCTGGTCTAAATCATTGATAATGATATTCATTCCAGATAATCTAATCA
>DITA01000101.1:7996-11044 GCA_002422665.1 Flavobacteriales bacterium UBA6196
TGGGCAAAAAGATAGGATTTGCCCCTACGATGGGCGCACTTCACCAAGGTCACCTTTCTCTTTACAAAGCTGCTAAAAAAGAAAACGACGAGGTTATTTCTTCCATTTTTGTAAACCCTACCCAATTTAATAATCCAGATGATTTTCAAAAGTACCCGAAAACATTAGAAAAAGACTTAGAACTTTTAGAAAAAGTAGGAGTAGACGCAGTTTACGTTCCTAATGTAGAAGAAATGTATCCAGATGGACTAAACAGCAAAAAATATGATTTTGACGGACTCGAAAACGAAATGGAAGGCAAATACAGACCAGGTCATTTTGACGGAGTAGGAACCATCGTAGAAGAACTTTTCAGACAAGTACAGCCACACAATGCTTACTTTGGCGAAAAAGATTACCAGCAATTAGCCATTATCAAAAAAATGGTAGAAAAAACAAAACTACCCGTAAAAATTCACGGAGTTCCTACTTTAAGAGAAGAAGATGGACTTGCCATGAGTTCTAGAAATGTAAGACTTACTGAAACCCAAAGAAAAGAAGCTACTATCATCTACGAAACACTTGTAAAAGCAAAAGAGTGGTTTAAAGTGCTTTCTGTAGAAGAAATAAAACTAAGAGTACTAGAAATTTTTAGAAATTCTAATTTTGAGTTAGAGTATTTTGTAATTGCCGATGAAAAAACTCTAAAAGAAACAGATTTTTTCTACAAAGACAAGAATTATAGAGCTTTTATTGTAGCTTATGCTGGTGATGTAAGGTTAATAGATAATATGCATTTAGGATAAAAAACAAATAAAAAGCCTTCAAGTTACCTTGAAGGCTTTTAAACACCAAATCACAAAATATTAATATGAAAAAAATTTACTTTCGTAAATTGTGACCTGGCTGGGATTCGAACCCAGGACCCATACATTAAAAGTGTATTGCTCTACCAGCTGAGCTACCAGGTCTTTGAAATTTAAAAAAAATTTCTAAGTTTTTATTTTTTGCTCTTCGTGCCTACGACTGGACTCGAACCAGCACATCCTTAGGAAACCACCCCCTCAAGATGGCGTGTCTACCAATTTCACCACGTAGGCAAAAAAATCCGTAAAGGGTATACGGAATTTTGTTGTGACCTGGCTGGGATTCGAACCCAGGACCCATACATTAAAAGTGTATTGCTCTACCAGCTGAGCTACCAGGTCTCCTTAACATCTCTGTTAAAAAGTGGTGCAAAGATACGCCTTTTTTTAAATTCTCAAAATTTTTTAAGAACTTTGTGCAAAATAAAATTATGATTATTTCACTTGTAGGCTACATGGGAAGCGGTAAATCTCACATTTCCAAAATATTGGGAGAAAAAATAAATTTTAAAATTTTTGACCTCGACAAAGAAATTTCTAAGAAAAAAAACATGACTATACCCGAAATTTTTGAAAAAAAGGGTGAAATCTACTTTAGAAAGTCAGAAAAAGAAACTTTGGAAGAGCTACTTGCCACCCAAGAAAATTGTATCATCAGTCTAGGTGGTGGCACTCCTGTGTATTATACTAACATGGAAATCCTTAATAATAACTCGATCACCATTTATCTGAGAGCAAATATTGGCACACTGGTTCAAAGATTATCTAAACAAAAAGAAAAAAGACCTCTTATTGCGAGAATAAGCGACGAAGATTTACCAGAATTTATCGCCAAACACCTTTTTGAGAGAAACATTTTTTATAATAAAGCACAATACGTTGTAGATACCGACCGTAAATCGCCAGAAGAAATAGTAGAGGAAATTACTACTATTCTTCAGTTACATCCTTAAAGAAAGAATCCCAATCATCTTCTGTCATAGAAGTTTCATCATGGTCTGTTTCTAAGAAATCATCCATATCTCTTCTGTCTTTTTTGGTTGGCCTTCCTTCTCCTTTGGTACGGTAATAATCTTGAGACATTTTTCTGAGTTTTAGCAATTCATATTGCTCTTTCTCGGTCATGTCTGCTACATGAAGTGCAACTAATTTTGCTCCTATTCTACTTTTGGGAATTTGTAAAACCTTAATTTTATAGTCGATTTGATTTTTTCTTATCTTGATAATATCTCCTTCTTTCACTTCTTTGGAAGATTTTACGGTATTTTCTCCTATAGAAACTCTATTTTTCTTAATTTCTTCGGCTGCGATATTTCTTGTTTTGTAAAACCTAATACTCCATAAAAATTTATCAATTCTCATAATTTATTTATACTTTTGCAGTTATTGAAAATATCGAGCAATTTAATTAAACAAATCTAAAGGATAAAAAAACTTATGAAAAAAATACTTTTGTTTCTTACCTTCACTTCTCTTATCTTATCTTCATGTAGAAAAGATGATGACAATACCACTACAACTCCAGAAGTAAGTCTAGAAACACAGAACTCATATGACGACGAGGCTATCCAAAAATTTTTAAAAGACAACTATTTTGATTCTAGAGGAAATATCGTAGCTTTTAGCAGCACATCTACTGCGGATGATAATGAAAAGCCCCTATTTAACTATAATGTTATAAAACTTAATTCTGGTGTAGTTTATATTAGTAGATATACTCCAACTAATGGAAAAACAATTGGCGCAACAGACAAAATATCTATTCTGCAAAAAACAACTACCTATGTTGCGACAAAAGATAGTAAAGGAACTGTAAGTTTTTCAACGCCAATAACATTTAGAAATACAGTAACCAGCGGAACTGGAAATCCAGAATATGACCCATCTTATTATTATGTTAAAGATGATGTATTAAGTGCTTACAATACTGCCTATAATAAGACTTACACAAGAACTTTCTATGAAATAGAGGGTTTACAAGAAGGTTTAAAATACTTCCAAAGCTGTGAAATTCCAAATAGTGAAAACTATAATTTACAAGGTGTAATTATCATACCTTCAAGAGCCGCATTTGCTAGAGATGACGCATTTCCTTATTTAGGAAGCATGAAAGACAAAAGTTTTGTTTTCAATTTTCAAATTTACAAAACGGAAAACCGATAAAAAAACCGCCTAATTAGGTAGTCATGGTCGGAAGATTTTT
>DITA01000041.1:0-13137 GCA_002422665.1 Flavobacteriales bacterium UBA6196
CGAAATATCCAATTTTTATACAAGTTTTATGTATATTTGAGTTGTGCAACAATCACAGAAGTTTTGCGAAGGTTTTTTGTGAAAACAGAAGTTCCAGAATTTCAAATGATGATGCTTATTTCGTTTTTTGCATTATTAGGGAACGCAGCTTGTCTTTATCTTTTGCAAAAAAGTAAAAGCAAAGAAGCTCATATTCAGGCGAGTGTAATCTTTACCAATAATGATGTGATGATCAATCTAGGAGTGATAATTGCTGGGGTTTTAGTCTATTTTACACATAGCAAAATGCCAGATTTAGCCATTGGAACTCTTATTTTTATCTTGGTGACGAGAGGCGCTTTTTCGATTTTAAAACTATCAAAATAATCACATGAACTTAAAAATTAGAGAAATAATTGCTCAACTTTCCACAGAAAGAATTTCTGAGGAACGAAAAAGAATACTTCAACCTTTAATTCAGTTTATCTCTTCTAAATTATCTAAAAATGAAGAAGTTAGATTAAATTTTATTTGTACTCATAATTCCAGAAGGAGTCATCTTTCACAGATTTGGGCACAAACAATGGCGAATTATTATCAAATTGAAAATGTTTTTTGCTATTCTGGTGGAACAGAAGCAACAGCCATGTTTCCAAAAATTTCTGAAACGCTTACAAATCAAGGTTTTGAAATTTTAAAATTATCAGAAACTGAAAATCCTGTTTATGCGGTAAAATTTGCCGAAAATGAACATGCGGTGATTTGTTTTTCTAAAAAATATAATGATGATTTTAACCCGAAATCAGCATTTGCCGCCATTCTCACGTGTGATTCTGCTGATGAAAATTGCCCGATTGTTTACGGTGCAGAAGCTAGAATTCCTATAAAATATGAAGATCCTAAAAAATCTGATGGAACGCCTGAAATGAATGAAACATATTTTAACAGAAGTTTAGAAATTGCTACAGAAATGAAATTTGTCTTTGAAAATTTAAGAAAATCATAAAACAAACTCATAAAAATTAACATGAAACCCAAACTAAAATTTCTTGACAGATATTTAACATTATGGATTTTTTCAGCAATGATTTTTGGAGTTTTGCTCGGAAAATTTATTCCAGCAATTCCAGAAACCATCAATCAATTTTCTGCTGGAACGACTAATATTCCATTAGCGATTGGTTTGATTCTGATGATGTTTCCACCGCTAGCTAAAGTAGATTATAGTCTTTTACCTATGGCTTTTAAAGACCGTAAAACGATGGGAGTTTCTTTGCTTCTCAATTGGATTATTGGTCCGATTTTGATGTTTGTTTTGGCGATTATTTTCCTGAAAGACGAACCCAATTATATGGTTGGACTGATTTTGATAGGTTTGGCAAGATGTATCGCGATGGTTATTGTTTGGAATGATTTGGCTTCTGGAAATCGTGAATATGCTGCAATGTTGGTGGCGTTAAACAGTATATTTCAAGTGTTTACGTACAGTTTTTACGCTTGGTTGTTTATTAATTTTTTACCGCAATATTTAGGTTTTGGAAATTTTGATATCTCAGTTCCCATGAAAGATGTATCGATAAGTGTTGCCATTTATTTGGGAATTCCTTTTGTTGCAGGTTTTTTGACAAGATATTTCTTGATTGCTCAAAAAGGAAAAGAGTGGTACAATAGAGTTTTCGTTCCGAAAATTTCGCCCATTACTTTATATGCTTTGCTGTTTACAATAGTGGTAATGTTCAGTTTAAAAGGCGATAAAATTGTAGAATTGCCTTTTGACGTGATTAAAATAGCGATTCCATTGGTGATTTATTTTGTTTTGATGTTTTTCACCAGTTTCTTTATCAATCGTAAATTAGGCATTGATTATGATAAAAATGCATCGGTTTCTTTCACCGCCACTGGAAATAATTTTGAACTCGCGATTGCTGTTGCCATAGCCGTTTTTGGGATTCATTCCAAAGAAGCTTTTGCAGGAGTCATTGGTCCACTCATAGAAGTTCCTGTGCTTATTTTATTGGTAAAAGCAAGTCTCTGGTTAAAGAAAAAGTGGTATAACTAATTATAAATTTTAGTCAAATTTATAATGGTAATTCGAATAAAATATTAAAATCAATAGGAACGGGCTTTAGCCCGTTTTCAAATTTTAAAAAAATCAATTGGCTTTAGCCAAAATTTAAATAATTTGTTTTAACAATCTCTCCTTCAAAATCCTCATTCCTTCTGTAGCAGATGTTTTCAAGAAATTTTCATGCTTGGTGAACTGGTTTTCTAAATGTGGATCAATCACAAAAATTTCACAATTCTTAGGGACGTAATGTATCAATCCAGCAGCTGGATACACTTGCATAGAAGTTCCAATTACGATAAAAATATCCGCTTCTGAAGCGATTTCGGTAGCATGATCCATTTCTGGAACCATCTCGCCGAACCAAACAATATGTGGACGAAGTTGGTTTCCCAATTCATCACAATCTCCTAAATTGCAATCTTCTTCCCAGTTGAAAATTTGGGTTTCATCTTTCACAGAACGTACTTTTTTCAGTTCTCCATGAAGATGAATTACTTTTGTGGAACCAGCTCTTTCGTGTAAATCATCTACATTTTGGGTGATGATGTGTACATCAAAATATTGCTCTAATTCTGCTAGAATTTCGTGAGCGAGATTGGGTTTTACTTCTTTCAATTGTTTTCGTCTCAAATTGTAAAAATCTAAAACCAACTGAGGATTTCTGGCAAAACCTTCTGGCGAAGCCACATCTTCTATTCTGTGATTTTCCCAAAGTCCGTTAGAATCTCTAAACGTAGAAATTCCGCTTTCCGCAGAAATTCCTGCGCCAGATAAAACAACGAGTTTCTTTTTCATTATTCAATTTTTTTCTTGCTGAATTTCTTTCTAAATTCTAGTTTTTGAAGTTGTCTTTCGATAATTAATTTAGCAATGGTTTTACTAGAACTGATGGTTTTGTCTTCATTTTGAAGGGCAATTTTCAGTTTTTGTTCGCTGATATCAATTCGGTATAATAGGTTGACTAATTTATTGAAGTCTTTGTCTATCAGTTCATTAATATAAACGGCGAGATGATTTTCTAAATCATTTTCGGAATATTTTTCCAAAACTTCAGGAAAATCATGAGACATGAGTTTGTTCATTAATTGCTCGGGATTATATTTCTGAAGATCAGACATTTTCCTAATTTTTAAATTGTGGAACTAATCTCTGTGGATTTTTTTGTTCAAAAGTATACGCTATGTTGATGAGTTTTCCTTCGCTCCAAGCTTCTGCGTAAAACAAAATTCCAACCGGTAATCCATCAATATTTCCCATAGGAACGGTAATGCTAGGATAACCAGCAATCGCAGCAGCGCCAGAACCTTCAAAAATATAATTGTCGCCATTTACCATATCCGTTTTCCAAGCTGGACTGGTAGAAGCAGCGATAAGAGCATCTAATTGATATTTTTTTAGCGTGGCATCAATTCCGTTTTTACGACTTCCTTCCTGAATTTCTTTTAACAATTTAGCATAATTTTCATCTTGCATTCCTTTTGTAGCCTGCGTCATTTCTAGAAATTCTTGTTTGAAATATTTCATTTCTTCAGGATTGTTTTTGTTGAAAACTATCAATTCTTCAACTGATTTTATTTTTGCATTCGGCCCTAAAGATTTGAAATAATTATTCAATCCATCTTTGTATTCCAATATCATTAAATCAAAAGATTTTCCTTGGATTTCGTTTGAAACGGGTTCTTCTGAAATTTCAACTAAAATAGCACCTTCTTTCTCCAAAAATTTTAAATTTTCTTGGAATATTGCATCTACTTTTACATTTCCGCTTGATTTTTTAGAATAACCAATTCGTTTTCCTTTTAAACCATCAAGTTTTAAGAAAGAAGTATAATCTGTTTTTGCAATATTTTTTGAAGCTAAAGTATGCGAATCTTTTTCGTCAACACCTGTCAAAACTCCAAGAGCAATCGCAGCGTCTTTTACCGTTCTCGTCATTGGTCCTGCTGTATCTTGTGAAACAGAAATAGGGATAATTCCGCTTCTGCTTACCAAACCAACCGTTGGTTTTAAACCTACAATTCCATTCACACTGCTCGGACAAATAATAGAGCCGTTGGTTTCGGTTCCAATAGCGAAAATTCCCAAATTTGCAGAAATGGCAGCACCAGAACCTGCACTAGAACCACAAGTATTTCTTGTTAAATCATACGGATTTTTAGTTAAACCACCATTTCCACTCCAGCCAGAAACAGACATCATTCCACGGAAATTCGCCCATTCCGAAAGATTGGTTTTCCCGATGATAATGGCTCCTGATTTTCTTAATTTTTCAACCAAAAATGCATCATGCAGCGGAAAAGAATCTTTCATTGCCAAAGAACCAGCTGTATTAGGCATTTTGTCTTTGGTGTCAATATTATCTTTCAGCAAAACAGGAACGCCAAAAAGTGCACCTTTTCTTAATTGCAAAGGAACTTGGTCTAAACTGTCTGCAATCTTCATTGCATCAGGATTTACCGTAATTACAGCATTGAGTTTTGCTCCGTTTTTGTCCACTTTTTCTATTCTTTCCAAATAAGATTTTACAACTTCTGAAATTTTATATTCTTTGTTTTGATAGCCTTTTTGAAGCTTTTCAATATCATATTCTAAAAATTTAAAATCTTTGTTGTAATCTGTATTTTGAGCATTCATTAAGAAAAATGAAGCCACTGAAAGCAGCGATAAAAGTTTTCTTTTCATTCGAGATATTATTTATCTCAAAGATACATTTTTCGTCTAAAAAATCAACTTAAATTTTCAATTTTACTTTATTCAATCTCAGAGAATTAGCAATCACCGAAACGGAAGAAAAACTCATTGCAGCAGCAGCAAACATTGGAGACAATAAAACGCCGAAAATAGGGTAGAGCAAACCTGCAGCAATCGGAATTCCGAGTGTGTTGTAGGCAAAAGCAAAAAACAAGTTTTCTTTTACATTTTTCATCATTTTTTCGCTCAAAATTTTAGATTTTGCTACGCCATAAATATCACCTTTCAATAAAGTGATTTCTGCTGAATTCATGGCGATGTCTGTTCCTGTTCCCATTGCAATTCCTACGTTGGCTTGTGCAAGAGCTGGTGCATCGTTTATTCCATCGCCAGTCATGGCAACTATTTTTCCTTGAGTTTGGAGGTTTTTAACCTCGTTTATTTTGTCTTGAGGAAGACAATTCGCAAAATATTTTTTGATGCCCAAATTTTCTGCAACGTGTTTTGCAGTGGCTTCATTATCACCCGTCATCATGATGACTTCAATGCCTTTATTTTGTAAAGATTTGATGGCAGATTTTGCATTTTCTTTGATTTTATCTTTAAAGCCAAAAACAGCAACTGCTTTTCCATCAATCGTTAAATATGAAACGGTATTCGCTTCGTTTTCTAAAATTTGGGCTTTTTGAAGTAGATTTTCAGAAATTTCAAAATGATTTTCTTTGAGATAATGAATATTTCCAAGGAACAATTTTTTGCCATCAACTTCTCCTAAAATTCCTCTACCTGAAATATTTTCAAAGTTTTTAACTTCTTTTAAATTGTCATTCTGAGCGGAGTCGAAGAATTTAGCTTTATTTAAAACCGCTTGTGAAAGTGGATGTTCAGAGTTTTTATTGAGAGAAGCAGCCAATTGTAATGCTTCATTTTCTGGAATATTTTCTGAGAAAATTTGAGTCAAAGAAGGCTTTCCTTCGGTTAAAGTTCCTGTTTTATCGGTGATTATCACGTTTACTTTCTCCATTTCTTCCAAAGCTTCTGCATTTTTAATCAAAATTCCGTTTCTCGCACCTTTTCCAATTCCCACCATTACAGACATTGGCGTTGCCAAGCCAAGAGCGCAAGGACAAGCTACAATGAGAACCGCTAATGCATTAACCAAAGCAAAAATCGCACGATTTTCTCCCCCGAAAAAGTACCAGAAAATAAAAGTTAATACTGAAATAGCAATCACCACAGGAACAAAAATTTTAGAAACTTTATCTGTGAGTTTTTGGATTGGCGCTTTGCTTCTACTTGCTGAGTTGACCATTTCTATAATTTGAGAAAGTAGGGTGTCTTTGCCAATTTTCTCTGTTTTCATGAGGAAAACTTGGTTTCCGTTGATGGTTCCAGAAGTGACTTTATCTCCTAATTTTTTCTCTGAAGGAATCGGTTCTCCCGTAATCATACTTTCGTCAATCGTGGTATTTCCTTCAATAATTTCTCCATCAACAGGAATTTTTTCTCCAGGTTTTACTTTTAGAATATCTCCAATCTTAACTTCTGAAATTGGAATGTTTTTTTCTACATTGTTTTGAATGATATGTGCTTCTTTTGGCGACAAATTCATCAATTCTTTGATGGCGTTTCCTGTTTTTTGATGGGCTTTTGCTTCCAACATTTGTCCAAAAATGACCAATGTTAAAATCACGGCAACTGCTTCGAAATACAATGGAACTTCGTGATGGTTTTGCATCAATTCATGCGGAATTAAACTCGGAAAAGTGAGTGCGAAAATGCTGTAAACGAAAGCTGCACTTGCTCCTAAACCAATCAGTGAAAACATATTGAGGTTCCAAGATTTAAAAGAAATCCAAGCTCTTTTGAATAAAAACCAACCTGTGAAAAACACAACTGGAAGCGTGAAAATCAATTGTAAAATCCCAGAAACTCTTGAACTAAAAGGAAACTCAAAAAACATTCCTCCCATCGATAAAATAAAAACGGGAAGCGTAAAAGCAACCGAAATCCAGAACTTCTTTTTCAGATTTTTATAGGTATCGTCTTCAGATTCATCGTCATTTCCTGTGATTTTTACTAAGTCCATTCCACAAACTGGGCAACCTACATTTTCGGGATAGGTTTTATCGCCTTCACAAAACATTGGGCAATAATATTCTCCCAATTTTTCTGAAAAAGTTTCTACATGATTAACTTCTGACTTCTGACTTCTAACTTCTGACTTCTCTTCTATCGGAACGCAGTACATGTTGCAAACAGGGCAACGTTTACCTTGTACGAAATAGACTTTATCGCCTTCACATTCCATCGGGCAATAATAAACCGAACTTGGCGAAACTCTATCTTGAGGTGGAATAAATTCTGTAGATTTTGGTTTTTCTGGATCTTCTAAAACGTAGTTTCCTGCATTTTTAAGCTCAGAATTAAGTTTTTCTAAGTCTATTTCTTGCTCAGAAGTAATTTCTACAAAATTTCCTGCTAGGTTTACATCGGCTTTTATTCCTTCTAAATCATTTAAAGCAGAAGATATTTTTTTCTGACAGCCTTCGCAAGACATTCCTAGAACGTTATATTTTTTGGTATTCATCTTTCTTAATTTTGATACAAATTTCAAAATTAATCAAATAAAAACCATTATCAAATCTTGGCAGAATGTTATGAAATTTAGATTTTTAGGCTTGAAGGAAAATAAATTTTAAATCAAATCAATAGGAAGTCTCTTTTTTTCTTTGAGTTCCTGAAATTGTGATGGCGAAAATCCTGTGATTTTTTTGAATTGTTGAGAAAGATGTTGAACCGTTTTATAACCTAATTTATCGGCAATCTGAGAAAGGGTAAGTTCGCGATAAATCAAAAGCTCCTTTACTTTTTCAATTTTTTGAAGAATAAAATATTGCTCTAAAGTGATGTTTTCTGTTTGAGAAAAAACCTTAGAAATACTGCTGTATTCTTTGTGGAGTTGCTCGGAAAGATATTTAGAAAGCAAGAAATCTTCATCAATATCAAGATTTTGAACTTTTTCTAAAATGAGTTTTTTGATGTTTTCGATTTGTTTTTGTGATGCATCTTCTAGAACTTCAAAACCTATTTTTTTTAGATTTTCGTTGAGTTTTTCAAGTTGATTTTTTGAAATTTCTGTAGAAATATCCACCCAACCCAAATTCACTGAAACTACATCAATTTCAGAATTTCGGAAGACGTTTTCCACTGCAGTAATGCAGCGGTTACAAACCATATTTTTAATAAAAATTTGCATTTATCCTTTGCCTAATCGGTCTTCTACATATTCCACTTCGGTTTTTCCGTGGGGTTGTGGATTTCCATTTTCATCCAAAGATACAAAAACAATTTTGTCAATAGTAATAATGGTTTGGTGTGTCATTTTGTTTCTTACCTCGCAGCTAAGTGTGATAGAAGTTCTCCCAAAATTGGCTACTTCAATCCCGATTTCTATAATATCTCCTTGTTTTGCAGAGTTTACGAAATTAATTTCGGAAATATATTTGGTAACTGTTCTAGGATTTTCTAATTGGATAATGGCGTACAAAGCGGCTTCTTCGTCTATCCATTGTAATAATTTGCCACCAAAAAGCGTATGGTTGGCGTTTAAATCTTCTGGTTTAATCCATTTTCTTGTGTGATAATTCATCTACATTGTTTTTTTTAAGCCACAAAATTATGCTATAAATATTAACTGATGGTTAATTTAAAATACTTTCTTTTCATTGATTTTATCGAAGAAAACTATAATTGTATAGATGTGAAGGTTCTGTTTTTACAAATAATTGCTTCACAATTGAAGAGATAATTTTAACTTTGATAAAAATTAAAATTATGGATTTTTCGAAAATTATCATTGGGGTAATGCGATGGGGGATTTGGGGCGCTAATCATTCTGAATCTGGAGTTCAAAAATTAATAGAAACGTCTTTAGAAGAGGGTTTGTATACTTTTGACCATGCAGATATTTATGGTGGTTATACTACAGAAGAATTGTTCGGAAATGCTTTTTCTGAGATGAAAATTGACAGAGAAAAAATTCAGTTGATTACCAAATGTGGAATTTGTATGCCTTCTGAAAAGAAAAATTTTCCGTTGAAATACTATAATTATTCTAAAGAATATATTCTGAATCAGGTAGATGAGAGTTTGAAAAATCTAAAAACAGATTATATAGATTTGTTATTGTTACACAGACCTTCTCCACTCATGAATCCTGAAGAAATAGCTGCTGCATTTGGGATTTTAAGAAGTTCTGGAAAAGTAAGAGATTTCGGAGTGAGTAATTTTTCTGTGACGCAGTTTGATTTAATTTCTAAATATTTCCCTCAATTGGTAACCAATCAAGTAGAAATTTCTTTGACGGAAACCAAAGCTTTTTACGATGGGACGATTGACCAAATGATGATGAAAAAGTTGCAACCTATGGCTTGGAGTGTGATGGGAAGTTATTTCGCAGAAGATTCTGAAAGAACCGCGAGAATAAAGTCGGTTTTGGGCGATTTGTCAAAAAAATATAATGCAGACGAAGCACAGCTTTTACTTGCATTTCTCTTAAAACATCCTGCTAAAATTTTACCAATTATTGGAACTTCAAAAACTGAAAGTATAAAATCTCTCAAAAAATCTTTGGAAATAGATTTAACTGTAGAAGATTGGTTTACTCTTTTAGAAGCTAGTTTGGGACATAAAGTGGCGTAGAATTAGGTAGAGGTAGAGGTAGAGGTAAAGGTTGAGTGGTGTTTTATAACGTGAGTTTGCGTGAGTGCGAAGCGATTTGTCTGAGCTCTCCCGAAAATTTATTTTCGGGAAGCGAGTGAGCGTAGAACGACCTATTTTACAAGGATTTAGGCTTTGGGAAATAGGGCACGCCAAAATAAAAATTGTTTATGTCATTTATTGTTGTATCTTGCGAAAGATTTCTTATAAATGTTTTTCAAAATAATGTTCATTCGTTTTTTGTCTTCTTTTATAATTCAATCATTTAGGACAATTTTAATTTAATTTTTTTTAACAATGAACATTTTTGTTTCAAACATCAATTACGTAACTAAAGATTATCAGTTACAAGATTTATTTTCAGAATTTGGCGAAGTATCTTCGTGCAAAATTATTACAGACAAAGAAACAGGTAGAAGTAGAGGATTCGGATTCGTAGAAATGAGTGATGAAGAAGGTCAACAAGCAGTTGAAGCTCTTAACGGTAAAGAATTTAACGGAAAAGAACTTAACGTTTCTGAAGCGAAACCAAGAGAAGAAAAACCAAGAAGAAGTTTCGATAACAACAGAGGTGGTGGTTACGGAAACAGAGGTGGTTACGGAAATAACAGAGGTGGAAACGATAGAGGTGGAAGCCGTTGGTAAACAATCTTTTTTCAAAGAAAAAAATGAAGCGACTCATTACTGAGTCGCTTTTTTATTGGTGTAAATTGAAATTATTTTTTCTTGACTAAAATGACCATGTCTCTCACAGAAATATTATCTTTTTTGTTGACTTTATTGTTGATGATTTCTGAAAAATATACTTTGAAATGATACTGGTGCAAATCAAATTCTGTAGAAATTTCTTCTATTGGAGTATTGAGTTGGTCTGCATTATCTTTTTCTAATTGTTTTTTGAGAAAAGGAGTTAAATCATAAGATTGAGTAACTTTGGTAGGTGATTCTAAATCAATGATATATCCTGAGAAAATATAACTATCTCTAATTGGTTTTGTCTTTAGCCTATAATCGTCTAATTGTTCTTCATTTTGAATATCAGTATTGCTTAAAACAATAAGTTTTTCGTAGTTCTGAATGTCATAATTTCTTTTGTTAGAGAACACACCTTGATAATCGTTCTGGTAATTATTCTTTTCTTTAGATTTAATAGTGTTTTTGAAAGAAATTCTTATTTCTGAATTTATTAAATATTTTTCTTGTTCGAATATTTTTTTGAATTTAGAAAAATGAGTTTTTGGAATATAATTGAGGAGAAATGCTTGTTGTTTTCTTTCGTTCAGAAATTGAAATTTATTTGCAACTTCAGTTGCTACTGAATCTTGAATCGCTTTTTCAAAATTAATTTTTCCTTTTTCTAAAAGTTGGTTTTTGGTTAGAATTTGTTGTAATTCTGTTTTTTGACTTCTTTTAGCGGTAGAAAAAGCATTAACATAAGGAAAAATCAATGCAAATACACCGAAGATAAACAGTGAAATCGGAACAAATTTAATGGTCGCTTTTTTGTAAAAAATAAAATAAAAAACGACTGTGGTAAGCCAAATTGCCAATAACAAAACGAAATATCTTGGTTCTGTATAACCATATTCTAAAATTCTGGTAAAAATCGCTACAAATAATAAAACCAATAATGGAATAAGCGTGTAATAGAAAATTTTGGAGAAAACTTTTACCCAAGATTTTGCAGATTCTTCTTTCAGTGGATGAACCAAAAGCAAGGCTAAAATTCCGACCACTGAATAAATTAAAATAAGATAAGAAACCCAACCTCGTGGTAATTCCCAGTTAATCAATATTTTACCTGCGTAGAAATATAAAATGGTTACATAAATTAATAAAAGGGGAATAAGAACAAACTGTGTGAAAAATTTCAGAATTTGAGGGTAACTTCCGTCTTTTTCGAGTTGAAAAATTCCTTTGTCGTTAAAAATTAGAAAAATGAAAGTGCTTCCTAAAATGGCTAAAAACAGTATGGTTTTAGGGTAAAGATTGTTGTTGAAATTGAAGTCAAATAATTTATCTACCGCCAAAATCGCTAAAACAACTCCCAGAACTAAAACGCCTGTGAAAACGCCGGTTAAGAAAATATTGATGAATAAATTTTTATTAAATTGCCAAAAATTAAGTTCTGGTTTTTTATTCAAAAATCCTGAAAATGAAACGAATAAATGCGATAAAATGACCAACGCAAAAATCACAAAACCATTTACTTCTGTAAATTGCTTTTCGGAGTTTGGCAAATAAAAATAAAACCAAACGAGAAATGCAGCTCCCAAAATTTCTAAAAGAAAACCTTTGCCAATTCTTTGAGAGAGCATTTTAATACCAAACATCAGCGAAATCCCCAAACATCCAGCAAAAGCTAATTTGGTTACTAAAAATTGATTGTCTTGATGGTCAATTTCTATTGCAACAACCGCAGAAATAGCTGCAATAAGCGCTGTGGTAAGAACCATAGGATATCTTAAAATAATATCATCGGTTTTTCCCCAGATTTCTTTAAATTTTGTAATCATGATGTATGCTTTGAAGTTGGAAAAAGGGTGCTCTATTTCATAAACTTCTCACATTTACATCCATTATCCAACAGAATTATTTTTTCTTTTTCTTTTTCTTCTTTTTGTCTTTTTCCTTTTCTTTTTCAGGCACGGAAAGCTGAACCATTCCTTCTTTCATTAAGTCCACCAACAAAGCATTAGGGTTATTATCGTAAAAATTCAGAATGAAGTTTTTTAATAGTGATTTTTTATAATTTTCCTGAGTTACAGAGATTTCATATTTATGAATTCTTCCTTCAGAAGTAGGTTTCAGATAGTTTTTGGTAACCAAATTTTTCAAAAAAGTAGAAACTGTGTTTTGGTGTGGTTTTGGCTCGGGAAAAGCAAGCATAATGTCTTTAAGATAAGTAGGGCCAAGTTTCCAAATGATTTTCATGACTTGTTCTTCGCCAGAAGTCAAGGATTTAAGATTTTCCATATTCTTGAAATTGAATTATAAATGTAGTAAAAATTTTAAGATTATAGAAATGTCTGTATATTAAAATATAAGTAAGCTAAAGAAACTATAGTTCCAATAAATGCTCCCATTATCACTTCTTTTGGTGTATGTCTTTTCAGAATAATTCTAGAAATGGCTACAAATGATGTAAGAACGAACCAAATAATGCCCAAAATAGGATTCAAAGAAAAGAATAGCGCTGTTACAAAAACATTAAAAGCGGTGTGCATAGAACTTTTGATGAAAAAATTACTGATGTGCATAATCAGCATGAGAATGAATAAAAAAACAATGATGAAAAGCAAATCTGTTCTTTGCTTTGTAAAATACAAAACCCCAGTATAAATGGCAATGACTATAAAGTTAAAAAGATAGAGACTGTTTCTCTGTTTTCGGTCAGACACATCCATGTTAGTATAGTTACCCTTTTTTACATTCCAGCCAATCCATGAGAAAATAGGAATAACTACTAAAGCAATCATCAATAAAATATTGACTAGAGATTCCTCCCAAGTCATTTTTACATAAGCAAAACAAACAAAGAAAATTAACAGCGAAAAAAGTGGATTGAGTAGGTTAGAAATTACTTTAGAAAGGAATACAACAGCAGAAAAATTTTTCTTAGACATGGATTTATAAATGTTTTTTCAAAAAAATAATATTTAAAGAAACAAATATCA
>DITA01000094.1:0-4995 GCA_002422665.1 Flavobacteriales bacterium UBA6196
AGACAAAATATTTTCTTTTTTTCGGGTTTTGGTTGGCTCTTTTTGTTATTTCTTGTAACAGAGATGAAATAGAATTTGATGCACCAAGCAAAAAACTCAGATTTTCGGTAGACACTTTGGTTCTAGACACGGTTTACAATCAGGTGAGAAGCGAAACCTATGCTGTAAAAATTTATAACGACGAAAATAAAGATATTTCTATTCCGAAAATTTATCTGGAATCAGGAAATTCTTCACTTTACAGAATTAATGTAGATGGAAAAGCTGGAACTGAATTTACCAATGTTCCCCTTCGTAAAAAAGACAGCCTTTATATTTTTGTAGAAATTGCTCCTATTGCCAATGCTCCAGAAGCGATTGCCGAAGAAAGAATTCAGATAGAATCGCCAGTTGCGAATCAACATGTGACTTTGCTGTCAGTAGTTCAAGATGTGGAATTTTATATTTCTACCGAAAACAGTCCTAAAATTTTAACCGACAATACTTCTTGGAACAATACGAAAGCGAAAATTATTTACGGCGATTTGAAATTAGCTGATGGAAAATCGCTGACTATTTCTGAAGGCACAAAAGTGTATTTTCATAAAAATGCCAATTTGAAAATCGGGAAAAATGCTCAATTGATTACCAATGGAGATTTAGGAAAAGAAGTCATTTTCCGCGGAGACAGAAATGATGGGAGATATGACACGCTTCCTCTAAACTGGGGCGGAATTCAGCTTGAGCAAGGCGCAATTGCCAATTTAAAATATGCTAAAATTTTTGGTGGAACCACTGGTTTAGAACTCAATCACGCTTCTGCTACGCTTAAAAATACGATTGTTCACACTTTTCAAGATTTTGGAATTTTAGGAATTAATGCGACTGTAAATGCAGAAAATTTAGTGGTCAACAATTGTGGACAAGCGAATTTAGGAATTTTTAAAGGTGGAAATTATACATTTTTACATGCTACTTTTGCCAATTATTGGAACTTAAACAGCACTTTGCCGAGTTTTGGAATCTATGCAACTAACGAATATAACAACGGAACTTCTACAGAACAAGGCGCTTTAACATTGAATCTTCAAAATTCTATTGTTTACACCGAAAGAAATAACGCGATACAATTCAAGCCAACTTCTGGACAAACATTTAATTATTTCATAGAGAATTGTTTGGTGAAATTTGATGCTGCAAATGCAGGTTTCACTTGGGACGGAAATACTAAAATTGTGAATTCTATCAAAAATGAAGATCCAAAATTTGAGAATTATTTCACCCAAAAAATGAATTTGAGAGTGAAAGAAACTTCTCCTGCAAAAGCGAAAGGAAAGGTTTCCACTGCTGCTTTGGTTCCTCTAGATATTGTAAATGTGAATAGAACTACTAATCCTACAATTGGAGCGTATCAATAAAAATTTCGAGTTGTGGGTTTCGAGATACGAGATTATCTCGCAACACGCAACACGTACCTCGTAACAAAGAAATTATGGAAATAAAAATTCTACAAAATCAAGTTGATGAATGGATAAAAACCATTGGTGTTCGTTATTTTAATGAATTGACGAATATGGCAATGTTAACCGAAGAAGTAGGAGAAGTAGCCAGAATTATTGCCAGAAGATATGGCGAACAAAGCGAAAAGGAATCTGATAAATCTAAAGATTTAGGCGAAGAATTAGCAGATGTACTTTTTGTAACTTTGTGCTTGGCTAACCAAACTGGTGTAGATTTACAAGCCGCTTTTGATAAAAAGATGAAAGTAAAAACCGAAAGAGATTTTGACCGTCATCAAAATAATGAAAAACTGAAATAATAATGAGAGAACCCAAAATTATTACTGATTTAAGACACAAAGTAGAACATGAATGGTTCGGAACGCTCACCAGATTTGGGAGCAGACTGGGAATTCCTGTTTCTAAATTACGTGTATTTTTCATTTATTCCACTTTTGCGACTGCTGGTTTTTTCTTCTTGGTTTATCTCATGATGGCATTTACACTTTGGGTAAAAGATATTTTCGTTACCAGAAGACCTAATGTTTTTGACCTATAAATAATAGTTTTCATTAAAATCAAAAATCGTAAATAAAAATGGTTTGGTTTGAAGAATTACAAAACCGCAAGAAAATTTCTAAAATTTTCTACCGCTACGAAAAGACTTTTCCCGAACAAGAAAGACGTAGCAAAGACCAATTTCTAGATTTGGCCGAAAATCCAGACGCTTTTGTTTATTCTATTAATCACGAAGACGAAAATATAGGATATTGTGTAATTTGGGAGCTTCAAGAATTTTATTTTTTAGAGCATTTTGAAGTTTTCGAGGAATTTAGAAATCAAAAATTTGGAGAAAAAATTCTGGAAAGTTTACAGGAAAAATTCGAAAAATTGATTTTAGAAACTGAGCCCAATTCACTTTCAGAAATTGCAGAAAGAAGATTGCGTTTTTACGAAAGAAATGGCTTTAGCATTATAGAAAAAAATTACCTTCAACCAAGTTATGGTGAAGGTAAATATGCTGTTAATTTATTTTTAATGGCTAATTTCGAGCCTGAAAATTTAGATGTTTTGGTGGATGAAATTTATGAAGTAGTTTATTAACACCCCGTCAAAATCAAAGATTTTGACACCCCTCTAAAAGAGGGGAACCAATAGTGTTACTTTTTCTCAACCTTTACCTAATTCACTTCATATTCTAATTTAATGGTAATGCTCGCTTCTTTTTCTTTTGATTGAGTATTATAAGTTCCGCCATAAGAAAAATCTTCATTGGAATTTGGCGCGGTAATTTGGATAACACCCATTGTTGCTTTTTTAAGATTTCCTAAATCAGAACCTGCATTTTCTGCAATTTTTTCGGCGCGTTCTTTAGCGTCTTTTGTAGCATTAGCAATCATTTCTTGTTTTACTTCCGCGAGTTTGGTATAAAAATAATTCGGTCGAGAAGAAGTGAATTCTATTCCAAGATTGATAATTTCGGTGATATTTCTAGATAAATTTTCAATTTTTGCCACATCTTTACTTTCTAATGAAACCGATTGAGTTAACTGGTAACCTGCAAAAGTTTGGTGACTGCTTCCATTAGCGTCTGAAACATAATTGTATTGCTTCTGAATGTCTACCGCCGAAAAAACGATTTCGTTTTTAGGAATTCCTTTAGAAATCAAATAGTTTTCGATGATTTTTCGGTCGTTTGAAAGTGCATCATACGCTTGTTTCAGTTCAAAGCTGTTTCTGGAGAAGTTTCCGCTCCATGTGATGAGGTCCGAAGTGAATTTTTTGGTTCCAAGACCGGTAACAGAGATGGTGTTTTCTGATTTGTTTCGGTTTTTGATGGCGCTTCCTAATAAGCCAAGTCCAATGATGAAGCCTAATGAAGCAACAGCAATGGCGATAATGTTTTTGTTCATAAATTGTGATTTTAGGTGGTGATTTGATAAGTTTAAATTTACAAAAAATTATACATCAAATTCAATTCCATATTACTTTAACTTTCTAAAATCATTGATTTTTATTTCTGCTTGTTTTTTGAACTGAGCAATGTCGCTTCCTTTGAGATAACCATATTTATAAGCGTTCTTTAAATCTAAACTGCTCATTACATGAAAAATAAATCCCGAAATTTCACTTTTTTTAAGTCCTAAATCTGTAAAATAATCTTCGCCAAGAATTTCTAGAAAATCTTCGGCTAAATCTATTTTGTCTGCTTGACTAGAAACTTTACCTACAGAAAAACCTTCACCTTTAGGTTGTACAAATTCGCCTGCTTTTGGTTTTAGTATTAGAGGATCAGATTTTTGAGTGATGTATTTTGCAATTTCTTTATTGAGTTTTACTTTTCTCACAGATTCTACTCTTCTTGCATCTTCTTTTAGATTGCCTGTGAGTTTTGTTTTAATTTCTACCTCTTCTATTTCTAATACTGATTTTATCAACGTAATTTTTATAGAATTTTTAAAATCTTCGGGTTTTACGGAATACGTAATTCTATCAAATTTTTGTTTTACGAATCGCAGTGCATCATTATTTATTGCAGAAATCATAAAATTTCCATCGCTGTCGGAATAGGTTTTTTCGTCTGTTCTGGTGTTGAGAATTAAAACTCCCGATAATTCTATGTTTTGTTCTGAGGTAATTTTGCCAAAAATATATTCTTGAGCATGAACAGAATGGGAGATAATGAATAAAAAGAGAAGTAGAGTTTTCTTCATGGGTTATGATTAGCAGGCTCAAAATTATTTTTAAATTTGATTGCTGAAACAACTTTAACCGAGATTAACTTTTTTATGAGTTTTTAAGAGAGAAATTTTCAAAATTTGGTTAAAAAGTTCTAAGAATAACGGGATTGCGCCCCGACTTTAGTGGAGCTCTTTTTTGTGCGGCGGCTTTGCCGCCGCACAAAAAAAGCGGGAACGGAAGGCGGAAAATTGGCGCCACAATAAAAGAAATACAGAATTAAAATTTAGGTACATTTTTTGCTTATATTTGCATACTTAAAATTGGGGTTGACTGGTTTCGACAGCAAGACCAATGGGTAAGTAAGCATGCAGAGAACCGTAGCGCGATCTCTTTAATCCCTTGCTACAGAATTTAACTGGCAACGAAGAGTTTGCTCTTGCTGCTTAATCCGAAGCTTAGTAGGATTGGCGTTTTTCCCGAAGCATAGTAAGGAAACAAGATGTCTCCCGAAAGTTCTGTTCTGCGACGTTCGATTCCGAGGCATAGAAAATGCGGAAATAAGTCCCGAAAAACTTCGGTTCGGGAACGAAAATTTTAGAAGATAAGCGTAAAGTTGGCTGTTTGCTGTCTGCTTTACGACGAAAACCAATAGCAAAATAAGCATGTAGAAAGCTTGCGTATTGCTTGTTTGGACGAGGGTTCGAATCCCTCCAACTCCACTGAAATCTGTAAATCAATGATTTGCAGATTTTTTTATGATTTTTAACAGAATTGATAAAAACAAAGAAGAAAATTAATATTTTTATGCAGCTAAATAATTAACCAATGAAAAAAC
>DITA01000107.1:0-26615 GCA_002422665.1 Flavobacteriales bacterium UBA6196
CACTTGGCGCTGGATTTCCATAGGTAGTAGTTGTCCATACTTTAGTACCAATAACATTAACAGCAGTCCAATTGGAAAGATTGGTAAATGCATCACTGAAAATAGTCGTGAAAACAGGTAATGTACCATCACATCTGTTACCATCTAGGTCAGCCCCTAATCTATTGGTAATCCAAAGTTCATAAGCTGTATTATTTTTAGTAAGGATTGCATAAACATCACCTTTGCCAGTATCTAATTGAGCACCAGAGAATGTAGCAAAGCTACTAGTATTAAGGATAATTTTCTTACCAGAACAATCTTCTAAAGTTCTCTTACCCGAGTAAGTTTCTCCTAAATCATCAATAATGAATTGAAGGTCTTTAATTTTAATCCATCTTCCTACGTCACCATCAGTAAGATTTGTAATGGTTTTTTCTGTCGCTACCACTTCTGTGAAGTCTGTAGTTGGGAAGAAATATTTATATACATTACTAGGCGCAACCCTACCTACTAAAGTTTGATTACTAGAATTTGTAAATAACTCTCCTAATTGTATTTCTCCATTCACTGGTCCTACATAAAGATTCTTAAGATTTATTAATAAATGTTTACCTACAAAGAATCTAGGGTCAGCATACAGAGAAGTCATATCTATGTTTACTCTAATACCACCCGTCTTGTCTTCTACATAAATGTATTTAAATAAGTTACCAGTTTTATCATTTGCAGTTACTTGGGCTTTTAGGTATACATTATCGGTAATTTGAGTATAATTACCAGAAGTATATAATAATTTTAACTCTGAAACAGAAATTAATTTTTTTCCTTCAGTATTATAAGAACAAGAAGGTGTAGAACCATCTAATCTTGGACCTTTCATGTTAAGATCAGAAACTCTATTGATATAGAATTGGTAAGTAGAATTATATCTACTTAAAACCCCCACAAAGGTACCATTACCAGCTGGCAATTGTTCTGATGCAAAAGTTGCGTAACCACTATTTCTTACTACTCTAGTACTTGCATCCGCAGGTCTAGTAGGATCTACAATTCTTCTGTCTACAGAAGTGCCATTAGGAGCATAAACATTACAAAGTAAATTTACTGGGAACTCTGCATTATTCACCTGAACTAAAGCTCCAATTAATGGATCAATAGAAGAAGATAATTGAGACAAAGTAATTACTTTAGGTACAATTTTCGCTTTAGGATCACAAGATCTCACTAAGTGATTCCCTACTAATTTTTCTGGAATTCTACCAAAAGTAGTAGTATTTGTTACTGGATCTAAGTTATTATAACCTACCTGTAGAACACCTCCGTATTTACCAAAAGCTAAACCTTTTAGTTTGATGTATACTTTAGAGCCTTGTGGGTAAGAAGTATAAGTACTTACTGCATCTACACTTACTACTAAACCTTGAGTAGGGTTTTCTGGTGCATTTTGTAAATAAATCGTTTTATAAACGTTTCCAGACTCATCAGAAGAAGAAACATAACCTTCTATAATGATATCATCTGTAATGGTAGCAGAGTTATTCGCATAAGCTGTTTTTACCTCTGCTATAGTTTTCGTAGGCGTTAAAGTCTGACACTTTCCTTGTAAATCTGGTGTCGAATACTCATCATCTTGTACACAACTGGTTAAAAAAACCGTAAGTGACAAAATGAAAATTCTTATAATTGAAAAATATTTTTTCATGTTTTAATATTAATAAAATTAAAATCTTAAATAAACATTAGCAAAGAAAGTAGTTCCTCTGTCATACCATAATTTCGGACCAAATAATGATACTGGCGAAATTACATTATCTACATATGATTCTGTAAAGTTAGATTTTCTACCTTGTTCAAAACCACCTGTTACATAATCTCTATTGTTTAGGATATTGTTTACACTTAAACTTAATCCCATTCTATATTTACCTAATAAGAAAGACTTACCAACATTTGCGTTTAGCATGAATTGGTCATCAAATTTCTTTTGTTTGTTTAATGCGTCTACATCACTCTGAGTTACCACTTGTCCTGTAACTGGGTGAATGTAATTATCACCAGTAGTAGGATCTGTGTAGAAGTTTGGAGTTCTGTTTAATGCAGAGAAATCTAAATATTGGTCCATTAAATAGTTTGCAGACATACCAAACCACCAATATTTAGGTGAGTTATATCTGAAGCTTAATGAAGCCGCTTTTTGTGGAGTTCCAGCAATTTTATAACCTTTAAGTTTTGCTGTTCCAATTTCGTCATAACCATTAGGATATAAATCTGAATCAATTGAAACATACGCAGTAGGATTATTGCTAATAGTATAATCACCGTAGCTTACTACTAAAACTGAAGTTAAAGTAGGGGTAATTTTTACATCTGCAGCAAATTCTGCTCCCATATATTTTTTATCAATTCCTGATAAAATCTCAGCCACGAAAGCATCTTGTGCAGTTGCATCTGTACCTAACTGAATACCTTCTGCAAAATATCTAGAAATTTCTGTAGAATTTTTGATTGAGGTATAGTAACCCGTTAATCTTAATTTAAGAACTTGACCTCTTGTAATGTAACTGAAATCAGAAGAAGCAATTTCTTGGTTTTGCAAGTTTGGAGTTACAAAATCGTTTACTCTTGGGTTAATGAAAATTTCGTTCAATGTAGGTGCTAATGTGAAATAAGCTCCGTTTGCCACTAAGAAATTTCTACCATTAATTTTATAAGTAAGTTTACCTTTTACCCCATAGTCTTGAGAATCGTAAACATCACTTTTTCCTTTAGAATTATTTAGATAAAAATGATTTCTAAAATATCCTTCTCTAAATGACTCAGAATATGAAGAGAAACCAGATAATACAAAGTTCCATCTTTTTAAATCTAATTCTGTAGAAATATTTAATGCTGCTACATCTCTATTAAGAAGATAAGAATATTGTGTTCTATCGCCTTCGTAAACCCTAGTGCTAGCTCCATCTACATTAAACGGCTTGTCACCGCCGAATGCATCTAGATTATTAGCATAAGCTGCACCTAACAAATCTTTAATTCTTCTAAAGTTATCTGATCTTAGATTTTGGTAGTTAAAGTTTACATTTAATTTCCAGTTATCTTTTAATCTAGTATCAAAGTGAGAAACAAAGTTGATGGTTTTATCTCTATTTACATCTTCTACCATTGTATATCTCGCTCCTCTCTCAAGATTATTTCTGTTTGCTTCATATAAAAAGTCCCAGTCAATTTGTTGACCTGCTTTATTTTGTCTCCAATCATAGATTCCTCTAGCATAAAGTGGTAAATATGCATTAAATTCTGCTGCTGTTATATTATATCCACCATCACTAGTATCATAAGTTGTTGGAGCAAAAATGTAACTTGGTAATTTTCTATAATAAGTGGGGTTAGGATCTGCTCCATGGAACCAATCTAGTCTACTTCTAGCATCTTCACCTTGTTGGTAAGAGAAAGTAGAGTTTAAATTAGATGATTTTCCGATTTTCCAATAGTGAGCCATTTGGAATACTGGTTCGAAAACTTTTCTAATTCTAGAATTTCTTTTCTCTCCATCTTGCCATCCCCAATAAGAGTTGTAGTTTTTACCCGCTAAATCATAAACTTCTTGTGTATTTGGGCTGTTAGAACCTCTGTAAGTTGGTGAACCAAATGCGGTAAAGTTAAGAGCATGTCTTTCTCCCAATCTTTTTTCTACAGATAAGAAATATGCATAAGCATCTTGATAAGTACCTTCTATCACTCCTTCTTCTGCCCATCTTCTACTTGCTGAAAATGTGTATGCCCATCCTTTTTTATTAAGTCCACTGTTATAAGTAGCCATCGCTCTGTGGAAATAACTTCTATTAGTAAAAGAATATGCTAATGAAGTCCCTTTTCTATAAGAAGAAGCTCTAGTATTGTAATATGTTACACCACCTAAATTACCAAAAGTAAATTCTGAAGGAGTAAGATTTTCTACATTTTCTTGAGGATATCTTGTTACGTCATTAAGACCTCCCCAGTTACTGAAATCTACTCTACCGTCATCATTTTTAGACATAGAAACACCGTTGAATAAAATATCTTCAAAACGATTATCTACACCTCTTGGTCTAAACCAATATGCTCCTAGCTCAAATGCTGCTACATTAGCAAAAGCATCTCTACCAGAGCTCAACAAACCTACAGTAGGTTGAGTACTACCATTGTCTGAATCTTGAGTATCAGAATCATCAATGGTGATAACTCCTAGATCTGTCATATCTAGCGAAGGAGCAAGAGAAATAGAACCTAAGTCTTTTTTCTTCTCATTTGCATTAACATCAAATTCAATAATTTTGTGTTCAAAGCCCGGCTTCGAAATTGTAATGGAATAATGTCCCGGTTTCATATCCACCAATTGGAAGTAGCCAATTTTATCAGCCGTAACATCATTGTCTGAATCTCTCAAATCAACTTCAGCATATTCTACTGGTTTGCCTTGTGCATCTTTTAGATAGGCATAAACTGTAGTTTGCGCTTGTAGTGCTGAGAAAGAAAGTATCCCAAATATTGAGATAATTGATAATTTCTTAATCATAACTTATTTTATTTTTTTCCTTCTTTACAATAGTGAACTATTGAACCTACAAATTTATGTGAAATTTCCTTTACTTTAACTTTTTTTAATCTTTTTTTCACAAAAATTAAACCTAATAATTGTCATATTTTTTTTAATAATGTTTAATATCATGCTAATCTGGCATTTTTTTGGATATATATTTGCAAATAATTATATGCGTTATTCGAACTAAATGATTTAAATTTGTAACCCACTTTTTAATTTTATAAAATGAGAAAATATTTTAGCCTTATTGCAATAGCCATTTTCTTTATAGGATTTGCTCAAAAACCACAAGTTCAGGTTAAAAGAGCTACTATTGCTTTCCTAAATGTAGAAAACCTTTGGGATACCATTCCTTCTGCTGATTACATTGATGGAACCTTACCTATCAATCACCCAAATTTCCATAGAAGCGTACCTATTGACTCTCTTAAATTTTTACCCGTAACTGAAGAATATAAAGGTCAATGGAGCGACGAATTACTTATCGGAAAAAAAGTAATCAGATACCAGAACTTAGCAGATGATTTTACTCCAAAAAGTGCTAAAAACTATAATTCTAAAGTTTACCAAACTAAACTTGCGAATGAATCAAAAGTAATCTCTGAGCTAGGTTATCAATACACCAAAACTTTACCAGCAATCGTAGGTTTAATCGAGGTAGAAAACAGACAGGTTATTCAAGATTTAATCAAACAACCTGCGCTTAATAAAGTAGAATGGGGAATTGTACATTACAATTCTTATGACGCGAGAGGAATAGACGTAGCTGTAATTTACCAAAAGAAAAGATTTACCGTAACAGATTCTTACAAAAAAGAAGTGGTAAATTATAATGACGAAGGCAGAAGAAGTTACACCAGAGATATTCTGGTAGTAAAAGGTTTATTAGACGGAGAAAAAATAGCTGTTTTCATGAACCACTGGCCAAGTAGAAGTGGTGGCGAAGCGGCATCTGCACCAAGAAGAAATGCTGCTGCTGCAGTTTTAAAAGCAGAAATGGATAAAATTAGAGCCGAAGAACCAGACAGACTTCTTTTTGCAATGGGCGACTTTAATGACGACCCTGTAAACGCAAGTTTAACAAAATATCTAGGAGCTGTAGGTGATAAAAAAGAATTATCAGAAGAAAGACCTTACTATAATTTAATGTATAAAATGTTCAAAAGCGGTGTAGCATCATTAGGTTACAGAGACGCTCCGAACTTATTTGACCAAATTATCGTATCTAAAAACGCTTTATCTGATACACTTCAAAAAAATTACAGTGTTTACAAAGCTGAAGTATTCGCTCCTTCTTACCTCATCACACCAAATGGACAATACAAAGGTTATCCTTTCCGTTCTTGGGCTGGAGATACTTTTACAGGAGGTTACAGTGATCACTTCCCTTCTTTAGTAGTTTTACAAAAAGAATTTACACCAGCTCAATAAGTTGTAAATAAATAAAAATTAGACCGCTTCAATTCTTTTGGAGCGGTTTTTGTTTTTTATGATTAACTTTACTTATAAATAAAACCACCTCATCATGAAAAAATTAATTCTAATTATTGCTACAATATTCTTAATTATCAGTTGTAGTAGCCCACAAAATATTGCTAAAGATGCCAATAACCAGACTGCAATGAAGCCAGAAAAAAATGATGATGGAGAATGGGATTTAGAAGTAATCGACACTCAATATGATTATTTCTTAAACGCTATTGCAAAACCAATGAGCTTTTATTCCGAAGAATATTTGAAATCTAGAAACACTTTCCTCGTAAACGAATGGAACAGTTATTACTATTCTGGAAGATATAGAAACATCATAGAATCTTCTATTGACTATGACCCAAATGAAAAATACGGCTTAAAATTCGAGTATAAACTGTATCAGGTTTTTGCGTATGTACAATGGAAATACGGTCTAAAACTACAAGGTTTAAGCATGACAGAAGTAAGATAATTTCTAAAATATAAAAAAACAAAAAAGGTTCAGAATTACTCTGAACCTTTTTTATTGAAATTAAAAGTGATTATAATTTATTATAATTTTCTTCTACTTTATCCCAGTTGATTACTTCAAAAAATGCTGAAACATAATCTGGTCTTCTGTTTTGGTAATGCAAGTAATAAGCATGTTCCCAAACGTCTAAACCTAGAATTGCAGGATTTCCGCAACCCACTCCTGGCATTAAAGTATTATCTTGATTAGCCGAAGAACAAACTTCTAAGCTACCATCTTCTTTTTTACATAACCAAGCCCAACCAGAACCGAATCTTGTTTTAGCAGCCGTAGAAAAATCTTCTTTGAATTTTTCAAAACCACCATAAGCTTCAATTGCAGCTTTTACATTTCCTACAGGCTCTTTGCTTCCTCCTGGAGTAAGAATTTCCCAGAAAAGCGTGTGATTAAAATGACCACCACCATTATTTCTAATAGCAGGAACATCAGAAGCTGTTTTACAAATTTCTTCTATTGTTTTTCCTTCGTGCTCTGTACCTTTTATAGCATTGTTTAGGTTATCTACATAAGCTTGATGATGTTTTGTATGGTGAATTTCCATAGTTCTTGCATCAATTACTGGTTCAAGAGCATCATAAGCATAATTTAATTTTGGTAATTCGAATGACATAATGTTTATGGTTTTAAATTTGTCCAAAGATAAAAATTCTCATCATACTTTCATTTATAATTTTTTTTAAAAATTTTATACTTAATATAGATGAAACCAAATATTACCTTTCTCACAAAAAAGAACACGCATTTTGCGTGTTCTTACTTTTAACTAAATTTTGTATTGAAAGTTTTTTATCTATTCATGGACATTAAGAACTCTTCGTTATTTCTAGTGGTTTGCATTTGTTTTTGTACAAATTCCATTGCTTCTAGAGGATTCATATCTGCTAAATATTTTCTGAGAATCCACATTCTTTGTTGCGTAACATCATCATGCAATAAATCGTCTCTCCTGGTAGAAGAAGCCACTAAATCTACAGCTGGGAAAATACGCTTGTTAGAAATTTTTCTATCCAACTGAAGTTCCATGTTACCCGTTCCTTTAAATTCTTCGAAAATTACTTCGTCCATCTTAGAACCTGTATCAATAAGTGCAGTCGCAATAATGGTCAATGAACCGCCGTTTTCTATTTTTCTGGCAGCCCCGAAAAATCTCTTTGGTTTATGCATTGCATTCGCATCTACACCACCAGAAAGCACTTTTCCTGAAGCTGGCGTTACAGTATTGTAAGCTCTTGCCAATCTGGTGATAGAATCTAATAAAATCACCACATCATGACCACATTCTACCATTCTTTGCGCTTTTGCCAAAACCAAATTCGCTACTTTCACGTGTTTTTCTGCAGATTCATCAAATGTAGAAGCTATTACTTCTGCATTTACACTGCGCTCCATATCTGTAACTTCTTCTGGTCTTTCGTCAATCAAAAGAATCATCATATACGCTTCTGGATGGTTCGCCGAAATAGAATTTGCAATTTCTTTCAATAGCATGGTTTTACCCGTTTTTGGTTGGGCAACAATCATGGCACGTTGTCCTTTACCAATCGGAGCAAAAAGGTCTACAATTCTGGTAGAAATCGTAGCATTTTTTCCTGCTAAATTAAATTTTTCTTGCGGGAAAAGTGGCGTTAAGTATTCAAACGCTACTCTGTCTTTTATAAAGTCTAAATCTCTACCATTTACTTCTAAAGCTCTCTGTAGAGAAAAATATTTTTCGCCTTCTTTTGGTAATCTTACAATTCCTTTTACCGAGTCACCCGTTTTAAGTCCGTAATTTCTGATTTGTTGTGTAGAAACAAACACATCATCTGGTGAAGAAATGTAAGAAAAGTCTGCTGAACGAAGGAAACCGTAGTTGTCTGGTAAAATTTCTAAAACACCTTCTACTGTTACAATATTGTCAAAGTTAAAATCTTTTTTAGGTGGATTTTCTTCGGTGTTTTCTTGGTTTCCGTGAGATTGATTTTGATTTTGGTTATTTTGAGCACCATTTCCGTTTTGATTACGGTTTTTATTTTTTTGTTGATTTTGCTGATTCTGTTGGTGCTGTTTTTGCTTTTGCTGATTCTGTTGCTTCTGCTGATTTTGATGAGAAGCAGCCTGTGGAATTTCTGGCTCCGCATCTTCGGTTTTTGCGACTACTGTAGTTTCTGTAGTTTCTGCAGCAACTTCTGGCTCTGTAGCTTTTTCTTCTGTTTTAGGAGCAATTCTTTTTCTTTGCTTTTTAGAAGAAGTATTTGCTTCCGCAGGTTTTTCTGCTGCTTCTACTTTCGGTTCTGTTACTTCTTCAGGTTTCGCTTCAGGAGTAGTTTCTTCGAAGAGTTCTGCAGGTTTTTCTACGGGTTTAGTCGCTACTTTCTTTTTTGCAGGAGCTTTCGCTTTAGGTTTTGGAGATTCTTGTTTTTCTTCCATAGTATTTTCGGTAGCGTTAAAATATTCCTTTGTAACTTTCGGATTAGAAGCTTGGAAATCTAAAATAGCAAAGACGATGGTTTCTTCAGTACTATTTCTAGGAATTTTAACGCCTAAATCTTTTGAGATTTTGGTCAGTTCCGATAAGGACTTAGACCTTAACGTTTCAATATTAAACATAAAATATGTGAAAAAGTTGTAATAATATAAGTAATTGTAAGTAAGAAAGTTGAATCAGGCGATTCTTCTTTTTTGCTGAACTTGTTACTTGCAAATCTACACTTTTTTTGACAAATACAAAAAAATAAATTATTTTTGCACTGAAATGATACAGAGAATACAAACTATATTTTTACTGATTGTAGTATTGGCGCAAGTTGCACTGCATTTTACAGGGTTAGATGTAGCGCTTTTTGGCAGTGTTTATGTTATTGCTACCCTAAGTTTAGTGTCATTTTTATTGGCTTTACTATCTATTTTCAGTTACAAAAAGAGAATGAGACAGATTCTGTTGAATAATATCAACATTTTCATAAACGCTTTGTTGACTGGTTTATTGATGTATTGGCTACTAAATTTATCTGGAGGAATAGATTTTCCTGAGAAAGGTATTGAGTTAGCATTCCCTCTGATTTCTTTGTTTGGTTTGTTTATGGCAAACATCAATATTAAGAAAGATGAGAAACTCGTAAAATCTGTAGACAGAATTCGATAAATCTTACCAACGATTTATTTTGAGTGAAAACAGTTTCGGAAACGAAGCTGTTTTTTTTATCTTTGAAAGAAAAACTTATGAGCTTATTTGACAAAATAAAATCTTCATTTACAAGCAAACCATCCTCTCACTCAAATTACTTGCCTATTAATTCCGAAAACATACTTCAATTTCACTGGGAAAAATTCATCTATGCTGTAAGCGAATTTTCAAAAATAGATTTTCAATTGCTAGATAAATATGCTGATGAATTCCATTGGAGAGCCATTTCTAAAAATGAAAATTTAGATTGGACAGATGAATTAATCGAAAAATTTAAAGAAAAAATCAACTGGTCATATTTCACAGTCAACAAAAAAATAAATTGGGATTTTGAGAAAATAGAAAAATTCAAAAAATATTTAGAAATAGATAGAATTGGCTCTAATCCTTCTTTAGTCTTGGATGAAAAGTTACTCGACAAATATTCTAAAAAACTAATTATTACTTTCCAAAATGCTTTATTAACAGAAGAATTAGTAAAAAAATATAATTTAAGAATCAATACTTACAAGCCTTCGAAATCTTACAGTGAAAAAATTATAAATGAAAATTCTGTTAAAGAAAAATTTGACAGCTATATGGAAGTAGAAAAGGAAGTTTATCAAAATTTTTTTGAACCTATTCTCTTAGAAAAATCACTCCATAATATTTTATCTGAAAAGTTTGATAGAAAACAGAAATATTATTATTTAAATCCTATCGAAATTGACAATTCTGGACTTACTCCTGAATTTGAAATTAAAAGTTTTGATGAAATAAAAGGAACTTTTGAAGAAAAAGGACTTATGGAAATAGTAAAACCTATACTTTTAAAAAACGGTTCTTTACAAGAAGGAAAAAATAGACTGTATGAAATAGTAAGAAGTTCATCATTTAGCTTTACTACATTAATGATTGTAAGCGAAAATGTAAAGACTATTTTAGAACAATTTAAGCTACCTCCGCATAAATTTCATCCAACTAATTTTCAACCGAAACATATTACTACTGAGACAAAATATTTTGTTTTTCAACTTGATTTTGATCAACTTACAAAGGATCTAGATTTTAATCAAGAGTTTTATTTAATTGAAGAAATTAATGGGTTAAAAGAAGTGAGTGAAATTCAACAAAATTTTTCTTCTAGCCAAGAAATTTATAATTTCATCGACAAGAAAAGAGAAGAAAACAAAGACAAATACAAAACTTACTACGTGAAAATTACACCAGAAAAACACACTATAAATAGTGATTATGATATTTTTTCTTTTTCTGTTCACAGACATTTTATTGTGAATGAATATTTAAAAGACACCCTAGAAAAACATCTGCCCAATCAAATGGCTTTTAAATCTGCTCAAAATTTAGATATAGAAATTCCGCAAATAAAATATGAAGAAAAGGCTTCAAGAGAATTTCAATTCAATTTAAATCCTGTTAAATATGAGCTTTCCGAAGAAATGAAATTCTACATTTCTAAACAAAAAAGAATTAAAAAAGAGAAGAAAAAAATTGACGAAAACGTTTTTCTAAAAGATGAGTTCTTTGAAATACAAAAGAAATTAAATGTTTTTCTTTCTGAAAATTTTAAAAACAACTATAGAAACAATAAAAATTTAGAAAACCATTATGAATACTTAAAAATTAAAGACTTTTTTATTGAAGATAGTTTTTCGGATTCTTTCCCAGAAACTTTCAAAGCAATAATGTTTGCAGAGAAAAAAAACGGCGATTATTTAGGTCTAATTCTAGAAAAAGAGAATGATTTTAGACTTCAAGAACAAGTCTTTGAATTTCTCCACGAAACAGGAGAATATAGACCTTATGATTTTCAAATTAAAAAAGTGTAATTTTGCACTTTATTTTAAATATAAATGAGTCCACTAAAAAGAATACTTGCTTTTGCAAAACCTCATCAGAAATATCTTTTTTTAAGTATATTTTTCAATCTTTTATATTCCGTTTTTCAGATTTTTTCCGTTTTGGTCATGCTTCCTGTGCTACAAATGATTTTCAATGTAGACCAAGAAAAAATCACCAAACCTATTTACAGCGGAAAGCTTTCAGAATATTTTTCTTATATCAAAACTTCTGCTTTTTACAACATCCAAGAAAGCATCACAGAATATGGCGCCATAAAAGTTTTAGCAGCGCTATGTATTATCACCGCAACTTCATTCTTGTTTAGAAATATTTCTAGATATTTTGGTTCATTCATGCTGGTGAACTACAGAGTAGGCATTACCAAAGATTTAAGAAGCAAAGTTTATCAAAAATTTCTAAAATTACCGGTTTCTTTCTTCACAGAACAGAGAAAAGGAGACATGATGAGTAGAATTTCAAACGACATCGGGAGTATAGAAAATTCTATTATGGGAAGTTTGGTAGACGTAATTAATGCGCCTTTTATGATTACAGCTTCTCTCATCACGCTATTTGCGCTTTCGCCAAGTCTAACCTTGTTCTCTCTATTGGTTTTTCCAGTAATGGGCGGAATCATTTCTTGGGTAGGAAAAAGCCTGAAAAGAAAGTCTAAAAAAGCACAAGAAGAACTCGGAAATCTTTTTTCTATCGTAGATGAAACCTTGAAATCGTCAAAAATCATCAAGATTTTCAACGCTGATATCATTCTAAACGCTCGTTTTGAAAAAACCACACAAAACTGGAAAAATCATGCGATTGCCATGAGCCGAAGAAGAGAATTGGCCTCTCCAAGTTCAGAATTTCTAGGTTCGGTAACCATTTTGTTAATCACTTGGTTTGCAGGAATCCAAATTTTAGAAAAACAAACCATGGATGCGGTAACTTTCATAGGATTCATCGCTATCTTTTTCCAAATTTTAGAACCCGCCAAAAGATTATCTGCTGCTATTTCTAACATGCAAGGAGGAATTCCCGCAGTGCAAAGAGTTCTGGAAGTTTTAGATTACGATTTAAAGGTAGAAGAAATTATCAATCCTATTTCTATCAAAAATCTCAATCATCAAATAGAATTTAAAAATATTTCTTTCTATTACGACAAAGACAATCAAATTCTTAAAAATTTTAATTTAACTATTCCGAGAGGAAAAACAGTGGCTTTGGTAGGACAATCAGGAAGCGGAAAAACCACGATTGCGAATCTTTTAGCCAGATTTTATGATGTAACAGATGGTGAAATTTTAATCGACGGCATCAATATTAAGGACTTAAATTTAACCGAATACCGCAAACTTCTGGGAATGGTTACTCAGGAATCGGTATTATTTAATGACAGTGTTTACAACAACATTTGGATGGGAAAAACCGAAGCATCGGAAGAAGAAGTGATTCATGCTGCAAAAATTGCCAATGCTCATCAATTCATAGAAAATTTGCCAGAAAAATACCAAACCAATATTGGTGATGACGGAAACAAGCTTTCTGGCGGACAAAAGCAAAGGATTTCTATTGCAAGAGCGGTGCTTAAAAATCCGCCAATTATGATTCTAGACGAGGCTACTTCTGCACTAGATACAGAATCTGAACGTTTGGTTCAAGACGCGCTAGATCACATGATGGAAAACCGAACTTCTATAGTGATTGCGCACAGACTTTCGACGATTCAAAAAGCAGATCACATTGTAGTAATGGAACGCGGAAACATCGTAGAACAAGGCACTCATGACGAATTGATTACCAACAATAACGTTTATAAAAAGTTAGTAGAATTACAGAATTTTGGGTAAAATGACTTCTCAAAAGAATGATGAAAGAAAAAATTTTCTTGAAAAAAAATTAAAGGAAAATTCAAAAAAGAAATTAAAAATCATTTGGGCTATTTTTGTTTCAATAATTTGCCCTTTTATATTACCATTTTTTCCCACGAAAAAATCAGTTAATTTTGCAACAGGAATAGGATATTGGAATGCGGTAATGCTATTTGGAATTATGATTCTCATTTTTGTGCCATATTTGATATACAAAGAATATGACCAAATGAAGAGAAATAAATATGATATTGAAAGAGAGCTAAAAAGTTTAAAATAAAACCCGCAAAGATTATATAGTCTTTGCGGGTTTTTAATTTTTATTCATATAAAGCGAAAGATTACTCTTTCATCTTCGCAATTACATCTATTCCGCCTTTGGTTTTATCACCAATTTTACAAGTAATTTCTGTGTCTAATGGTAAAAAAACATCCATTCTAGAACCGAATTTAATGAATCCAAATTCGTGACCAGCCTTAGAAGTATCGCCTTCATTACAATAGAAAACAATTCTACGTGCTACATAACCAGCAATCTGACGAAAAACCACTTTATGATTGGTTAAACTTTCTACTGCTACGGTAGTTCTCTCGTTTTCGGTAGAAGATTTTTCGTGCCAAGCTACTAGATATTTTCCTGGGTGATATTTTTTATAAATTACTTTCCCAGAAACTGGATATCTACAAATGTGAACATTCAGCGGAGACATAAAAATAGAAATTTGAATGGCTTTTCCCTTTAAAAACTCATCTTCGAAAACTTCTTTTATCATCACCACTTTTCCGTCTACTGGTGCAATTACGTTTTCTTTATGGTCTACAATATCTCTATTGGGAACTCTGAAGAACCAAAAAACCAATCCATATAAAATTAATAACGGGATAATGATAATTAATGACCAAATTTCTAGAAAATATACTGCTAAAAAACCTAATACAGCTACTGCAATGGTAGCAACTAAAATGGTTCCTTTACTTTCTTTATGTAGTTTCATTTTTATGAGTTAATAAGTTATGTTTTTAGAATATGTTTTCTAGAATAAAGTACAAATATACAACAGGCGCTGCGATTATAAAACTGTCTAATCTATCAAGCACGCCACCATGTCCAGGAATGATATTTCCGCTGTCTTTTACGCCGAATGTTCTTTTCAGTTGGCTTTCTACCAAATCACCAAGTGGAGCAAAAATAGAGACCAATAATCCTACTACAATCCAATTCCCACGTAAATCTGGGAATTTTTGCTCGATGAAATATCCTAAAATTAAGGTAAAGAAAACGCCTCCTGCAAAACCTTCCCAAGTTTTTTTTGGTGAAATTTTCGGGGCCATTTTATGTTTACCGAACATTCTTCCGGTAAAATAAGCAAATGAATCGCTGCTCCAAATGAGGACAAAAAGAAGAAAAACTTCCCAAGTGAAAGCATTATCGTTTAAAAAATATTTTGGCAAACCTAACGCAAAACCAAATGGTAAAACCGTATAAATAACGATGAAGATAAGCTTGCCTTCGTCTTGATATAATTCTTGAGGAAATTTAAATAAGGTAATCGCAGCAATTAGGATTAATGAAAGTGCTAAAATTTCGGATAAATCAAAGGTGTAATAAAATCCAAAACCAAAAAATCTAGTCGTAAATTTATAATAAACCAATGCGACTAAAGGCAAAACCAACCATTGATATAAGTTTCCTTGGAATTTCATAATTCTTACGCCTTCATAAGCTCCTACAACTAAGAAAAATGTAATTAATCCATAAAAAAGCTGATGGGGCTTTACTAAATCTGGCGAAATTTTATTGATGAGTATTGCTCCGTATTCTGTAGTGCACAGAAAAGTAAGTAATCCGTAGATGAGACCAGAGCCAACTCGCTGAATGAGATTTTTATCCAATTTGTGAAATTTAAAAATAGAAAGAATTAGTCTTCGAGTAGAATTAAGAAAAGTTTAGTTTGATCTTGAGTAGGAGCATCTAACTTAGATTGGCTTCCGCTGATGGAAGTAAGATTTCTTACATTCCCTCTTCTCTTAATTTTCATCATGGCTTCATTTAAGTCTCTTACAATTTGTGAAACGGTTCCCATGATAATGATTTTACCAGGCAATCTAGAAGAATGATAATGCAAAATATTATTGTAAGAAAGCATAACTCTTCCGTCATAAGCGATTAAAAATTCGCAGGTAATAAAAGCGGCATCATTATTAATATCTAGATTTTTGGTAAAATTGGTTTTGGTAACGTTTAAAAAATTCTGTAAGTCATCATCACAACAAAACACATTCTTAATTCCCTCGATTTTAACAATCTGATTAAGAACTTGTAATGCTTCTGCTTCGTCTCCACAATAGTTAAAAAAACCACCTGAAGCCGTAAATAATTGCGCAAACTTATAATCAAGATCAGCGTTTTTTAGTTGATCTGCCAATTTGGTAACATTGGGATCATCTTGCTGCTCGTCTTGATTAAGAATTTTACTTACAATTTTCTTAAATAAACTCAATTTTCTTCAGATTTTTAAACTTTGCCAACAACAAAAATATAAAATAATTTAGAAACTAGCTATATATCAAAGGTATAAATAAAAAAGTTCCTAATAAAAATATTAGGAACTTCTATATTAATGAATGTAAATTCTTAATTTTGAGACTCTTGCGGCTCTTCACTAGAAGTGTTTTCTGGAGTATTTTCTACTACCGCTTCAGTAACTGGACGCTCTGTTAATTCAGGATCCCAAGCTCTTTTGCCAAAAATTTCTTCTAAGTCCTCTCTGAAGATGACTTCTTTTTCTAAAAGCTTTTGAGCAAGAGCATCTAATTTATCTCTATTCTCATGAAGAATGGTTACCGCTCTTTTATACTGATTTTCGATGATATCTTTAATCTCTACATCTATTTTCTTAGCCGTTTCTTCTGAATAAGGTTTCCCGAAACTGTATTCTGACTGACCAGAACTGTCATAGTAAGAAATATTACCGATGTTTTCGCTCAAACCATAAATCGTAACCATTGCTTGTGCTTGTTTCGTCACTCTTTCTAAATCCGAAAGCGCTCCTGTAGAAATATTTCCAAACGCTACTTCTTCTGCAGCTCTACCACCTAAAGTAGCACACATTTCGTCTAACATTTGTTCTGTAGTAGTTAATGAACGTTCTTCTGGTAAATACCAAGCTGCACCTAAACTTCTTCCTCTTGGAACAATTGTTACTTTTAATAAAGGCGCTGCGTGTTCTACTAGCCAAGAAATTGTAGCATGTCCTGCTTCGTGGAAAGCTACTCTTTTCTTTTCTGAAGGTTTAATGGCTTTATTTTTCTTTTCTAAACCACCGATAATTCTGTCTACAGCATCTAAGAAATCTTGCTTTGTAACAAATTCATGATTGTTTCTCGCTGCGATAAGTGCTGCTTCGTTACAAACATTCGCAATATCTGCCCCCGAAAATCCTGGAGTTTGTTTTGCCAAGAAATCTCTATCAATATCTGGAGCCAATTTAATTTTAGCCAAATGCACATCAAAAATCTCTCTTCTTTCGTGCATTTCTGGTAAATCTACATAGATAGAACGGTCGAAACGTCCTGCTCTCATCAATGCTTTATCTAAAATATCAGCTCTGTTGGTTGCCGCCATTACAATAACGTTGGTATCTGTTCCGAAACCGTCCATTTCTGTAAGCAATTGGTTCAGCGTATTTTCTCTCTCGTCATTTCCACCTTGTAATCCGCCTCTTCCTCTAGCTCTACCAATCGCATCAATTTCGTCAATGAAAATAATAGCTGGAGATTTTGCTTTGGCTTGAGCAAACAAATCTCTTACTCTAGAAGCACCAACTCCCACAAACATTTCTACGAAATCTGAACCAGAAAGCGAGAAGAAAGGAACTTTAGCTTCACCAGCTACAGCTTTTGCCAATAAGGTTTTACCTGTTCCTGGAGGACCTACCAAAAGAACACCTTTCGGGATTTTACCTCCTAATTTTGTGTATTTTTCAGAATTTTTCAAGAAATCTACTACTTCTTGCACTTCTTCTTTAGCACCTTCTAGACCTGCCACATCTTTAAATGTTACTTGAACTTTTTCATTTTCGTCAAAAAGTTTAGCTCTAGATTTCCCGATGCTAAAAATTTGTCCACCAGGTCCGCCTCCACTTCCCATTTTTCTGAAAAGGAAATAATAAATAACGGCCATGATTCCAAACCAAATTAAAGCTTGGATTAAAATATCTTGAAAAGGAGAACCTGCAGTTTTAAAATCATATTGCGTTTTAACCTGAGGATTTTCTTTTTTCAAATTATCAAATTTCTCTTGGAAGTATTGTAAATTTCCGTAATTGAAATCAAAATCTGGTTTTTGCTCTTGTATTGCAGGCAAAAGATTCTGAGTGTCTTTTTTTGCATTTTTTACGAGAGCAGTTCTAGCTTCTTTGGTAAGAAACACATCTGCTCTTGGTGTATCTGTATATACCACTACTTTTTCTACTTTGTTTTCTTTCAACAAAGCGAAAAACCCGTTCTCATTGATAGACTGAGGTGGATCAAGATTGAGCAACGGATAAATGGTGATGGCTAATACTGCGAAAACCACCAGATAAAACCAGTTGAAACTACTTTTTTCTTTCATCTTATAATCATTAAAATCCTGATAAAAATTCGGAGAACTTCATCTGGATACTATTTAGGTTAATATTAATTTTCTACGGTGATTACTTTGGCGTCTCCCCAAAGTTCTTCTATATCGTAATATTCTCTGATATGTTTTTGGAAAACGTGAACGACAACTGAAATATAATCTACTAAAACCCACATTGCGTTTTCGCTTCCTTCTACATGCCAAGGTCTGTCTTGAAGCTCGTTACGTACTTTTTTTTCTACATTTCCTGCAATAGAAGATACTTGCGTATTAGAATTACCACTACAAATCACGAAATAATCTGCCACAGAATTTTCTATTTTAGTAAGGTCTAGTATTTTAATGTCTTCACCTTTTGTGTCTTGTATTGCATCAACAATTTTAGCGATTAATGCTTCTTTTTCTGTATTTTTACTCATTCAAAAATATATGTTTAATTGCAAATTTATTGTTTTTTATTCAGTTTTTGGTGATTAAGGTTACTTAAAGTTTTGTTAAATGAACAGTCTAATTTACTTCAATAATTGTGCTTCTACGCAAGATGAGCTTATAGATTTTCTCAATCAGCATTATCTTTCTGAAGATTTTTTAGCGGTTTATACCTTTAACCAAACCAAAGGAAGAGGACAGTACGGAAATTCTTGGGAAAACCTACCCGAGGAAAACCTCGCCTATTCATTTGCTCTAAAAACCAAAAACATAAATGTTTCTGATACTTGCTTCAATTTCTATACCGCAATTCTGGTGAGAGATTTTATTGCCAATTTGACAAAAACCGAGGTTAAAATCAAATGGCCTAATGATTTGATTCTCAAAAACAAAAAAATCTGCGGAATGCTTTTCGAAAAGAATAAAAATTATTTCGTGGTAGGAATTGGCATTAATATTCTTCAAGAAAATTTCATAAATCTACCAAAAGCAGGTTCTATTCTAAGCCAAACAGGACTATTTTTTGAGCTGAAAGCCTTTACAGAAAGCCTTCATCAATATTTATTTGAACATTTGGTTCAAAAAGAAATTCCCAATAATATTTTAGAATTGTATCATCTACATCTTTATCGCAAAAATGAAGTATCTGTTTTTGAAAAAAATGAGGTGCGACAAAATGGCATAATTAAAAACGTAGACGAAAATGGTTATATTTGGATTGACCTAGAAAATGAAGGTTTACAAAAATTTTTCCACAAAGAAATAGAATTGCTCTATTGATTAGCTCTCTTCATGTAAAGGTAAAATGCCAATGCTCCGAAAACAATATTCGGCAACCACATCGCCAAAAGTGGCGGAATGGAATTATTACCAGATGCTACAATTTTGAGCACTTCAAATGAGAATACAAAAACGAATGCCAATGAAATTCCGATGGCTAAATTCATTCCTAAACCTCCTCTTTTTTTCTGTGAAGAAAGCGAAAGCGCTAAAAAGGTAAGAATAATGATAGAAACTGGCATCGCAGTTCGCTGATGAAGTTCATTGAGATAAGCATTGATATTGCTATTTCCTTTTTCTCTTTCTCTTTCGATGAAATTAATTAAATCTGGAGTGGTTTTATTTTGACCCAGTAATTCATTTGGGAATAATTCTTCTGGTGAATGTTTGAAATCTTGCGTTTTGGTATCACCATTCGTTAAGATTTCGTGGTCATTTTTATCAATTCTTTTTTCTAAATAATTACTGATAACGAAGTTTTTCTTTTTTTCGTCCCAATAAATTTCCATGGCATTAATTTGATAAAGCAGTTTTTTGTTTTTATCAAATTTCTGATACAGATAACCAGAACCTCGGTTCATTTGACGGTTATAACTATTGATAAAAATATATTCCTGAGGATTCAGTTGAGTAGAAATCTGTGCATTTGCCGTAAACTTTTCACGGTTTGTGGTGTTCATGGTGTAGATTTCTAATTTATTTTTCTTGATATTAGACCAAGGCAAAATAAAATGGTTGACTGCAAGAATTGCCGTGGCAATAATGAGCGCAGCAATAAGATACGGTTTCGCAAAACGGTGAAAACTCGCACCACTACTGATGTAAGCTACAATTTCTGTATTATTTGCAATTCTAGAAGTAAAATAAATTACCGAAATGAAAACCAAGATTGAAAAGAACGTAATCAGATAATACACCATCAAAAATGGGTAAAAATTTATCAAAAAATAGCCCACTGTAAAACCATTACTCTCAATTCTGGGAGATTTTGCTTGTACATCTATTACCACAATGATAACAGAAAGCAACACCAGCATGAAAGCAAGAGTTCCTAAGTATTTTTTAAGGATGTATCTATCTAAAATTTTCATTAATCTGTAAAATCGATGATTTGCAAAATTGCTAAATCGTTTTTAAAAACACTTGAAAGTTAATTTTTTTTTATAGTCTTTGTTTCAATTGAGGAATGATTTGTTCTTTCCACTCGTAGAAGTCTCCAGCAATAATATGCTCTCTAGCAACTTTTACCAAATCTAAATAAAATGCTAAATTATGAATAGAAGCAATTTGTTTGGCTAAATATTCTTTGGCTACAAATAAATGACGAACATATGCTTTAGAATAATCTCTATCTACATAACTCGTCCCAAACTCATCTAATGGAGAAAAATCTTTTTCCCATTTTTTATTTTTCATGTTCATTACGCCTTGCCAAGTGAAAAGCATCGCGTTTCTAGCATTTCTGGTAGGCATTACACAATCCATCATATCAATTCCCAGACCAATACTTTCGATGATGTTCCAAGGTGTACCAACTCCCATTAAATATCTCGGCTTATCTTTTGGCAAAATATCGGTTACTTCATCCGTAATTCTGTACATTTCCTCTTCTGGTTCACCAACCGAAAGTCCACCAATCGCATTTCCATCTGCTCCAGCTTCAGAAATTACTTCTGCTGAAATTTTTCTCAAATCAGAATACGTAGAACCTTGAACAATTGGGAAAAGATGCTGTTTATGACCGTAAATTTCTTTATTTTCATTGGTCCAATCAATACATCTTTTTAACCAACGGTGCGTAAGTTCCATTGAAAGTTTTGCTTGATTGTATTCGCAAGGATAAGGTGTACATTCATCAAAAGCCATGAAAATATCTGCTCCAATCTGACGCTGAATTTCCATAGATTTTTCTGGAGAAATGAAATGATAACTTCCATCAATATGCGACTTGAATTTCACGCCTTCTTCTGTCATTTTTCTGCTCGAAGAAAGTGAAAAAACCTGATAACCACCAGAATCAGTAAGAATGGGTTTTTCCCAATTCATAAATTGATGCAAACCACCTGCTTCTTGCATGATTTCCATGCCTGGTCTTAAATATAAATGATAGGTATTCCCAAGTATAATTTGTGCTTTTATGTCTTCTCTTAGTTCATGCTGATGAACTGTTTTTACAGAAGCTACTGTTCCTACTGGCATAAAAATAGGAGTAAGAATTTCGCCGTGGTCTGTAGTTATTTTTCCGGCTCTTGCTTTACCGGAAGTATTTTTTTCAACTTCAAAAAATTTCTGCATTATTTTATAAAAGTAAGTTTGGTACTTTATCTTAAAAACTCTGGGAGATTAGGATTCTCCTTTTTCTTTTTTTCTATGTAATCTTCTAATTTTGGGTCTTTGTCTAAGATAATTTCTTTCGCTTCGGCAAAGATATCATCCATTTCCTCTGGATTAGAAATATAATATTTATAGCTATCTCGGTAAGTTTTAGCATCTATTTTATGTTTTTTCAAAACAAATCTGCTTACCAATTCCATATTAGCATCTGGTTTTACCGTATACGTTTGGTCATAAATAGCAAAATCTGCTATTATTTCTGCCATTTCTTGTTTTTCGATAAGATTTTTGGGCTTATCAACAATTTTTTCGCAGGAAAACAGTAAAAATAGTATAAAAAAAACGAGGAGTCTTCTCATATTTTACCGAAGATAGATTTTAACTTTAAATTAATTACTCCAAAAATGGCTTCTTTTATAATTCCGCCACTCATTTTACTTTCTCCTTCAGTTCTATCTGTGAAAATAATAGGAACTTCGTTTATTTTAAAACCTTTTCTGTAGGCTCTGTATTTCATCTCTACTTGGAAACCATACCCTGTCATTTTCACTTGGTCTAGACCGATATTTTCTAAAACTTTTCTAGAAAAACATACAAAACCAGCAGTGGTATCAAAAATAGGAATGCCTAAAACGAATCTCACATATTTAGAGGCAAAATACGACAGCAAAACTCTAGACATAGGCCAGTTCACCACATTTACACCTTTACAATATCTAGAACCGATGCTCATATCGCCTTTTTGTGCGGCATCAAATAATTTTGGCAAATCATTAGGATTGTGCGAAAAATCTGCATCCATCTCGAAGATGTAGTCATAACCATTTTCTAGTGCCCATTTAAAACCATGAATATAAGCTTTGCCTAATCCGTCTTTTACTTTTCTTATGGTAAGATGTAGCAAATGCGGAAATTCATGCTGCATATTTTTTACGATTTCAGCGGTTCCATCTGGTGATGAATCATCTACAATCAAAACATGAAAATCTTGTTCTAAAGCAAAAACAGCTTTAATAATGTTTTCTATATTTTCTTTTTCGTTGTAGGTTGGGATAATGACTAATTTTTTCATAGAGATAAGAAAATGCAAAGATAATGTTTTTAAGGTTTTAAATAATTATTTAATATAGCCTTATATCAAAATGTATTCCTTAAAATTCTTACTTTTGCAAAAAATCTAATAAATTGATAAGAGTTGTAGAACATCATGACTGGGTTATTTACTGTATTATAGGCATTATTCTGTCTTATATTATCATATTTAAAACCCTGCACAGAGATGTAACCTTGATAGAATTTATTTTACAACCTTATGAAGAATCAAACAATAACACTTTAAGTTGGATTTTCACAACTATACTTTTTTCGGTAAGTTTTTCGGTGTTATTTTCGCAATTCATTCCGATTGTTCCGAAATTTATTGCCCAAAATTTAGTTGTAGCAGGCATTACTTTTAACAAATTTGGTTTTGTTCTCTTTTCACTGCTTCTTTTTCAACTTATTAAAAACATCTTCGTCTATTTGTTTTACGGAAGCATCAATCAATTAGAGCGATTCGGCAGATATTCTTTTGTAGCGCAGAAATATTTTATGGTGTACTCTTTGGTGATTTTGGTCATAAGTTTCCTCCATTATTACCTGCATTTCAAAACTTCTAATGCCTTTGTTTATTACAGTAGCTTGATTTTCATCTCATTTACTGTCAAAATATTAATCTATCTGTTTCATCCTCAGCAAATTTTACCTAGACAATGGTATTATAAATTTTTGTATATTTGCACACTCCAAATTCTACCACTATTGGTCCTTTGGAAATTTTGGTTTTTATAAATCGTTTTATTAAGTTTAAGAATGAAAATAAAATCTATTTTGGTTTCTCAGCCTGCTCCACAAGGTGATTCTTCACCATATTTAGAAATGGCTAAAAGTGAAAAAATTAAAATTGATTTCAGACCTTTCATCCATGTTGAAGGTGTAGATGCTAAGGAATTAAGAACTCAAAAAATTGACCTTTCTCACTATACAGGTGTTATTTTTACCAGTAAAAATGCAATAGACCACTATTTCAGATTAGCAGAAGAAATGCGCTTCTCTGTTCCTGATAATATGAGATACATTTGCCAATCAGAAGCTATTGCGAATTATCTTCAGAAACACATTATTTACAGAAAAAGAAAAATTTCTTTTGGTGAAAAATCAATGGCAGATTTATTGCCACTTTTCAAAAAACACCATGACGAGAAATACCTTCTTCCATGTTCTGATGTAGTGACAGAAGAAACAACTAAAATCTTAGACCAATCAGGAATTGACTGGACAAAAGCAGTGATGTACAGAACTGTAGCAAGTGATTTATCTGATGTGAAAATTGAAGAATATGACATGCTTGTGTTTTTCTCTCACCAAGGAATCAAATCTCTTTTCCATAATTTCCCTAATTTCCAACAAGGAGATAGAAAAATTGCAGTTTTCGGGAGCACTACGCAAAACGCAGCAGAAGAAGCTGGTTTAAAAATAGATGTTATGGCGCCTACTAAAGAAAACCCTTCTATGACGATGGCTATAGAAAAATACATCAGAGCCAATAACAAATAAAATTCTACATTATAGATATTATCAAAATCATCAAAATATTTTTGGTGATTTTTTCTTTTTTAGAAAACCTATATTTGCAAAAATTTAAAATTTAGAGAAATAAAATTACTTATTGCTCCACTCAAATTGAACTTAATGATGAACGCTCCCAAAGCAAAAAAAATAAATAAATCACTAGAAATTCACGGTCACCAAAGAAACGACCCGTTTTTTTGGCTCAATGAAAGAGAAAATCCCGAAGTTTTACAATATTTAGAAGAAGAAAACGCTTATTGCGACTTCGTGATGAAAGATACCGAAGAATTGCAAGAACAACTTTTCCAAGAAATGAAAGCTCGTTACAAAGAAGATGACGAGAGCTTGCCTTATTTTTTCAATGAATATTGGTATGTGGTAAAATTTCAAAAAGGAAAAGAATATCCACTGTTCTACAGACATTTTAAAAGCTTGGAAAACGAAGCAGAACTCATGCTAGATGTCAACGAAATGGCTGCTGGTAAAGATTTTTACGATGTAGGAAGCTTCTCTGTTTCGGTGAATAATCAGTTGGCTGCATTTTCAGAAGACATTATTGGAAGAAGAATCTATACCATTTTGCTCAAAAATTTAGAAACGGGAGAATTTCTTAATGATAAAATTGAAAACACCACTGGTAAAACAGTTTGGGCAGCAGATAATGAACATTTTTTCTACATCAGAAAAGACGAAACGTTACGCGCTTTCCAGATTTACAGACATAAAATTGGTACTTCTCAGGAAGAAGACGTTCTCGTTTTCCACGAAGAAGATGAAACTTTCGACGTAAGCGTTTATAAATCAAAATCTTTAGAATATATTTTTATTGCAAGTTCTTCTACTATTTCAGATGAACATTGGTTTATTCCTTCTGACAATGTTTTTGCAGAATGGCAAGTCATCCAAAAACGTGAAGACGATTTAGAATACGCGGTAGAACATTATCAAAATGATTTTTACATCATCACCAATGAAGGCGATGCTACCAATTTCAAAATCGTGAAAACTTCAGTAGACAAGCCTTCTAAAGAACATTGGAAAGAAGTAATTCCGCATAAAAAAGAAACTTTACTGGAAGGTTTTGAAATTTTCAAAGATTATTTCGTGATCGAAGAAAGAACCGAAGGTTTACTTCAATTGAAAATTATAGACAATTCTACAGGAAAATCTCATTATTTACCTTTTGATGAGCCAACTTACACGGCTTATGTTGGGCTGAATTTAGATTTTGACACAGAAGTTTTGCGTTATGGTTACACTTCGCTCACCACGCCAAGTTCTATGTATGAATACAATATGAAAACGGGCGAAACCAGACTCTTGAAACAACAGGAAGTTTTGGGCGGAACTTTTGATGCTAAAAATTATATTTCGGAGAGAATTTGGGCAAATTCCAGAGACGGAAAAGTGAAAATCCCGATTTCTTTAGTCTATCATAAAGACACTCCAAAAGCTGCCGAAACTCCGCTTTTATTATATGGTTACGGAAGTTACGGACACACGATAGATGCAAGTTTTTCTAATGTAAGATTATCAATTTTAGACCGAGGTTTCATTTATGCGATTGCACACGTTCGTGGTGGCGAATATTTAGGAAGAGAATGGTATGATAATGGGAAAATGCTGAAAAAGAAAAACACGTTCTTCGATTTTATTGACACTGCTAAATTCCTCATTTCTGAAAATTACACTTCTCCGAAACATCTTTATGCGATGGGCGGTTCAGCTGGTGGACTTTTGATGGGAGCGGTTATGAATTACGAACCTGAAATTTTCAACGGAATTGTGGCGCAAGTTCCTTTTGTAGATGTGGTCACTACCATGTTAGATGAAACAATTCCTTTGACGACTGGAGAATTTGATGAATGGGGAAATCCGAAAAAGAAAAAATATTACGATTATATGCTTTCTTATTCTCCTTATGATAATATAGAAGCAAAAAATTACCCAAATGCATTAATCACCACTGGTTTTCACGACAGCCAAGTGCAATATTGGGAACCTGCAAAATGGGTTGCAAAATTGCGTGATTTAAAAACTGACAATAATATTCTCATCTTCAAGACCGATATGAAATCTGGTCATGGTGGCGCTTCTGGAAGATTTGAAAGCTTGAAGGAAGACGCACTGGAATATGCATTTTTATTAAAATTAGAAAACAAAAAATAACGCTGTCATTCTGAATGAATGAGGAACGAATGAAATGAAGAATCTTATTTATTAAAATCAAAAGATTCTTCACTCCGTAAACTCCGTTCAGAATGACAAGTTTTAATGATTAATCATGAACGAAACAGAACTTTGGATAAAAATAGAAAAATTTTTCGTTGAAAATTTTCAAACGGAGAAAAATCCACCTATTGAAACGCTTTTGTTTTTGATAGGAATCCAAG
>DITA01000130.1:0-15486 GCA_002422665.1 Flavobacteriales bacterium UBA6196
TATTTTTTTTCAAATATTCAAAGAAATTTTTATAAATTTTTAAAAAATATTTAACAATTCCTTAAAAAACGATATTGATAATCTTCTTTGGCACAATAATTATTTTTTTAGGAGTTGCTCCCGCTAAAATTTCTTGAACCTTTTCATTACTCATCGCTATTTCTTCAATTTGTTTAGCATCTAAATCCGCTGCTAAAGCCAAAGTAAACTTCATTTTACCATTGAAACTTACCGGATAGTTAATCTCATCTTCTACCAAATACGCTTCATTCAGTTCTGGCAATTTTTCGAATTCTATAGAAGTGTTTTTTCCTAGTTTTTCCCACAATTCTTCGCAAATATGTGGTGCATAAGGTGAAATAATGACCGCCAAAGGTTCTAAAATCGCTCTTTTATTGCATTTCAACTTTTGCAACTCGTTTACCGCAATCATAAACTGAGAAACCGAAGTATTGAATGAGAAATTCTGAATATCAAACGTAAATTTCTTAATCAAAGTATGCAGCACTTTTAATTCTGCTTTGGTTGGTTCTTCGTCTGAAACTGAGAAGTTATCTCCATCAAAATAAAGATTATAGAATTTTTTCAAAAATCCGTAAACACCGCTTAAACCTTGTGTGTTCCATGGTTTTGATTGCTCTAAAGGTCCAAGGAACATTTCATACAAACGCAAACAATCTGCGCCATATTCATCACAAATATCATCTGGATTTACTACGTTGTATTTCGATTTAGACATTTTTTCTACTTCACGAAGAACCTTTAACTCTCCTTTATCATTTGTAACAATAAATGCATTGTTAAATTCTGAACGCCATTGCTTAAATTTTTCTATATCTAAACTACTTTCATTTTTCAATAATGAAATGTCAACATGTAAGTATCTGAATTTTATTCCTGAAATAGTTTTATCGTCAAGTCCTTCATTTTTATAAAAAGAATCTTTTTTTTCAATCCAATCCGATTCAACATTTGAAAGAGCTAATAAATCTTGAGAAATATAAATTGGCGTTATTTTGTTATCTTCATGATAAGATTCAGCAATAAACGCGCTATATCCCAAAATCATTCCTTGATTGATTAATTTTTGGAAAGGTTCATCTTGGTTAATGTAACCTCTGTCTTTTAAGAACATATTCCAAAATCTAGAATACAATAAGTGACCAGTTGCGTGTTCGCTTCCGCCAATGTATAAATCGACGCCGCCCCAATAATCTGATAAATCTTTTGCACAAAATTCACCGTCATTTTTCGGATCCATATATCTCAAGAAATACCAAGAACTTCCTGCCCAACCTGGCATGGTAGAAAGTTCCATCGGGAAAACGGTTTTTTCATCAATTAAATCTACAGCAACCACTTTTTGATTAACCTCATCCCAAGCGAAGTTCTTCGCATTTCCTAATGGCGGATCACCGTCTTCTGTTGGCAAATATTTCTCTACTTCTGGCAATTCTAAAGGCAATGCAGAAACAGGCAAAGTATAAGGCATTCCTTCTTTGTAATATACAGGAACGGGTTCTCCCCAATATCTTTGACGAGAGAAAATCGCATCACGCTGTCTGTAATTGGTAGTTCCGTGACCGATTCCCATTTTTTCGATTTCTGAAATAATTTTTGCTTTCGCGTCATTATAATTCAGTCCATTCAAAAATTCAGAATTTACACAAACTGAATCTTTAGAATCATAAGATTCTTCTTGAATATCAAAATCGTTTTCAATAACATTGATGATTTCTAAACCGAATTTTTTAGCGAAACGATGGTCGCGTTCATCATGCGCAGGAACCGCCATTACCGCACCAGTTCCGTAACCCATCAAAACGTAATCTGAAATATAAATCGGGATATTTTTCCCTGTAAAAGGATTTACAGCGTAACTTCCCGTGAAAGCTCCAGAAACGTTTTTCACGTCTGCCATTCTATCACGTTCCGTTTTTTTAGAAGTTTCTTCGATATAGTTTTCAACTTCAGATTTTTGTTCTGCCGTTGTTAATGTTGAAACCAAAGGATTTTCTGGTGCTAAAACCATAAAAGTTGCTCCAAAAATAGTATCAGGACGAGTAGTGAAAACTTCAATTTGCTCATCTATTCCAGAAACATTGAATTTTACTGCAGCTCCTTGGGATTTTCCAATCCAATATTCTTGAGAATCCTTCAACGGTTGTGGCCAATCTAGTTTTTGTAAACCTTGCAACAATCTTTCAGAATACGCAGTGATTCTCATGCTCCACTGCATCATTTTTTTCTGAAAAACAGGATAACCGCCACGTTCAGATTTTCCATCTTTTACCTCATCATTCGCCAAAACAGTTCCCAAAGCAGGACACCAGTTTACAGTAGTTTCGGCTCTATAAGCCAATCTGTAATTGAGTAAAATATCTTGTTTTTTGTTTTCATCATCAGCATTCCATTCTTCTGCGGTAAAATTTAATTCATCATTTTGAACTGCGTTTAAGTTTTCAGTCCCGAATTTTGAAAAATGTTCTACCAAAGTTTCGATAGATTCTGCTTTATCCGAAGTTTTATTGTACCAAGAATGAAACAATTCTATAAAAATCCATTGTGTCCATTTGTAATAAGAAGCATCAGAAGTTCTGACTTCTCTGCTCCAATCGAAAGAAAAGCCAATTTTGCGCAACTGCTCTTCGTATCTGGTAATATTTTGTTCTGTAGTAATCGCAGGATGTTGCCCAGTTTGAATCGCATATTGTTCTGCTGGCAAACCGAAAGAATCATAACCGATAGGATGCAAAACGTTAAAACCTTGATGTCTCTTGAACCTTGCATAAATATCCGAGGCGATATAACCCAGAGGGTGACCTACGTGTAAACCCGCTCCAGAAGGATAAGGAAACATATCTAGAACGTAGAATTTCGGTTTTGTAGAATTATTTTCAGTTTTATAAGTTTGGTTTTCTTCCCAAAACTTCTGCCATTTTTGCTCTATCTGCTTGTGATCGTAAAACACGCTGTAATATTTTAAAGTATTGTTAAACTTGATTTCTAAGAATTTACAAATTTATGATTTTTAAAAGAAAAATCCCTATCGTTATGAATAAGGATTATAAAATATCTCTTTTACAAATTAATTAATCTTAATATTGATCACTTTAACAATATACATTTTCTCCGCCAATTTCTTTTTCCCCCTTTTACAATGAGTTTTTGAGCGGTGATAGAAACTACTTCTACTTTTTTCACAGCTCCATCTTAAAAAATCCCTTACAGAAAACCGCTGAAAAAAACTTTGGCTAAATACAGAATGCGAGAAGGAAGTGTTTCTAGAAAGAAAACCAATATCATGAAAGACCAATATTTGGTTTACAAAGAACACATGAATTTTTCCACGCTCAAGTCTTGGTATTATACCGCGAATTGGGCTTTCAATGGATTTAAGAAATATTCTAAAATTTTTAATTAAGAAAATCTACTTTGCCGTCACTAAGATGGTAATAACCACCAATTACTTTCAGTTCTCCTTTATCAATTAAATCTTTCAGTTCTTGATTTTGAAGAATTTTCTGAATTTGTTGGTCTACATTATAATGAATTGCGTCATCTAATTTTTCAGATTTTCCTACGAAAGGCTCCACTCCTTTTCTGAGTGTTTCTATAAGATTAGAGATTTCTTTGGGTTCTTTTCCTTCATTATGTTGAGAAATTGCAGCCGTAATTCCGCCACATTTTTCGTGGCCAACTACAATAATTAATTTAGTGTGTAAATGATTCACCGCATACTCCAGACTTCCCATCGTCATATCATCATCTAATGAATTCCCTGCAGTTCTTATCACAAACAAATCGCCAATTCCACGGTCAAAAACCAATTCTACAGGCACTCTAGAATCAGAACAGCTCACAACCGTTGCGATAGGATGTTGCCCAGAAACTTCTTCCTTCATTCTGGCTTCATCTAAATGCGGAAAAGCATTTTTGTGATGTACAAAATGTTCATTTCCAGTTTTTAAAACTTCTAAAATTTGATTAGGATTAAGATTTTCTTGGATATGGGTTTCTTTTTGAGAAATTTGGTTAGAAGTACAACCCGTAAAACTCCACATTGCGCCTACCAACATTAAAACGCCTACAATTACTTTCTTCATGATAATTTTTTGCAAAATTATGAAGATTATAAATCGCTTCGAGATGATTGTTATCAGGTATTATGCTCAGAATAAATTATGCAAAAATTTTCTCTAGAATAATCTCAGAGGAATTCGGTTGAGAATGAACGAAATTTCCTGCGTTTTCACTCATTTCTTGTAACAGATTTGAATTTTTTGACAATTCAAGGACAAAATCAGCTGCCAATTCTACTTGAGCAAAAGATTTCCCTCCATTTTGGGCAATTAAAGCATCTGCTTCTGGATTTTTTTTGTATTGATTTCCAAAAATTACAGGAACACCGAAAGTGGCCGCTTCTAAAATATTGTGCAATCCTTTATCGTGAAAACCACCACCTACAATTGCGATATCTGCATAAGAATAGAGTTTGGAAAGTAAACCGATGCAGTCTATGATGAGTATTTGTGAAGTTGTAAAATCGTGAAGTTGTGAAGTCGTTTCAATTTCAGTTTTACGATTTTGCGATTTTGCGATTTCACTGTAGAGAATTACGCTTGGAAAGATTTGTTTAAGATTTTGAACTCTTTTCAAATCGTGTGGAGCAATGAGAATTTTAAAATTTTCTAATTTTTGAGACAGTATTTGAGCCATTTTTTCTTCGGCTTCCCAAGAGCTTCCGAAAACCAACAATTTCTTATCTGCTTTAAAATCTGAAATAAATTCAACAAAATTATCTCGGTTTTTGATTTGTTTCACACGGTCAAAACGAGTATCGCCAGAAACCGAACCTTTGGTTAAACCAACTTTTTGAGCTAAAGAAAGAGATTTTTCGGTTTGATGGAAAATCCAGTCCACATTTTTTTTCAGTTCATTCACAAACCATTTTCCTTGCGGCTTAAAATAAACTTGATTTTCATAAAACAACGCTGAAATCACAAAAACTTTAGCGTTTGTCTTTTTTAATTCACCTAAAAGATGATACCAAAAATCATATTTTACGGTAAAGAAAATTTCAGGATGAACCGCTTTTACAAACTCTGAAATCGTAGATTTTTTATCAAAAGGAAGATAACACAAAATATCTTCTTTATTCTTTTTCACCACATTTTCATAACCAGAAGGCGAGAAAAAAGTAATTAAAACTTTATGATTGGGATATTTTTCTTTCAGTTTTTCTAAAACTGGCAAACCTTGTTCATATTCTCCCAAACTTGCAGCGTGCATCCAAAGGACTTTGTCCTCATTTTTTATTTTAGATTTTACAATTTCTAAAGACTGCTTTCTACCTTCTAAACCACGTTTAATTTTATCATTAAACCACGACAGAACCTTGAATGCTAATTCAAGATGAAAGATGGATATGTTGTAGATTGTTTTCAATTATTTGTAGATATTTGCAAGAATGATGAAAAATCCAATGATGCCAAATAATCCACCAATAAGATTTACTACTGGTATTTTTTTATCTTTTTGCTGAACAGCTATTTCTACAATTCTTTTTTGAAAAGTAAAGAAAATAAAAAGAACATAAGCAATAATAGATTTCACTGCCATCATCCCAATGAAGAATTGTATTTCTTTATTTTCTTGGGTAATTTCAACGGGATAATTATTAATTTCTTTGATGTTAAAACTGAGAAAAAAGTAAATTAATGTCCCAATAATAGGCAAAAGAAATATAAAATATTTTGCGCCGTAATTATCTGGTTTTCCTTCTAAATCAAAATGAATAGGAATAATTTCTGGCAGTTTTTTAAAATTTAAAATAGTATAACTCCACAAAACAATAACCAAAGCTATAGAAAAGCCATCTAAAAAAGAAACTATACTATTCATAAAGTAAATATTTACAAAATTTCAAATTATTTATTTAACCTAAATCAAAGTTTTCACAAACCTCAATTTATGCGTATGTTTATTTTGTTCTGCATTGTAAATTCCAGAAAAATCTAGAGAATCTATTCTCACTTTTCCACTTGCATGAATAATTTCAAAAGGCGATAACACCAAACCCACATGAATAATTTTTCCTTCGGAATCTTCAAAAAACGCCAAATCTCCCGCTTCGCTTTCTTCTACAAAATCACGAGCTGTTCCTTGCAGAGCTTGTTGTTCTGGATCTCTCGGTAAAGCAATTCCGTGAACTTTGTATAATAACTGCACAAATCCGCTATCATCTATCCCAAAAAAGCTTCTTCCTCCCCATAAAAAAGGAACATTCAAGAATTTTTTGGCAGTTGCAACTAAACTTTCTCGCAGGTTATTTGTATCAACAAAATTCTCTGTTGCAAAACCGACTTCACTTCCTATGGAAAGTAAACTTTTACCTTCTGGCAAATTAAATTCACCAAAAGACTGCGTCATCACATTTTTAGAAATTTCAGTATTTTGTTTTTTCAAAACCGAAGAATTTATCCAGCCTTCATAGCCATCAAAATCCATTTTAACCTTACTGAAATTCCCTTCCGTTTCTAAAATTTCACAGGTTTCACCATATAAAATCTGAGAAATCATTTCAGATTTTTCTGAAACTTCGGCTCTCATCGGTGAAACAGATACGCTGCAGTAGTATTTTTCCATAATTTTTAATTTCACACAGATTTCACAGATTAGCACACAAAAAATCTGCTTAACATGCGTGAGTTTAATTTTTATTTTTTACGAACTAAATGAATTCCGTCTCGCAAAGGTAAAATTACATTTTCAAAATCTGCATCTTCAGCAACTAATTTATTCACGAGTTTTATCTGTTCGGTTTGCTTATTTCCCTTTTCATCGAGCACTTTTCCGTACCAAAGTACATTATCAATCATCAAAACACTTCCTGATTTCATTCGGGGTTTCACCAATTGTAAATATTCAGGATAGTTTTCTTTGTCTGCATCAATGAAAATCAAATCAAAGGTTTCGCTAGAATTTTTTAAAAATTCCTTAGCATCTTGTAATTTAAATTCTATTTGAGAAGCAAATTCACTTTGGGCAAAATATTTTTGAGGCAAATAAGCCAAATCTTCATTTACATCAAGCGTGGTCAATTTCCCGTCTCTCTGCAAGCCTTCAGCCAAACAAAGCGCTGCATAACCGGTAAAAGTACCAATTTCCAGAATATTTTTCGGTGAAATCATTTTTGAAATCAAAGAAAGAAATCTACCTTGAAGATATCCCGAAATCATGTGTGGTTGTGTAGTTTTCTGAAAAGTTTCTTTTCGTAATCTTTTCAAAATTTCTGGTTCTGCAGAAGCAGTATCTTCTAAATATCTATCCATTTCTGGATGCAATTCTTCGAAATAACTCATGGATTGATGTGATGATTTTTTACAAAATTACAGAATTTCTAATGATTTTTTGAAAATAAAAAACCTTCAAGGATTCTAAATCCTTGAAGGTTTGGTTCATTGCGAAAAAGCAAATTTATTTTTTTACTGGAGCGATGTCCATTAATTTCATGAATTCATCTAGCTTAGGCATGATGATGATTTCTGTTCTACGGTTTTCTGCACGTCCAGAAACTGAAGCATTGGTCGTTTTAGGATTGTACTCACTTCTACCACCTGCTGTAATTCTGTTAGGATTTACGCCAAATTGTGTTTGTAAAATTTTCGCAACAGAAGTAGCTCTAAGCGCTGATAAATCCCAGTTGTCTTTTGGTAAATTAGCACTTGCTAAAGGAACATTATCCGTATTTCCTTCGATAAGAACGCTGTAAGTATCATAATCATTAATCACTTTAGCCACTTTTCCTAGAACTTCTTGAGCTGCTGGTAAAATGTTATAATCTCCTGTTTTGTAAAGCATTTTGTCAGAAAGTGAAATCATCACTACTCCTTTTAGAACTTTTACATCTACATCTGCATCTGCTACATTATCTAAACTTCTTTTTAATTTATTAGATAAAGCTAAATTTAAACTGTCATTTTTAGAATTGGTAGAAATCAAACGCTTAATGTAAGAGTTAGACGCATTAATCTCTCCGATTAATTTATCAATATTAGCAGAACCTTTTCCTGCGTTTGACAAACAAGCGTCTAGTGAAGATTTAAGTGCACCGTTTTGGTCTCTTAATAAGTTGTTTTCACTGGTCAAACCTGCATTTGCTGCTTGTAAATCTTGAATTTGTCTTTGTCTCTCTCCTGCATTCTCAATACATTGTTTGTAATTAAGATTTAATGCATCATATTGCTTTTTGCTCACACATGAAGTAAGCGTAAGTGCGATTGCTCCAACAGCAAAAATTTTTAAAATTTTCATAAAGCTTTTATCTTTTTAAAATTATTGTTACCAAAATTACAAAAATCATTCCACAAGAAGAATTATATTTGCCTAAAAATAGGCAGTTTTGTTAGATTTTAACAATTTTAAGGAAAATTTAGAAGTTTTAGGAGAAGATATTTTTTCTAAAAAATTTCTTTTGGCTGTTTCGGGTGGTGCAGATTCTATGGTGCTTTCGCACTTGTTTAGATTTTTAGAATCCGCCCAAAATGACAAAGGTCTAGAGTTCCAAGTAGCTCATGTTAACTATCATTTCCGAGGAGAAGATTCTAATCTTGATCAAAAAATTGTAGAAGATTTTTGCAAAAAAAATGACATCAAATTTCATCTAAAAAATGTTTCAGAAAAAGAAAAAACTCAGATGAAATCCCTACAAAATTGGGCAAGAGAACTGAGATATGATTTCTTTTTCAAAATTTTAGAAGAAGAAAATCTTGATTATATTGTTACGGCACACCATCTCAACGATGAGTTAGAAACCTTTTTCATCAATCTTTCTCGTGGTTCTGGAATTAAAGGATTAAGCGGAATTCCTAAAAATGAAAACAGCATTCTTCGTCCGCTTCTGAAATTCACCAAAGCAGAAATTTATGCTTTTGCAGAAGAAAACCACATCGATTTCAGAGAAGATAAATCCAATGAAAAAAATGATTATCTTAGAAATAAAATCCGAAATCAACTCACCCCAAAAATTCTGGAAATTTTTCCACAGTTTCTAGAACAATTCGGTGAAAGTTTGTCTTATCTAAGTTCGGTTAACGATTTTTATCAAAACGAAATTGAAAAGATATTTCAAGAAATTTTAATGGATGAAAATGAAGAAGGATTTACCTTGAACAAAGAAATTTTATTCCGAAAACCGAAAGTTCTCATCATTGAAATCATTAGAAAACTTGGTTTCACAGGCATTGAGATTGAAAAAATCATGAATGCTGAAAACGGTAAATTTTTCCGAAGCAACACTTATGAAATTTCTATAAAAAGAAAAGAAATTGTTTGCACCAAGAGAAAAAAATGAAATTTTACAAGAAATTGATAAAATTAATTCTTAAAATAAGTTAAATCAGACTATTTATATCTTTTTAAGACCTACAATTTTATATTTTTGTACCTCTAAAAATTAAATAATGAAGAAGTTTTTGCTTTTACTTTTTATCGCTGTTACCTCATTGTTCTCTGCACAAATTCAGAAACACGTCACGATAAAATACGATGTAAAATCACTCCCAAATAACGAATACGAAGCCGTAATTACCGCTAATATTGACAAAGGATGGCATATTTATTCTAAAGACATCGACCCAGAATCTGGAGCTATTCCCACAGAACTGAAGCTGAATTCTAAAGACATTCAACTCATTGGAAAACCTGTAGAAACAGGCAGTAGAAAAACTGAATTTTCTGAAGCTTTCGGCACAGATTTGATTTTCTTGTCTGGAAATGTAACCATTAAGCAAAAATTTAAACTCAAAAACCCAGAAAAACCAACCAATGTAATCGCAGAGTTTACGTATCAAACTTGTGATGACAGAGTTTGTCTAGCTCCTGAATCTTTAGAATTTGAAAAAACGATAGCAAGTTCAGTAGTTGTAAAAACTGATGACAACAAAGAAGATGTACAGAATGCTGATTCTGCAAAATCTGTAGCGGTTACTATTCCTGTAACCACAGAAAATACAGAAATTGCTCCTCAACAAGAAGGATTAAAGGTTTCTTCATTAGATTTCGAAAATCCTTTAACAGACTGCGGCGTAGCAAAAGAAAAAAAATCTGAAAACTACCTCACTTATTTATTTTTAGGATTTTTGGGCGGATTAATCGCCTTGTTAACGCCTTGCGTTTTCCCAATGATTCCTTTAACCGTTTCGTTTTTTACCAAAGGACAAAAAGACAAAGCAAAAGGAAAAAGAGACGCATTTATTTACGGATTTTTCATTCTTTTAATCTTCGTTTTATTGAGCGTTCCGTTTCACATTATTGATGGAATTGCGGGAAATATTTTTAATCAAATTTCTACATCAGTTAGCTTAAATATTGCATTTTTCTTGATATTCTTATTCTTCGCAGGAAGTTTCTTCGGATATTATGATATTACATTGCCAAGTTCTATAGCCAATAAATCTTCAAAAGCGGAAGAAGCAGGAGGAATCATCGGGATTTTCTTTATGGCTTTAACCTTGGTCATTGTTTCATTTTCTTGTACTGGACCAATTTTAGGAAGTTTATTAGGAAGCGCTGTTACGGGTTCTGCAAACGTTCCGATGTTACTAACCTTTGCTTTAGCAGGATTTGGTTTAAGTTGGGCAATTGTTTTCGGATTATTGGCATTATTTCCGCAAGCGTTACAAAGTTTACCAAAATCTGGTGGCTGGATGAATACCGTAAAAGTAGTTCTAGGTTTCGTAGAATTAGCTTTAGCATTGAAATTTTTATCAAAAGCAGATTTAGTTTCTAAAACATTCTTACTAAAACGTGAACTTTTCATCGCGATTTGGATTATCATCACCATCGGTTTAGTGTTTTATTTATTTGGAAAAATCAGATTTCCACACGATGATAAAAACCAAAAAATTTCTGTTACCCGAAAAATCTTTGGAGTTTTAGGAATTGGTTTTGTGATTTATTTAGTTCAAGGTTTATTTCCTGCAGAAAGACCGAAATTACAAATGCTTTCAGGAATTTTGCCTCCAATTAATGTGAGTTATCTTCATGATGAAAAAGACGGAATTCTAGGAATGCATCCAGAACATGATTATTTTAAAGCAATAGCATTAGCAAAGAAAGAAAACAAACCTGTCTTGATAGATTTCACAGGTTATGGTTGCGAAAACTGTAGAAAGATGGAAGAATTTGTGTGGAGTGAACCAGATATTCTGCCAACTTTACAAAACGAAGTCATTCTCGCTTCTCTTTATGTAGACGACAAAGAAGAATTGCCAGAAGCAGAACAAACCAAAGTAGATTTAGGAAACGGACAAATGAAACGTATTAAAACCATCGGTGATAAATGGAGTATGTTCCAACAAGTGAATTTTAATAATAATTCTCAACCGCATTACGTTTTGGTAACTCCAGAAGGAAAAGTGATTAACACTCCTGTTTCTGGTTATATGCCGAAAGAAGATTTCAAAAAATTCTTAGAATGTGGAATCGAGTTTTATAAAAAACAGAAATAAAATCATCATTTCATGGATAAAAAAGAAAGCTTTCAAAATTTTGAAAGCTTTTTTTATAAGTAAATTGTTTAGAACATTTTATTTTGCCAATTCTTCGTTTACCGTTTTGGTATTGATTCCGTTGGTTACATTTTTTATTCCGTTATATTCTAGAATCACTTTCGCTTGGCTGCTTCTGTTTCCTGTTCTACAAAAAACAATTACAAAAGGTTTTCCTTTGAATTCATTCAATCTACTTTCTACTTCATCAAGCGGAATATTCACGGCTCCTTTTACACTTCCTTCTGCAAATTCTTGTGGGGTTCTTACATCTACTAAAAATGCTCCGTTTGTAACTTGTTCTTTAATCGAAACTTCTTTTGGGGCTTCAGTTTGAGCATTACTTTCTGCTGGTTTAGGAGAAGAACACTGTGTTCCTATAATAACTAAAGCTCCAAAGCTCAATATTGATATTAACTTTTTCATTTTTTCTATTTTTTACAAAACTATTTCATTGGCGAGAGTTCTTATGTAACAAAAGTTACAATAGCAAATTTTGGTTTTGAATATTTTCGCAATCGATAATTCAGAAAGAACATGCTTCAAAAAAAATTACTTCTTCAAATCCTTTTTTTAGCACTCGCTGTTTTATCTTTTTCACCACTTGTTTCTCCGCCAATTGCCTTATTATTCGGAATTCTTTTTGTGAATATATTCGGGAAAGTTCTAGAGACAGATACTTTTGTCAAAAAATTATTGCAGTATTCTATTATAGGATTAGGTTTCGGAATTAATCTGAATACCGCAATAGAAGCAGGAAGCCAAGGTTTTCTTTTTACGGTTTCTACGATTGCTTTGGTCATGATTTTCGGTTTATTATTAGCCAAAATTTTAAAAATTGACAAAACCATTGCTCAACTCATTTCCGCAGGAACCGCAATCTGTGGAGGAAGCGCCATCGCAGCAGTTGCACCCATTTTAAAAGCCAATAGCAAACAAACTTCTGTAGCATTAGGAATTGTTTTTGTCTTGAATGCTGTTGCACTTTTTATTTTCCCAGAAATTGGGCATTTTTTTAATTTAAGTCAAAATCAATTTGGAATTTGGAGCGCTATCGCTATTCATGATACGAGTTCTGTAGTTGGCGCTGCAAGTAAATACGGCAACGAAGCATTACAGATTGCCACCACCGTAAAATTAGCACGAGCTTTATGGATTATTCCGTTGGCTTTTCTTATTTCTATTTTTACCAAAAGTGAAGGGAAAATTAAGATTCCTTATTTCATTGGTTTCTTTGTTTTAGCGATTTTAGCAGGAACTTACCTTCCATTTTTACAAAATTTCAATTCTATCATTTCTGAAATTTCCAGAGACACACTCAAGGTTGCTCTTTTCTTAATTGGAGCAGGATTATCTTTACAAAATCTCAAAAATTTAGGTATTAAACCTCTTCTTTTAGGCATTATCCTTTGGATTTTCATTTCTAGCATTTCACTTTACGCTGTTTTACAATTTTTAAAGTAAGTATCGGTAGAATAAAAAGTTTGGTTTAAATTTGTTTTCAATCAATACAAATTAATTCGATAACCATGAAGAAACTATTTTTTATTCCTTTGATTCTCATCGCTTTCTCGTGCAACAAAACCGGAGAAAATAATGCTAAAGATATAGACAGCACGAAGATTATTGATTCCATCAATGCGGTGAGAATGAAGTACAATGACAGTATCAGAGCATTGAACAACAAAAATAATTTTGGCGATTTAAGCGGAAAACATAAACTTACTTTCGTGTCTGATGATGGCGTTTCATTAACTGGAACCGTGAATTTCACAAAAATCATGAGTGATGGTTACGAAGTAAAAGGAAATGCAAAATCTGGAAAAAACATACTCGTCATAGATGGAAAAGCAGACAGAGTATCGCCAAAACACATTAATTTTTACGGAAAAATCACGCAAACCATCAATGGCAGAACGGAATCTAAGAGCAACAGCAATACTTTCAGAGATGAAGGAAAGGGAGAATTCTTCAGACTTCAGCAGAAAATAAACGCTCAAGGTTTTGTAGATTATATTGATATTTGGAAATAAATTGAGGTAAAGATAAAGGTTGAAAAATTTGAAATCTTTAATCTCGTATCTCGCTTCTCTCATCTAAAAAATTAAAAATTATGCTACATCACGAAATTTCAGGAAACGGCAAAAAACCATTGGTTTTACTTCATGGTTTTATGGAAAATACTACCATTTGGGACGAAATGGAAGCTCATCTTTCTAAAGATTTCACATTGATTAAAATAGATTTACCCGGACATGGAAAATCTAAAGTTTATCAAGAAATACACACCGTAGAATTGATGGCAGAAAAAGTAAAAGAAGTAATTGATGCTCTAAAATTAGAGAAAATCAATTTGCTAGGACATTCTTTGGGAGGTTATGTTTCTCTGGCTTTTGCAGAAAATTTTCCTGAAATTTTAGAAAGCATGACTTTATTTTTCTCGACTACACTTGCAGATGATGAAGAGAAAAAAGCAATCCGAACAAGAAGTATTGCCGTAATTGATGAAAATTTTGAAACTTTCGTCAAAACTTCTATCCCCAACCTTTTTAGCAATAATGAAAAAGATATTTTAGAAGGCAAAATAGAATTGGCGAAAAACATCGCAAAATCTACTGATAAAAATGGCGTAAAAGCAGCTCAATTAGGAATGGCAGAAAGACCAGACAGAACTGAAATTTTAGAAAATTTAGATGCGAAAATTCTCATCATTGCTGGGAAATATGACAATGCTGTAAAAACCGAAAATCTTCTCAAAATTATTCCAGAAAAGACCAACATCAAAATTTATGTTCTCGATTGCGGACACAACGGACATTGGGAAAAACCAACGATCTGTGCGGAAATTATCAACACAGAGTTGTTGCATAATTTGCCGAAACATTTTTTACTCTAAATATTAAAGCAACCCTAAATTTTCAACCACCACTTTTCCGCCATAAACGATACAAAGTATAGAGGAAATAATCACTAAACTGGCTTGTAATTTTTTAGATTTTAAGAGACTTTTAGTGTAAGGAATACTGAACAAGTACGCCGCTAAAAACATCCCAAAAATTGAGCCCAATCCGAAAATAAGAATGTACATCAACCCTTCTAAAGGTGTTTTCATCTGAGAAATTACCAAAACAACCAATGCTCCACTCCCAGCCAAACCGTGAATTAATCCTACGCCAAAAGCCGCTCTGGAAGTGTTGTGAGTATGCGTGTGTTCTTTCGGGAAATAGAGTTTGTAAACTCTATAAAAACCTAGAAATATCAACATAACACCAACTCCAGCTTCGAAATTTTTAAAAATATCTTCTCCAATATTAAATTTGAATCCAATCATTAAAATCCCAATGAAAAAAATAGTTGCGGTATGACCAATTCCCCAATAAATTCCATCTCTCATGGACTGTTTCAGATTTTCGCGGTGAGAAACGAGTGTGTTTACCGCCAATAAATGGTCGGCTTCAAAAGCATGTTCCAAGCCAGAATATATGGTAAGAAATATTTTAAACATTTTTTTAAGATTTGAGATATGAGACTTTAGATATGAGATAATCATTAAATGAGATGTAATTTTTTAAATAAAAAACTGAAATCTCACTTCTTGAATCTCGCTTCTATTAACTATAATGATAATACGCTGCACAAGCTCCCTCTGAAGAAACCATAGGTGCTCCTAAAGGATTCCCAGGATTGCAAATTTTACCAAAATGTGGACATTCAACTGGTTTTTTTATGCCTTTAAGGATTTCTCCAGCAATACAAAGATTTTCTTCCTTTTTTTCTAAATTTTCAATGTCAAATTTCTTAGAAGCATCAAAATCTTTGTACTTTTCTTTCATCACCAAACCACTGTCTGGAATACTTCCTATTCCGCGCCATTCTTGAGTCCCAATTTCAAAAATTTCGTTGACCACTTTTTGAGCAGGAACATTTCCTTCGT
>DITA01000013.1:0-3201 GCA_002422665.1 Flavobacteriales bacterium UBA6196
CCCCAACTTTTGTTACTGATCCAAAATCAGCGATTAATTATTATGATAAATTTTTTTATGTTTTAATTCATTATTATGTGCATTTTCATCAAAACAACTTACGATTGCCATGATTAATGCTCTTCCATAAGAGTCCCTTCGTGGATTTCCACTATCAACAGGATGAAAACCAATAAAGATAATTTCAAATACAAAATTTATTTTTTTTCCTTTTAGTCCAGAAATGTACGAACTGATAAATCTAGCATAATCATATATTTCATTAATTTTATTAATTTTTGACAAGTCTTCAAAACTTTGCTCGTCTACTTTCCATTCGATGAAAGAGTTATGATTTTGTGAATAATCAGGAAATGAATCAATCTTTTTAATTTTTTTATAATTTTCTAATTCATAAAAATTTAGTTCTACGAAACCATAATCTTCCCATTTTCTTGAATGGGCAAGACCATGAACCATTTCCAAATTCCAATTTAATATTTTTTCATTTACAGTGAATAGAAATTCAGCCCCATCAAATTCTTTTAAGATTTTCATTTGCGAAAGTTTGTAAAAATTGCGTACAACAACAAATATAAGAAAATTCTAACTCACAAAAAAAGTCTAATTTTGAGAGGATTTCTTTTTCACTATATTTAAAATCCGCAGGTTTTAAGAATTCAAAAAAGCCATTATATTTCGTTCAAATTTCAAACAAAAAAACCCCAACTTGCGTTGAGGTTTTCTTCGAAATTATATTAGAAAAACTATGCTTCTACTTTTTCAGCAGCATGTTTTTTCACGAGGTCTTGTTGTACATTGGCAGGAACCAATTGGTAGTCGCTGAATTTCATAGAGAATTTTGCTCTACCTCCTGTTAATGAACGTAGTGTAGAACCGTAATCATTCATTTCAGCCAATGGAACTTCGGCCATAATTTTTTGATAATGACCTTCGCTATCCATTCCAGAAATCATGGCACGTCTGGTTTGTAAATCCCCCATTACATCACCGGTACATTCATCTGGAGCAAGAATTTCTACATGATACATAGGTTCTAGCAATTGTGGATGCGCATTATGGAACGCTTCTTTAAACGCGCCAGAAGCTGCCAATTGGAAAGAAATATCATTAGAGTCTACACTGTGCATTTTTCCGTCATATACAGAAACTCTGATGTTTTGGCAATGTGAACCAGTTAATGGACCTTCTTTTAACTGTTGCATAATTCCTTTTTTAATGGCGCCGATGTATCGAGAATCTATCGCTCCACCTACGATACACCAGTAGAAAGCAAATTTTCCACCCCAAGGTAAATCTTCGAATTCTTTGCTTCTAATGTTTACACCTTCTGGTTCTGGCATTCCTTCGTAGTAGTTTTCTACTCTCATGTGAATTTCACCGAACTGTCCAGCTCCACCAGATTGTTTTTTGTGTCTGTAATCTGCTTCTGCTTTTCCAGTGATGGTTTCGCGGTAAGAAATTTTAGGATTTTTCATTTCCATTTTCACTCCGAAATCTTTTTCAAGACGATATTTTACCAAGTCTAGGTGCAACTGACCTTGTCCTCCTAAAATCGCCTCGTGCGTATCATGGTCTATCTCTACTTTTAGGGTAGGATCTTCTTCTTTAAGTTTATTAAGTGCAGCAAAAAGTTTTTCGGTTTCTGCGGTATTTTCTACGAAAACAGCTTTTCTCAATCTGCTTTCTGGGAATTTCATAGGTTCTATTTTTCTATCAACCCCTTTTGTATTGAGGGTATTGTTAGAATGTCCGCTTTTAAGTTTTACGGTAACGCCTAGGTCACCCGCAACTAATTTATCTACGGCGGTTCTCTCTTTTCCTTCTGCTACGAAAATTTGAGAAATTCTTTCGAGTTCACCGTTATTGGCATTAATCAGTTCATCTCCTGGTTTTATTTCGCCAGAGAATACTTTGAAATAAGAAACTACGCCAACTTGCGGTTCAGATTGAGTTTTGTAAATGAAAATAGTGGTTTTGTCTGCAGAGTTACAAGCCAAAACTTCGCCATTTTCTAATTTGCTTCCAAAACGGTCAGCTGGAGATGGAGCGATATCATCTATAAAGCCCATAATTCTACCAGAGCCCATATCTTTAGCACCAGATGCTACAAATACTGGGAAGAAATCGTGTTTTGCTAAACCAATCATTAAACCTTGTGCCAATTCTTCTTCAGAAAGATTACCTTCTTCGAAATATTTTTCCATTAATCCTTCTTCGTTTTCGGCTGCCATTTCTACCAATGCATTGTGCATTTCATTGGCTCTTGCCATTTCAGATTCTGGGATTGGTTTTTTCTCTGGTTTACCACCAGTTGCAGGGAACTCGTACATTACCATTCTCAAGGCATCCACAATTTGGTTAAAACTTTCACCAGAATTTAGTGGATACTGAATAGGAATCACTTTGCTTCCAAATCTATTTTTAAGTTGTTCTAAAGCAGCATCGTAATCTGCTTTTTGATGATCCATCTGATTAATCACGAAAATAGAAGGTGTTTTGTAATCTTCTACATATTCCCAAACCAATTCAGTGCCTACTTCTACACCAGCTGCAGCATTTACCATAATCAGTGCAGTATCTGCTACTTTTAAGTTGGCAATTACTTCACCTACGAAATCGTCAAAACCAGGGGTGTCTAAAATGTTGATTTTATTTTTTTTCCAATTCACGAACATTTGATGTGAGAAAATCGTGTTTTCGCGTTCGTGTTCTAGGTCGGTATTGTCGGAAACGGTGTTGTGTTGTTCTACAGTTCCTCTTCTTTTGATAGCTCCACCTTCGTAGAGCATGGTTTCTATAAATGTAGTTTTACCGCTTCCTGAATGCCCGAGTAAAACTACGTTACGGAGGTCTTTAGTGTTAGTGCTCATATCTTTTGAGTTTTAAAATTATTTTCATCTATCACATCTGATTTACTAAAATTCAGACGGAATGCATACTGCAATTCCTTATAAGGCGAAAATTTTTAAAATCAAGAATGTCTTAAAAGGCACTTTGAATGTAAAAATTTAGGATACTAAAATTACAAAAGTTTTTAATACAATGTAAATTTTGTAACATGATTTTTGAAAGGTCGGGAATTGTGAGGTGATGGAAGCTGGATGTTTGATGTTAAAAAAAAGTAGAAAACATTTCTGTACTTTTTCTAAAAAACTTCTGACTTCTGACTTCTGACTTCCAGCAAAATTAGTTACTTTT
>DITA01000116.1:0-6259 GCA_002422665.1 Flavobacteriales bacterium UBA6196
TCAGTCTAATAATATTTTAGTAATACGAATTAGAGATTAATTCTTAATTTTGTGACATTATTTCAGACTATGAGTAACTTTTTTGAAAACGATGATGATGTTTTTACAGGCAAAGACCATACTCCGCTTCGTGAGGATGCTTTCGTAAAGACACCAGAAGAAAAAATAAAAATTATAGAAGAAAAGTTTGCAGAGATTATGCACACTTTGGGTCTTGATATGACCGATGATTCCCTGAAAGATTCTCCAAAACGTGTTGCTAAGATGTATGTAAACGAAATTTTTGGTGGACTTCTGCCAGAAAACAAACCGGGGATTTCTACTTTCAGCAATAAATATAAGTACAGACAAATGCTGGTAGAGAAAGACATTACCGTGTACTCTTTCTGTGAGCATCATTTTTTACCCATTATTGGCAAAGCGCACGTTGCTTACATTTCAAACGGAGACGTAGTTGGACTTTCTAAAATTAATAGAATTGTAGATTATTACGCAAAACGTCCGCAAGTTCAGGAAAGATTAACGATGCAAATTGTAGATGCATTGAAAGAAGCACTCGGGACTAAAGATGTAGCTTGTATTATAGATGCAAAACACCTTTGCGTAAATTGTAGAGGAATAAAAGACACAGCTAGTTCTACCATCACCGCAGAATTAAGCGGGATTTTTAGAACCAATCCTATTACCAGACAAGAATTCTTGCATTATGTAGGAAGTCATGCGAAGTTGGATTAGGAATTTGATAATTTGAAAATAAGATAATTTGAAAATTTTAGAAATGAAGAAAATACTACTAATATTTATTTTAATCATATTTTCAAATTGTCAAGACCATAAAATTGAAAATAATTTTAAGTCTCAAGAGAATCAAATATTAACTGTAGAAGAAGATTTCAATACTTTTTTTGAAAAATTTAAAAAAGATTCTGTTTTTCAAAAGCAACGAGTTGTTTTTCCTTTGAAAGTTAGAGTTTTTAATATAGATAATTTAAAAACAGAAGAAAATAGTTTAGAAGAAAAAAACTATGAACTTCTTAGAATAGATGAAAATGAAGTTTCTATTGAGAAGAAAATTTCTAAAGATTCAGTAAAAATTATTTTGAAAGGAAAAGATAATGGAATTTATATTGAAACTCAATTTTTAAAAGATAAAGGAATTTGGAAATTAGAGTCATATAATGATCAATCCACATAAATTATGACCAGATTTAAAAAAATATCACACCAGATTTTTACAACTACAATTATTTGTTGTTGCTGATTTTTATGTTTTCAACTTTTATCTTAAACTTTACCTCAACCTAAAAAATTATGCAACTTAAAATATACAATTCGCTTTCTGCGGAAAAAGAAATTTTCACCCCTATTAACGGAAAAAAAGTAGGAATGTACGTTTGTGGACCTACCGTTTACAGCAATGTGCACCTTGGAAACGTGAGAACTTTTATGAATTTCGACTTCATTTATAGAAGTTTGAAACATTTGGGTTATGATGTTCGTTACGTAAGAAATATTACAGATGCAGGACATTTAACAGACGATGGAGATGTAAATAACGACCGTTTCGTGAAGCAGTCTCGTCTCGAGAAACTAGAACCTATGGAAATTGTACAAAAATACACCGTAGATTTTCATAAAGTTTTAGAAAAATTTAATCTTTTGCCTCCCACGATTGAGCCTACTGCAACTGGTCACATCATCGAACAAATAGAACTCACCAAAGATTTAATCGAAAAAGGTCTAGCTTATGAAAGCAACGGTTCTGTTTATTTTGATGTGCGTGCTTACAACGAAAAAGGCGGAAATTACGGAGAACTTTCCAAAAGAAATATAGACGAACTTTTTGCCAATACTCGTGATTTAGACGGACAAAACGAAAAGAAAAATCCACAAGATTTTGCCCTTTGGAAAAAAGCAAGTCCAGAACATATTATGAAATGGATTTCACCTTGGGGTGAAGGTTTCCCTGGTTGGCATCTAGAATGTACCGCAATGTCTACCAAGTATTTAGGCGAACAATTTGATATTCACGGAGGTGGAATGGATCTTAAATTTCCGCACCACGAATGCGAAATTGCACAAGGAAAAGGTTGCAACGGTGTTTCGCCAGTGAAATATTGGATGCATGCAAATATGCTCACCATGAACGGGCAAAGAATGAGTAAATCTACAGGAAACTACATTCTACCGCAGCAATTAATTTCTGGTGAAAATGATTTTTTTGAAAAACCATTTCATCCAACTGTAGTTCGTTTTAATTTTTTACAAGCGCATTACAGAAGCGTTCTTGATATTTCAAACGAAGCAATGTTGGCTTCAGAAAAGGGATTTCAACGATTGATGGAATCTTTGAAAACGCTATCAGCAATCGGCAATCAGCAATCGGCAGAAAGCGGAAAGCAGAAAGCAGAAAGCGATTTTAATCTAAATTCATGGAAACAGAAGTGTTATGATGCATTGAATGATGATTTCAATTCGCCAATTTTAATTTCTCATCTTTTTGAAGCAGTAAGTTTTATTTTTAAACTGAAAGATGGTAAAGAAAATATTACTTCTGAAGATTTAGAAGAATTAAAAACCTTAATGAACGCTTTTGTGTTTGATGTTTTAGGTTTACAAAATATTGAAGAAAATAACAATTCAAAATTAGACCAAACATTACAAGTACTCATAGAACTTAGAAATCAAGCCAGAAAAGCCAAAAATTTTGAACTTTCTGACCAAATTCGTGATAAGTTATTAGAACAAGGCATAGAACTGAAAGACGGAAGAGAAGGAACTTCTTACGTTTTAAATTAAAAAAAATCAAATTTTTATAATATACCCTTTTTGTGTTCTAAATGCAGAAAGGGTTTTTTGTTTTCTTGAAAATAGACTCCTGATTGTAAATTGGGAATACTTTTCACTAAAAATCATAAATTTTCAGTAGAATAAAATTTTTTTTAAAATACCTTGATTTTTTAGACACATTACTAGATATTATTGTATCATTAAGAGATATTAAATCCCTTTGTTTAAGGCATAAATTATCAGAAACAAATTAAAAATCATGTAATTAATTTTTTCTAAAGCATATATATTTTTGTAAATTCGTGATTTGAAAAACGAAAAAAAATGAAATTAAATTTCACTATTAATTATGGAACTGAGTTTGGGCAGAGGTTAGCCATTCAAGTTTCTGAAGGGAAAAATGTGAAAACACATGACCTTCATTTCTCCGATAATAGAAATTGGAAGGGCGAAATCGATTTTTTCTCTAAATCTATAGAATACAAATATTTGGTTCTAGATGCTAATAATCAAATCATTAATGAGGAGATTTGCCATCATAGATTGAATTTTGTGAATAATTTCCAAGAGTATAACATTTACGATGTCTGGAACAATAAAAATTTCCCCGAAAACTATCTCAATAATAAAATTCTTCACAATAAACTAGGAGATTTCAAAGCAGAGAAAGTTGCCATTCTTAAGAAACATACGCATCATTTCAGAATAGAAGCTCCGCTGTATTCGCCTGATTGGAAAATGGTGATTTTGGGAAATAATGAAGTTTTGGGTAACTGGAGTTATGCTGACGCTCCCAAAATGGCTCAAACTTCTGTTGGCGTTTGGGAATTGGCAGTAAATTTAAAAAAACAAAAAGAATTTGTACAGTATAAATACGGGATTTTCGACGAGAAAAAAGGTGAAGTTATTGCAGTAGAATACGGCGAAAACAGATTAGCTTTCCCGAATCAAGATGCAGAAGTTTTGCAAGTTCACGCAGATCATTATTTCAGATTTAATGCCGAACAGCTTTACAAAGCAGCTGGAGTTGCCATTCCTGTTTTCAGTTTAAGAAGCGAAAATGGTTTTGGAGTTGGTGAGTTTACCGATATTAAAAAATTAGCAGATTGGGCACATAAAACCAATCTTTCTATCATTCAGATTTTGCCAATTAATGATACTACCGCCAATTACAGTTGGACGGATTCTTATCCTTATGCTGCGATTTCGGTGTATGCATTGCATCCACAGTATTTGAGTTTAGAGAATCTGCAATTTTCAATTCCAGAAGATTTAAAAGTAGAATATAAGCACAAAAAAGATGAATTAAATGCTGAAAAATTTGTGGATTATGAGCAAATGATTTCAGGAAAATGGAAATTCATCAAAGCTGTTTTTGAAGAAAATAAATCTGAAATTCTCAAAGACAAAGATTTCTTGAAATTCTTGAAAGAAAATGCAGATTGGCTGAAACCTTATGCTGCTTTTTGTGTTTTAAGAGACAAAAATAACACTCCGAATTTCAACAATTGGAAAACGCATAAAAAATACGTTGCAGGAAAAATTTCTCAATTTTTTGACGCGAAACATGCCGAATTTGAAAGCGTAATGCTTCATTCTTGGGTGCAATATCAGTTGCATTTACAGTTAAAAGATGCTGTTGATTACACCCATGGTTTAGGAATTTCTCTTAAAGGAGATTTGCCAATCGGTATTTACAGATTTTCTGCCGATGCATGGACAGAGCCAGAACTTTTCGGGATGGATTTTCAAGCAGGTGCACCACCTGATGAATTCTCTGATTTAGGTCAAAACTGGGAATTCCCAACGTATAACTGGGAAGTGATGAAAGAAAACAATTACGATTGGTGGAAAAAACGCTTTAACGTAATTGCGCGCTATTTTGATGCGATGAGAATAGACCATATTCTAGGGTTTTTCAGAATTTGGAGAATGCCAATGACTGCTACACAAGGGATTTTAGGATATTTTTATCCTGCGGTTCCTGTGACTTTGCAAGAGTTTTCGGCAAGACATATTCCATTTAATTATGATAGATATTGCAGACCTTTTATCAATGACCAAATTCTTTGGGATAATTTCGGTTACGAAAAAGAGGTTATTGCAGAACATTTCTTATATCAAGAAAATGGCGTGTATCATTTCAAACCAGAATATGATTCGCAAAGAAAATTAGTAGATTATTTTAAAACACATCCTAGAGATTGGATGGAAGAAAAACTGATTTCACTTGCTGCTAATGTTTTATTCTTAACCGAAAATAATGGCGAAGACATTGTTTATCATCCAAGATTTAATATTCAAAAAACATCTTCATATCAACATCTTTCTGATTGGGAAAAGAATGCATTGCATGAATTGTATATTGATTATTTCTTCAGAAGACAAGATGGACTTTGGCGTGAAAAAGCCATGGAAAAATTACCAATGCTTCTTTCTGCAACAGATATGTTAATTTGCGGCGAAGATTTAGGTTTGGTTCCAGATTGTGTTCCTGGTGTGATGGATGCTTTAGGAATTACAGCATTAAAAGTTCAGCGTTCGCCAAAAGAAGATGTTCCGTATTACAATCCTCAAAATGCAGGTTATATGAACGTAGTTACGGCTTCTTCTCACGACAGTTCTACATTAAGACAATGGTGGAAAGAAAACAGAGAACTTACACAAAATTATTATAATAATCAGCTTAATCAATACGGAACTGCGCCTTCGGAACTTCTTCCAGAATTGGCAGAGATTATTATGAAACAGCATTTGCATTCTCAAGCAATGTTAGCGATTTTCCCAATTCAAGAGTATTTTGCTACAGATTATGAAATTGTAAATCCTTATGCAGATGACGAGAGAATCAATAATCCAGCGGTTTTCCCTCATTATTGGAGATATAGAATGCATATTGCACTAGAAGATTTATTACAAAAAGAACATTTTAATGATAAAATTGCACAGTTTGTAAGTGAATCAAACAGACAATAATTGAGATTAAAATTACTCAGTTACACAATAAAAAAGTTAAAATCGAGTTTAGATTTTAACTTTTTTTATTTTTCTATATCAAATTCTTAGTTAGTAAATATGGCTTAAATTCTACATTTTTAAAAAGATACAACCTTTCGTTATCAAAAAATATAAAGTTTGGCACGTATTTTTAATAATGCATAATAGAACATTAAATAACTAAGAAGATGAAATCTATATTCACAAAATTATTCCTCGTTTCTGCGTTATCAGTTACAGGAATTTCATACGCACAATATTATCCTAATGATGATTATGGCAACAATTATGGCTATGAATATTATTATGATGATTACAATTATCCAGACGAATATTATTATGAATATCCTAATGATTATTACACCAATGATTTATATAGAGGATATTATAATGATTACAGGAACACGATTATCAGCATCAATTGGGACAGATTTTTTGTAGAATTCAGGCTTTCTCCTTATCAAATCAGAGA
>DITA01000122.1:0-14554 GCA_002422665.1 Flavobacteriales bacterium UBA6196
CAAATCAGCAGATTCGGGTCTACACTTTGCAAAGCCAGTTATCAGTGCCAAGATTGTTTAGAACCTTTTGATTATTTTAAATGTCATTAACGTAAAATTGTAGAACTGTAAAGTTGCAAAATCGCAGAACCAAAAAAAATCACATAAAAACATTAGATTTGTAAAAACGACTTTACGATTTTACAAATTAACAATTCTAAAGAAAATGTACACTCAGATAGAAATAGAAACCCATTTCGAGGGTAAGTTGAAAATCGCTTATCTCAATCAGCCCGAAACCTACAATTCACTCAATAAAGTTTTACTCCAAGAGTTGAAAAATTTCATTGTAGCATGCAATGAAGATGAAAAGGTGCGTTGTGTAGCACTTTCTGGCAGAGGAAAAGCTTTTTGTTCGGGACAAAATTTGAAGGAAGCACTTTCACTCGGAAATGTAGAAGAAGAAAGAGTGATTCAGAAAATGGTGGTAGATTATTACAATCCTTTAGTTGAAGAAATTGCACATTGTAGAAAACCAGTCGTTTCTTTGGTGAATGGTCCTGCAGTTGGAGCTGGAGCAATGTTGGCGCTGATTTGTGATATTTGTTTGGCTACAGAAAATTCCTATTTTTCTCAAGCTTTTGTAAATATTGGGTTAATACCAGATACTGGCGGAACATATTGGTTGCCAAAGTTAGTAGGACGTCAACAAGCGAATTATCTTGCTTTTACAGGAAAAAAACTCTCGGCAAATGATGCATTGAAACTGGGTTTAATTGCAGATGTTTTCGGTGATGCAGAATTTTCTGCAAAATCTATGGAAGTGCTGGAAACGCTTTCTAGCTTGCCCACAAAAGCGATTGCGTTAACCAAAAAAGCATTCAATCATTCTTATGAAAACGATTTAAAAGAGCAATTGGATTTAGAAGGAATTTATCAACAAGACGCAGCAGAAACCCAAGATTTCAAAGAAGGCGTTACTGCATTTTTAGAAAAAAGAAAACCCAATTATACAGGAAAATAATAATGATGTGATGATGTGTTGATTTGCAGATTATCACATCGTCACATCATCACATCATCATATTATGAAGAAAGTAGGAATCATCGGCTCAGGAACTATGGGAATTGGCATTGCGCAAGTGGCAGCTACTGCAAATTGCGCGGTTTTTTTATACGATGCCAACTTCTCACAAACCGAAAAATCTCTAAAAAATTTAAAAACCACATTAAATAAATTAGCGGAAAAAGGAAAAATTTCTACTGAAAAAGCACTTGAAATTTTTAGCCAAATAAAACCTTGCCTTGATTTAGAAAATCTTAAAGATTGTGATTTGGTCATAGAAGCCATCATCGAAAATAAAGAAATCAAGCAAAATGTTTTCGCCGAGTTAGAAACTTATGTTTCAGAAAAATGTGTTTTGGGCTCTAATACTTCGTCTATTTCCATTACTTTGCTTCAGTCAGAACTTAAAAATCCTGAACGTTTTATCGGAATTCATTTTTTCAATCCAGCGCCATTAATGCCCTTAGTTGAGGTAATTCCAGGATTATTGACTGAAAATAATTTAGTTCAAGAAATCGTATATTTTATGAAATCTTGGGGCAAATCTCCTATCATTGCTAAAGATGTGCCTGGTTTTATTGTTAACCGAATTGCAAGACCTTTTTATGGTGAAGCATTGAGAATTGTAGAAGAAAATTTGGCAACACCAGAACAAGTAGATGATGCGATGAAATCTCTTGGGAATTTCAAAATGGGGCCATTTGAATTGATGGATTTAATCGGAATTGATGTTAATTTTTCGGTAACGAAAACGGTTTATCAGGATTATTTTTTCGATCCCAAATATAAACCTTCCTTGCTTCAGCAAAGAATGAATGAAGCCAAATTACTTGGCAGAAAAACAAGTAAAGGTTTCTATGATTATTCTGAACAGAGCCAAGAATCAAGAGCCAAGAATCAAGAAGTTGTAAAAGATGAAAGTCTGTATGAAATGATTTTTATGAGAATTATTTCTATGCTCATCAATGAAGCGGTAGAAGCAAAAAGATTAGGAATTGCCAATGATGAAGACATAGAAACAGCGATGCAAAAAGGTGTAAATTATCCGAAAGGATTATTGAATTGGGGAAAAGAAATAGGCTTTTCAAAAATTTCGGAAGTCTTACAAAATCTCTACGAAGAATACCAAGAAGAACGCTACAGACAAAGTCCGTTGCTTAGAAAATTGAATTAATTTAAGAGCTCAATTTCATTATCAAATTGTCTCATTAACGCATTATCACATTCAAAATATGAATCCAAAACTAATTATTGCAATCATAAACGCTATTGTATCTTTCGTAATTATTGTTCCGATGAGTTTTTTTATGAATAAATTCATCAACAATTCTGAGGATACTTTTGTACAGTTTTTCCAAGATAAATGGTTGATTTTAACAGTGTTTGTTTTAATTTTTACCATATACAATAGTTTTTTAAAAGGCAGAAAACTTAAATAAATCAACTACACAATTTTACAAATTAACGACTTTACAATTTTATAATAAATGACACCATTAGAAACCGCACAATATATGCTCAATCAAGATTTTTTCTCTCAATGGATGGAGATAAAACTGGTTGAGGTTCGCGAACATTACTGTTTGATTGAAATGCCCATCAAAAAAGAGATGATTAATGGCTTAAAAACGGTTCATGGCGGAGTAACTTTTGCGTTTGCGGATTCTGCATTGGCATTTTCTTCTAACAATATGGGAGATGCAGCAGTTGCACTCAATTGTATGATTAATTTTACCAAAGCAGTACGTTTAGGAGACAAGCTTTTTGCCGAAAGTATTCTCATGGCAGATACCAGAAAAACGGCAGTTTATGATATTACGATTACCAATCAGCATAAAGTGGTGGTCGCAAGTTTCAGAGGAACTGTTTATAAAATTGATAAAAAAGTAGTTGATTTATAGATGTGTTAGTGTGAAAATGTGCTGATTTTTTTAATTATCACATTACCACATCATCTAATTATCTCATTAAAAATATGAAACAAGTATACATCATAGATTACATCAGAACACCGATTGCTAAATTTCAAGGAGGCTTATCAGACGTAAGAGCAGATGATTTAGCAGCCATCGTTTTGAAGGAAATTGTAAAAAGAAATCTACAAATTCCAGCCGAAGAAATAGAAGATGTGATTTTAGGTTGTGCCAATCAAGCTGGCGAAGATAACAGAAATGTAGCAAGAATGGCTTCACTTTTGGCAGAAATTCCTATAAAAATTGGTGGAGAAACCGTGAACAGATTATGCGCTTCTGGAATGGCAGCAATTTCCAATGCGTACAGAGCGATTGCAATTGGAGAAGGCGATTTTTACATTGCAGGAGGAGTAGAACAAATGACTAGAGCGCCTTTTGTTTTGAGTAAATCAGCTCAACCTTTTGGCAGAGATGTAGAGTTGTTTGATAGCAGTTTCGGATGGAGGTTTGTTAATCCTAAAATGAAAGAACTCTTCGGAGTTGACGGAATGGGAGAAACCGCGGAAAATCTAGCTGAAATCTATAAAATTTCCAGAGAAGCGCAAGATGAATTCGCTTTACATTCTCAACAAAAAGCTACTTCTGCTCAAAATTCAGGAAGATTAGCTCAAGAAATTGTAAACGTAGAAGTTCCACAAAAAAAAGGTGAACCGAAAATCTTTTCACAAGACGAATTTGTAAAACCAGATACTACTTTAGACAAATTAGCGAAGCTAAGACCTGCTTTCAAAAAAGATGGAGGAAGTGTTACTGCAGGAAATTCTTCGGGTTTAAATGACGGAGCTGCTGCCATGATTTTGGCAAGTGAAGACGCCGTAAAAAAATATAATTTGAAGCCATTGGCAAAAATTATTTCAAGCGCAGTGGTTGGTGTAGAACCTAGAATTATGGGAATCGGACCAGTAGAAGCGACCAAAAAAGCGCTTTCCAGAGCCAATCTTTCGTTAGAAGATATGGATATTATTGAACTCAACGAAGCTTTTGCAGCACAAGCATTATCAGTTTTACAGGAATTAAGAATTGATGCAAAAGACGAACGATTAAATCCAAATGGTGGTGCAATTGCTTTAGGTCATCCTCTCGGAATGTCAGGAACTAGAATTGTAGGAACTGCTGCTTTAGAATTACAGAAAAAAAATAAAAAATATGCACTTTGTACGCTCTGCATCGGAGTGGGACAAGGTTACGCAATGATTATTGAAAAAATTTAAAAGTTTTTTTAAAAAACTGACATTGAATTGGAGGCGTTAAAAAATTTTGAAATTGATTCGTTAAAAAATTCCTGTTGTTTGAGCGAAGCGAGTTTCAGGGATTTTAGAATTAATGAAAAATTTTAGCCGAGAATTCACAGTCTTGAACTTTTGGTTCTTTTGATTCAAGACAAAAGAAAATAAATAAAAATATATGGCAAATATTTATTCATACCACGGTATAAAACCCATTATCAAAAAATCAGCATACATTCATCCTCAAGCGGTAATTATAGGAAATGTAGAAATTGGCGAAGAAGTATACATCGGTCCCAATGCTGTTTTGCGAGGAGATTGGGATAAAATCATGATCAAAGACGGCGCAAACGTTCAAGAAAACTGTACGCTTCACGTTTTTCCGGGAATTCCGACTATTTTAGAAGAATCGGCTCACATTGGTCATGGTGCGATTATTCATTCGGCGCACATTGGCAAAAATTGTTTGGTTGGCATGAATGCCGTAGTAATGGACAATGCCAAAATTGGAGACGAATGTATTATCGGCGCGTTGAGTTTCGTTCCCACAGGTTTTATTTCGGAAAATAGAAAATTGATAGTTGGCAGTCCTGCAAAAATTATTCGCGAAGTTTCAGACGAAATGATTGCTTGGAAAACCAAAGGAACCGCTATTTATCAAGAACTAGCTAGAGAAGGAAAAACCGCCATTCAACCGTGCAAACCATACACAGAATATGTAGAACAAACGCCCACAAAAATTGTAGATTACACGATTTGGACGAAGTAATGGCGCCAAATTTTTTAATTTTAGAATTATCTAATTATCACATCCTCACATAAAATGAAACTAAAAAACTATATATCAGGACAATGGATTGAAGGAAACGAACACGAAATTCCTCTTTACAATGCTGTAAACGGAGAGCTGGTGGCCATTTCAGATACTTCAGGACTAGATTTTGAAGAAGCATTGCATTTCGGAAGAACCAAAGGTTACAAAAACTTGTCTTCTATGACTTTTTACGACCGGGGTGAAATGCTCAAAAAAATCGCATTGTATCTTTTAGAAAGAAAGAAAAAATATTATGAACTTTCCTATAAAACAGGTGCCACTCATATTGATTCTTGGGTAGATATAGAAGGAGGTTTTGGTACTTTTTTCACCTATTCAGGTTTGGCGAAAAGAATGCTTCCCAATACACCATTTTGGGTAGATGGAGAAACTCAGAAAATTTCTGCCAACGGAACGCATCTCGGAACGCATATTCTCACACCAAGTGAGGGTGTTTCTGTACAAATCAATGCGTATAATTTTCCAGTTTGGGGAATGTTAGAAAAATTATCTACATCGCTTTTGGCAGGAGTTCCAGCCGTTGTAAAACCTTCGCCGTTCAGTTCTTATCTTACGAATGAAGTTTTCAAAGATATGATAGAAAGCGGTTATCTTCCTGAAGGTGCAATTCAATTGATTTGTGGCGAACCTGGCAATATTTTGGATTTCGTAAAAGATGGAGATTCTGTGGTTTTCACAGGTTCCGCAAATACTGGTAGAAAACTGAAAGCGCTTCCATCAATTTCGGGAAATGCAGTTCGTTTCAATATGGAAGCCGATTCTTTGAACTGTTCTATTCTTGGGTTAGATGCCAAACCGGGAACTCCAGAATTTGATTTGTTTATCAAAGAAGTTAAAAATGAAATGACTACAAAAGCTGGACAAAAATGTACGGCAATCCGTAGAATTATTGTTCCTGAAAATTTAGTTGGTGATGTTCAAAATGCGTTATCAAAAGCTCTTGACCAAACAAAAATTGGAAATCCATTAAGCAGAGAAACCAAAATGGGCTCTATTGTTGGAAAAGAACAAATGCAGATTTTAGAAGAAAAAGTAAATCTTTTAAAAACTGAAACAGAACTCATCTATGATGGAAAGCATGATTTGGTAGAAGCAAATTACGAAAACGGAGCTTTCTTTACTCCAAAAGTTTTCTATAATGATAAACCTTTTGAAAAAAATATATCTCACGAACTAGAAGCTTTTGGTCCAGTTTCTACCATTATGCCATACAAAGATGCTGAAGAAGCTGCTGCTTTAGCAAAAAGAGGAAAAGGAAGTTTGGTAGGTTCTATTGTTTCTCACGATGAGAAATTTGTGGCAGAAACTTCTTGGAAAATGGCGAGTTCTCATGGAAGAATCTTTGTTTTGAATAGAGATAATGCCAAAGAAAGCACAGGTCACGGTTCTCCGTTGCCAACATTAATGCATGGTGGTCCTGGAAGAGCTGGTGGTGGCGAAGAAATGGGAGGTTTAAATGGGCTTCACTTTTTCCTTCAAAAAACTGCGATTCAAGGTTCGCCAGATGTTTTGACGGCGATTACCAAAGTCTACACGCAAGGTGCAGAAAAGAAATTCAGTGATAAACATCCTTTCCAGAAATATTTTGAAGAAGTGGAAGTTGGAGATTCTTTAGAAACCGCAGGAAGAACGGTTACGGAAGCAGATATTGTGAATTTTTCTAATGTTTCTTGGGATCATTTTTATGCACATACAGACTCAACCAGCTTAAACGGAACTATTTTTGACAAAACTGTTGCACACGGATATTTCATTCTTTCTGCAGCGGCAGGTTTATTCGTTTCAGGGAAAAAAGGGCCAGTTATTGCCAATTATGGATTAGAAAATGCAAGTTTCTTTAAGCCAGTTTATGCTGGAGATACCATTACCGTTTATTTGACGGCGAAAGAAAAAATCAACAGAGGTGTAAAAGGTAGAAATATTCCAAGTGGAGTGGTAAAATGGTTGGTTGAGGTAGTGAATCAAAGAGAAGAAGTGGTTTGTGTCGCTACCATTTTGACTTTGGTGGCAAAAAAATCTCCTTTCATTGAACTAAACAGAAGAAATATTCAAAAATTATTGAATGGTTTAACTGAAAATACGAAGCCGAATTGGGGTAAAATGACTGCTCAGCAAATGCTAGAACATCTAGAAACAACTTTACTGTATAGCATAGGTGAACCAGAAGCTGAGAAATGTTTTACGCCAGAAGAGCATTTAGAAAAGTATAAAGATTCTCTATACAATCACCGAAAAATGCCAAAAGATTTTCCTGCGCCGTTCCTTCCAGAAGATGGAACTTTACCAGTGTTGAAGTATAAAAATCTGGAGCAAGCCAAAGATAAATTTTTAGAAAATCTTCAGAAATATCAGATTTATTATAGAGAAAATCCAGAAGCAGAGCATATGCATTTTGTCTTTGGAAAGCTCAATAAAGAAATGATGGAGTTGATGCACAGAAAACATTTTACGCATCATTTTGAACAATTTAATATAATTTAAAAACTAGTTATGCTACCATTTGTAACATCAGAAATTAAAAATAATATCTCGGAAATCACTTTCGGGACGCCAAAAAGCAACTCATTACCCAGCGAAATTTTAGAAAAATTAGCGAAAACCATTTTAGACGAAGCGGCTAAAGAAGAAGTAAAAGCCATTTTACTAAAATCTGAGGACGAAAAAGCGTTTTGTGCAGGAGCAAGTTTTGATGAATTGTTAGCAATCAACGATTTAGAAACATCAAAAACTTTCTTTGGTGGTTTTGCAAAAGTACTCAATGCCATGAGAACTTGCCGAAAAATTGTAGTGGTAAGAGTTCAAGGAAAAACGACTGGAGGTGGAGTAGGAATTGCTTGTGCTGCAGATTATTGTTTCGCTACAGAGAATGCAAGTTTGGCACTAACCGAAATTAATTTAGGAATTGGGCCATTTGTGATTGGACCTTATGTAGAAAGAAAAATTGGTAAATCACAATTTACTGCGATGGCAATAGATGCCGATTTCCGAAGCGCAAATTGGGCAGAACAGCATAATATTTACCATTCGGTTTCTCCTACGATTGCAGAAATGGATGTTGAAATTACACGATTTTTAGAAAAATTGGCGAATAGAAGTTCAGATGCTTTAGCTTTAATCAAAAAAGTTTCTTGGGAAGGAACAGAGCACTTTACAGAGCTTTCTCCAGAAAGAATTCACATGAGCGCAAGTCTTATTTTAGAAGATACAGCCAAGAAAAATATTGAGAAAATTAAAGAAAATCTTAGAGCTAAATAATATTTGATTCATTTGTCATTCTGAACGAAATGAAATGTAGTGAAGAATCCTTTTTAGATTCTTCATTTCGCTTTGCTACAATCAGAATGACAAAAAGAATAATAGAAATTTTTTTTGCAGTTTCAAAATAAATATTAACTTTGTATTTCAAAGTGCTTTATTTATGGAAAATAAAAACTACCAAGAAGACTTGCAGCACATCAGAAAAATGATGGAAAAAAGTTCTCGATTTATTTCGTTGAGTGGAATTTCTGGCGTTTTTGCAGGATTATTTGCTTTAGCTGGTGCTATTTATGTTTATTTCTTTTTCAAAAAAAATGGAGTAGATTATTTCGAGGGAACGGTAAAATATTATGAAAAAGACTTTATTGTTCACTTGGTTATCGTGGCGATGATTATTATGGTTTTAGCGATTTCTTCTGGAGCCTATTTTACCATTAAAAAGAGCAAAGCCCATCATCTCCAAATTTGGGATGCTACCACCAAAAAATTGTTGTATAACTTTGCCATTCCATTGGGAATTGGAGGTTTATTTTGCGCAGGATTATTGTATCACGGTTTACATGGTTTACTTTCTCCAGCCACTTTAATTTTCTACGGATTAGCACTTTTTAATGCAGGGAATTACACCTTTTCAGACATTAAATATTTAGGATTGTGCGAAATGGCACTGGGAATTGTATCACTGTTCTTTTTAGGATATGGTTTATTTTTCTGGGCGATAGGTTTTGGGATTTTGCATATTGTATATGGTTTGATAATGCATAAGAAGTATAAGTAAAATCAGAAATAAATTAGTAAAAGAATTCATTAAATGTTAAAAATCAATCAACTCAACAAAGAATTTGAAAGCCGTGTCAGATTGGGTATAATGTCCGTTCTGATGGTTAACGATTGGGTTGATTTTAATGAAATGAAGCAACTTTTAGAAGTAACAGACGGAAATTTAGCCAGTCACAGTTCTGCATTAGAAAAATCTAATTACATAGAAATCAAGAAGGAATTTGTAGGCAAAAAACCAAAAACATCTTACCGTGTTACACAAGCAGGAAGAAAAGCTTTCGAAGAACATCTGTCAGCTTTAGAAAAATTATTAGGGAAATAATTTTTTAAATTGAAAATTGAAAGTGGAGAATTGAAAATTTAAAACAAACAATAATTAGTCAAAAATCAAAAAGGAGAAATCCTTTAATTTTTTCAAAATTAACTTTGTAACTCAAAGTACTTTAAATTAAAATTTAAATTAAAAATTATGATAACAAACAAACAAAGAAGCTTCGCAATTTATGGAATTGCAGCTTTAATATTAGTCATTCCGTTTATTGGGATGCAGTTTACTAAAGAAATTAATTGGTCTGGTTTTGACTTTTTAATCGCGGGAATTCTTCTTTTTGGAACAGCTTTTTGCGTAGATATGGTTCTGAAAATGGAGAAAAAGAATGCCAAAAGAATGTTTTACATCGTAATAATTCTGTTAGCATTATTTCTGATTTGGGCAGAATTAGCGGTAGGAATTTTCGGAAGTCCAGTTGCGGGAAATTAATTTTAGAAAATGTTTAATAATCAGTCTTATGTATTTCTCCATTAAGCTTTTTAGAAAAATTTAATATGAAAAATAAATTTTTAAATTTTAGAAGCTTAGAATTTACCGATCAAGCAAAAGGAGTTTTTATAATAACTTTTATTTGTTCTACAATATTGTTTATTACAATCTCTCTAAACCTTAATTCATCGTTTGGTTATACTGTTTTTTATTTTGGATACATTTATGTCTTTTTGATTGGGTCATTAAATATAGTCGTCGCTGTTTATGAATTATATGAAGCATTTGTAGAAAAAAAAATTTATTGGATGCACATTAATTCTTCTCTTTTAATTCTTTCAAATATCCTAATAGGAGCCATATACTTATTTCTAACAATTGTAATTGAAAACAAATTTTAAAATTATCATGAAAACACATCATTTAATCTTTTTAGTTACAGCAATGTTTGTTGTACTGTTTTATGACCAAGAACCTGGATTAAATATCGGAATTTTAGGAATTTTGGTAGCCGTTCTTACTTATTTTAATACCGAAAAAAGATTCAAAACCCGAACTTTTTATTCAGTTTTGGGCACCAGCATTTTAAGCAGTATGGCTTTTGCTTGGTATGGTGATTTTGCCTCTTTTTTGGCCATTTTTACTTCGCTTTTTTTATTGGGTTTCACTTCCAAAAACAAAGAACTTAAATCCATTCTCGTGATTCCAGTTTTTGCAATTAATTTTGTGACTTTTATTTACCGTGTTTTTCAGTTCGAACAATGGTTGCCACATAGAAAAACCGAAAGTTTTTGGCAAAAAATTTTAGCGGTGGTTTTAATCCCAGCTTTTCTGCTGTTGATTTTCTTTGCGATTTATACACACGGAAGTTCACATTTTGCTTCGCTTTTTTCTGATTATGAATTAGATATTAATCTTTGGCAAGTTATCGCATTAAGTATTTTAGGGTTTTTCTTGGCTTTTAATTATTTCAATTTTTCGATTTATGAATTTTTTATCAAGAACAATCATTATCTGAAAAACGATTTTTTGAATGATGACAAAAAACTGAAACCTACATACGATTTTCTAGATCTTCCTTTTGAAAGATTGAGTGGTGTAGTTTCCTTTGTAGCATTGAATATTTTATTGTTATTCTTCATCGTTACGTTTAATTATGAGCAGTTTGTAGAATTACCAAAAGCTACAGCCAATCAACTTGCCGAAGAAACGCACGAAAGAGTAGGAGCGGTAATTGCGAGTATTGTGATGGCAATAGGTGTGATTTTGTTCTATTTTAAAGGCAGTTTCAATTTTGATACACAAGCAAAATCATTGAAAGTTTTGGCAAAAATTTGGGTATTTCTGAATGCCGTTTTAGTGATTTCGGCTTTTGCAAAAAATTCTGAATACGTATTGAATTTAGGCTTAACCTACAAAAGATTAGGTGTTTATGCATTTTTAATTTTAGCCATTATTGGATTGATTTTTACTTTCATTAAAATTCATAAGCAAAAAACCAATGCGTATCTTTTTAACCAAATGGTTTGGTATTTCTACGGAACGATTTTGGTGTGTAGTTTTATCAATTGGGGAAATATTGCCACAGTTTACAATATTAAGAACGAAAAAGCAGACTTTAAATTTCTGTATTCTTTGAATTACAATGATAAAATACTTCAAGAAAAATTCCCGAAAGAAATGGCTGAAAGAGCGAATTATGAAAAAGAGTTGAATGATAAAAAGCCGTTTTTATCAAAAATTCTGTACTACGAAACATTAGATTTTTAGAATTCTAACGAATTGTTATAACATTTACATTAAGCTGAATATTCTACAATTTATTAAGTAACTTTGGTATAATATTAGCTCGCTAATGATAAACTAAATGTTATGAAAATTTTAATTAATGTTTTGTGGAGTTCTATTTTGGGAGTGAGTTGTTGTACAAACAACGGAATTTCTCAAAATGCAAATACAACTACAACTAAAACAGAAATCATGGAAAATAATTCTTCTCAACCATCACAAGGAAGACGAGGTGCAATGAGAACGGTTGAAGGTAATAAAATCATCAGAACAGTAGATGCTTCTCAACTTCCATTTACCATTGGTGAAGAGTTTACAGATGAGAACCAACAATTTATTCTGGTGATTAAAAATTTTAATAAGCCCACTCTTTCTGCTAAAATCAATACTGTAGAAAAAGGGAGAAATCTCAGAATCAATCAAATTATTTTGCCAGATGGTTCTGCGGATGGTCCTTTTTCGAGAGAAATGAAATATACTAAAAAACAAAGCGGAACCTATAAGATTGTTTTTGGCAAAAATCTTATGGCAGAAGGAAAACTGACGGGAAATATCTCCGTGACAGTTGAATAAAATAATCCAAGAATTTGGATCAAAAGAATCATTTAAAAATATAAAAGCATCCTAAAAAAGGATGCTTTTTTTAATTTTATACTTCGTCGTCAGATTCGATAGTGAAAGATCTAGACTTAAAGTCTTTGTCATGTTTTTCAGAAATTACGTCCTCACCTTTTTGAGCGATGATAAAATCTGTAGATTCATTAAACATTTCTCTGAAACTTGCAAAATCTTCTTTGTATAAATAGATTTTATGCTTCTCGAAAGTTGCTTCTCCATTCTCGCCAAAATTCTTTTTACTTTCTGTAATGGTAAGATAATAGTCTCCTGCTTTTGTTTCGCGCACATCAAAGAAATAAGTTCTTCTACCTGCCTTCAACACCTTTGTGAAAATTTCATTTTCGTTTCTCTCCTTGTAATCACTCATTGTTACTTATTTTAGAAATCCTATTGAACAAATATAAAAGATTTCTTTTAATCTCAAAATAAATTTTAAAGAAATTGAGATTTTAGCGTAATTTTTAAGTTTTTACGAGTTTTCCGTAGCATCTAAATCACTAAGGTTTAGAATAAAGTCTGCTCTTTTTGCGCTTGATTCTCTGTGAGTTATGATAATAGAAGTGCAAGATTTAATATCTTTTTCTATGTTTTGAAGGATGTTTTCTTCGGTCTCTGTATCGAGTGCAGAAAGCGAATCATCAAAGATGAGAATTTCTGGTTTTTTGATAAGCGCTCTAGCGATACAAATACGCTGTTTTTGCCCTCCAGAAAGCATTATACCACGTTCGCCAACCATGGTTTTATATTGGTCTTTGAACTCTACAATATTTTTATGCACATCTGCTTTTTTTGCAAATTCTTCTACCAAATCATGCGTAGGATGGTCTATTGCAAAGCCAATGTTATTCTCAATCGTATCCGAGAATAAGTAACTTTCCTGAGGAATATAACCAATGTGTTTTCTGTATAATTCTAGATTATGGTCTTTCAGATTTTTGCCATCGATTAAAATTTCTCCTTCATCGGGATCAATTAACCTGCATAGTAACAATGCGATAGTAGATTTTCCGCTGCCCGTTTTTCCCATAATTGCCATAGATTTCCCAGCTTCTAGTTTGAAACTTAGATTTTCTAAAGCTTTAATGCCTGTATTTGGATAAGTGTATGATACATTTCTGAATTCTATATCGCCTATAATTTCATATTGGTCGAAATTTTTGTTGACGATTTCAGATTTTATGTCCAAAAATTCATTCACTCTGGTCATAGAAGCAGCAGCTCTTTGATTAACAGATGAAACCCAACCTACCATAGAAAATGGCCAAATCAGAATGTTAATATACATAAAGAAATCTGCAATGGTTCCTACCGTAAGTTTGCCTTCGAAATAATTTTTACCACCGATGTATAAAATGGCAACATTCAATAAACCGATAACAAATAAAATGATGGTAAAGAAATACGCTTCTGTTTTGGCTAAATCTAATGCCTTGTCTTGATAATCTTTTACCTTTTCGCCATAATTTTTTTCGATATATTTTTCTTTGTTGAAAAATTTCACCACTCTAATTCCCGAAAAACTATCTTGTACAAATGTAGAAATCGCACTTTGGCTTTTCTGCATAATTTTAGATTTTCGGTTGATAATAGAACTTACTTTGTAGATTAAAAAAGACAAAATAGGAAGTGGAATAAGTGTCCAAAGTGTCATTTGCACATTAGTCATGAGCATGTAAATACTCGTGATGACTAATAAAATCACCAAGTTCACCACATACATTACACCAGGACCAAGGTACATTCTAATTGCCACTACATCTTCAGAAAGTCTGTTCAGTAAATCACCAATTGTGGTTTTTTTATAAGTAGTAAGCGAAAGCTCTTGATAATGTCTGTAAATTTTATTTTTGAGTTCGTATTCTATTCTTCTAGAAGCTACAATAATGGTTTGTCTCATCATAAATCTGAAAACTCCAGACAAAACTGAAGTTCCTACGATAATGGCGCCATTAATCAATAAAGTATTAAATAATAATTCTTTATCTACACTTTTTTTATCTAAAACACTTTTGATAACATCTACACTCTGCCCTACAAACTGTACTTGATAAATAGCAAAAAAGTTAGATGCTATGATAAATAGCAAGCCCCAAAATAGCAGAACTCTGTGTTTCCAAAAGTAAGGATTAAGCGTTTTAAGTGAATTCATAGTTGCAAAAATACAGAAAATATAAGTTTGAAAAAGAAGCAAAAATAACTTCTGGCTTCATGTTTCTTACTTCCAGCATTTTTTTCTATCTTTGCAGCATCTTATTAAAAGCTCTTTGAAAA
>DITA01000076.1:0-25935 GCA_002422665.1 Flavobacteriales bacterium UBA6196
TTAATGGCTCTTGGTCAGTTTGCGATGTTTTTTAGTGCTTCAGCTTCAGGTGGTGCTGCTATTTCATTAATGTGGGTAGGTCTTACTTTACTCATCATTGGAAACGGTTTCTTCAAGCCAAATATTTCTACAATGGTTGGACAGTTGTATCCAAAAGGAGACAGAAGAGTAGATGCTGCATTTACCATTTTTTACATGGGAATTAACTTAGGAGCATTCTTCTCACCATTAATTTGTGGAACTTTAGCTGAAAAAATAGACTTCAAATGGGGCTTTTTAGCAGCTGGAATCGGGATGATTATTGGTTTGATCACTTTCGTAGCTCAAAAAAATAAACTTTTAGTAGATGCAGACAATAACCCTATTGGTATGCCTACTCAGAAATTTGGGGTAAAACAAATAGGAATTGTAATTGCAGCTACTGCTTTGATTTTCTTCTTAATGAACTTCAAGACAATGTTCAATAGCGAATTAGATATTATTGGATATTTAATTTACGGAGCGATGATTGCAATGCCACTCATTATCTTAACAGATAAATCCCTTACAAAAGACGAAAGAGACAGAATTATGGTGATCTTCATTCTGGCTTTTTTCGTAATTTTCTTCTGGGGAGCATTCGAACAGGCAGGAGCTTCGCTTACTATTTTTGCAGACAGACAAACAGATAGAACTTTATTCGGTTGGGAAATGCCAGCTTCTTATTTTCAATCTGTAAATCCATTAGCAATTATCCTTTTAGCACCATTATTTTCTTCACTTTGGTTAAGATTAGGGAATAGAGGATTAGAACCTACTTCTCCTAAAAAAATGGCGATTGGTTTATCTTTAGTAGCTCTTGGTTATGTAGTAATCGCATTTGCAGTTTATGGTTTAGGAGCAATGGATAAAGTATCTATGTTCTGGTTAATCGGTCTTTATGTGATTCACACGATGGGAGAACTTTGTTTATCACCAATTGGATTATCAATGGTTTCTAAACTTTCACCCGCTAGATTTTCATCATTATTGATGGGAACTTGGTTTCTAGCAAACGCAGCAGCGAATAAATTTGCTGGAACACTTTCAGCATTAATTCCTGGAGGCGGAGAAGGTGGAGAAGGCGTAGCTACTACCTCTTTCTTAGGTTTCCAAATTGCTAATTTATTTGATTTCTTCTTAGTATTCATCGTAATGTGTGGAGTTGCAGCAGCAGTTCTATTTGTGATGAGTAGATGGTTAGAAAAGAAGATGCACGGCGTAAATTAAAATTATCATAAAACTCACTAAAACCTCTGCAATGTCAGAGGTTTTTTTTATTTTCGTTACATAAATTTTTACAATGGAATTAACTCTCGAACAAATTCAAGATTTTAAAGGCAAATATCCTCGCCAGATTTGGTCACTCTTTTTCTCTGAAATGTGGGAACGTTTCTGTTTCTACGGAATGCGCGGAATGCTTGTGTTCTTCATGATTTCTCAACTCAATTTCGGAGACGAACAAGCCAATCTTCAATATGGAGCTACTCAAGCTTTTGTATATGCTTTTACTTTTGTGGGCGGACTTTTTGCAGATAAAATCCTTGGTTTTAGAAAATCTTTATTTTGGGGAGGTTTACTGATGATTGTTGGGAGTATTATTTTATCTATAGATCCACATCAGTTTTTCTTTCTAGGAATTGCTTTTACGGTAATTGGAACAGGTTTTTTTAAACCCAATATTTCTACTATGGTAGGAAAACTTTACAAAGCGGGAGACTCTAGAACAGATGCAGGTTTCTCATTGTTTTATGCAGGAATTAACTTAGGCGCTTTATTGGGTGGTTATTTCTGTATCGCTATTGGTAAAGGCGAAATGTTTTCTAGTTTTATTCCAGAAGATAAAAGATGGAATGTAGCTTTCAGTTTGGCGGCTATTGTTATGGTGGTAAGTTTGGTGAATTTTATCTTTACTCAAAGAAGATTAGGACCAATTGGTTTACAGCCTCAAACATTAAATGCAGATGGAACTTTTTCACCTATGGTAAAATGGAAAGAATATGGAGTTTATGTCCTTTCTTTGGTTTTTGTACCTATAATTATGACGATGGTTTCTATAACCGAATACACAGATTTGTTTATGTATATTGTAGGTCCATTGACGCTCATTTATCTATTCTATGAAATGACAAAGGTTACTCCTGCCGAAAGAAAAAAATTGTGGGCAGCTTTGGTTTTTATTATTTTCTCTATTCTTTTTTGGGGAATTTATGAACAGAGTGGAGGTTCTTTGAGCATTTTTGCTGCTAATAATCTGAACAAAGACTTACTAGGATTAGACCCGAATGGAGTGAACAATTCTGGAGGTGCATTTTTCATTATTTTCTTAGCACCAATTATTGGTTTATTATGGATTTGGCTCAGTGAAAGAAAATTGGAACCCAATACTTTAATCAAATTTGGTTTAGGGTTTATCTTTTTAGGATTAGGATATTATGTGCTTTTTGCGACTAAATTTTTCGCGAATCTTCAAGGGATAACTTCTCTGAATATTTTCACAATTGCTTTATTGGTTATTACTTTTGGTGAATTATGCTTATCGCCAATTGGTTTGTCTATTATGACGAAACTTTCTACAGAAAAACTACAGGGAATGATGATGGGAATGTGGTTTTTGGCTTCAGCTTACGGACAATATGTTGCAGGAATTATTGGCGCAAACATGGCTTCAGCAAAGGAAGGTGCAACCAACTATGAAAAACTAATTACTTACACAGAAGGATATAAAGATTTAGGAATCTATGCTTTAGTAGCTGGTTTGGTACTGATTTTGATATCTCCTTTTGTGAAAAAATTAATGCAAGAGGTTCATTAACCACATAAAAACTACTGTATGAAAGCTACTTTATCGATGTTATTTCTTTGGGTGTTCAGTTTTTCCTTTTCACAAGTGAATTGGATGACGATGGAACAAGCGTTAACTGCTCAAAAAACCAATCCAAAAAAGATTCTCATCGATTTTTATGCAGATTGGTGTGGACCGTGTAAATTGATGGATAAACAAACCTATTCACATCCTATTATTTCGAAATACATCAATGAAAATTTTTATGCCGTAAAATTCAATGCAGAAGGCAATCAGACGGTTAATTTTTACGACAGAGTTTTTACCAATCCAGATTATGCTACCAAGGCAAAAAGCAAAAATGCAATGCACCAGTTCGCGAAGTTTATGAATGTCAATGGCTATCCTGCTCTGGTATTTTTAGACGAAAATGCTCAACCGATTACCAATTTGATGGGATTTTTCTCTGCTAAAGAATTAGAACCTTACATCACTTTGTTTTCTAAAGGCGAATATAAAAATATCAAAACCCGTGAACAATGGGAAAATTATCAAAAGAAGTTTAAATCAAAGATTAAAGAGTAATTTGAGTTTTGGTTTTTGAAAAATATTTGCGAGGAATGAAATAATGAAGCAATTAACAGGATTTATCAATATTTTTATCAATAGGAACGGACTTTAGTCCGTTTTAGAAATCATAAAAATCAATTTGGCTTTAGCCAAAACATAATAAAAAAGACTTTCATTATTGAAGGTCTTTCTTTTTTAGTTTTAAACAAATTCTCTTAAATTCACATCATAAAAATTCAAATCTCAAAACATTGAATATATAAATCCTACGATGTCGTATTCTGTACAAAAAACCAAATAAAAATAAAACTTTTAAACTGTAAATTTACAAGTATTAATATAAGTGGATATCTAAATCATATTTTTTGAATTATGAAAAAAAGCAATTACTCTTTTTATTTTATTAAACCCTTTAATTGGTTACAAAATTATGAATTAATAATTAAATATTATAAAGGCTTTTGATGACATAAATCAAAAAACATAATTCTATAGTAGATTTGCAGATTTTTTAATTTTTTCCCTATTTAAATTATTGATTTATTTTATAATGAATATTTTTTTATTTAAATTTATTTTATTTAGCTTTTGTTTTAAATTATTGATATATAAATTTATTTATTAATTTTATAATGATAGATAGCATAAATTTACTTTTTATTGAGTTATTTTAATTTAAAAATTTTAATCATTTTAAAAGTCAATAACAAATTTACCGTTCCAATAATAGAAGTAATAAAATGTTGATGACCAAGCTATTTAAAACTGAAAATCTTTTGCAATACTGGGTTTCCAATAATTAAAAAAGTAAAGTGAAAGGAATGATTGATAAGAGTTGATGTTTTTCAGTTCATTCAGAATTTGTATTTCGGAGAAATGCTTTGTTATAGAGATTTTAAATTGGGATAATTTTGGTTTTAAGTTTTTTGTTCCCTTAAAAAATTTTATCTTCGTAGCTCAATTTTAAATGATAATGAAAAAAAATATACCGTTCCTATTATTGTTGATTTCTACAGCACTTTTTTCTCAAGATGGAATAAAATTCGGAAAACAGTCTTTTGCTCAAACCTTAGAACAAGCCAAAAAAGAAAATAAACTCATTTTTTTAGATGCTTTTGCTTCATGGTGTGGTCCGTGTAAATTGTTAGACAAAAACGTATTTCCTAAAAAAGAAGTGGGCGATTATTTCAATGCCAATTTCCTGAATCTTCACATTGACATGGAAAAAGGAGAAGGAATAGAAATTGCAAAAAAATACAGCATTTATTCTTATCCTACTTTGCTATTCATAGATGGAGATGGAAAAGTCGTTTATAAAGCTGCGGGTTACATGAGTCCACAAGAACTTATTGGAATTGCCAAAGAAGCCGTAAATCCAGAAAATACTTTAGAAAATAAAATAGCGAAGTTTGAAGCAGGTGAAAAAGACCCAGAATTTTTGATGGGATTGATTAAAAACACGTATTCATCAGATTTTTCATTGGCACAAAAAGTGGCTACCCGTTATTTCCAAACGAGAAAAGACGCTACATATTCTAAAGAAGAAGCAGGAATGTTACTGTTTTTCACCAAAACCATAGATGATGAATTGTATAAAATCTTCACAGCAAAAAAGGCAGAACTTTCTACGCAAATTCCAGAAAGTTATTTGGTGGAATATGATAAGCAACTCAAACTGAATACGGTTTTACAAAAATCTTTCGATGCCAATACTCAAAGCATTAATGAATCCACTTTTTTAGCTGAAGGAACAAAAATTTATGGCGAAAAAGAAGCAAAGCAACTTTTGAATAAAATCAATATGGATTTGTTTTTTAATCAAAAAAAATACGATGATTACGCAAAATCTGCTTTGAATTATTATCAAAATCCAAAAGATTTTGCCACAGATGAACTCAATAATGTCGCTTGGAATTTTTACCTCTACGTTACAGATAAAACTTTGTTAACTAAAGTAACACAATTGTGTTTAGAAGGTATAAAAAAAGAAGAAAATAGCCAGAATACAGATACTTTAGCCAATATTTATTATAAATTGGGAGATAATAAAAATGCTAAACTTTGGGCAAAAAAATCTATCGAAATTGCTAAAGCGAAAGGAGATGAATATGCATCAACTGAAGAATTATTAAAAAAGATAAATTAAACACAAATGCTTTTAAAAAATTATTATTTTCTCATACTCTTTAGTATAGGAATAAATGTTAGTGCGCAAACGTATGTTAAAGTCAATGGTTTCACTTTGCCTGCTCTGATGTTAAATGCAGGAATAGAAACGAAACTTACAGACAAAACTACTTTTCAAGCAGATGTTTTTGTTTCCCCTTGGAAATCAATTTTCGAAAATAAAATGCTTTTTGCAATTGGGAGTTTAGAATATCGTTATTATTTTACCGAAAGTTTTAAAAATTGGTATATCGCCGCTAATACAGGAGTAGCGATTTATAGAATGCAAAAGTATAACCATCTTAATTTGGGAATTCATCAAGAAGGATATTCTATACTTTTAGGCGGAACTGTAGGTTATGTAGTGAAAGTGAATGATAAAATAAACTTAGATATATTTTTAGGTGGTGGCAATGCTCAATCTAAATATAGATCTTATTATAATGCTTTCCCAGACATAAGAGCAGACAAAGAAGAAGGAGCTTCTATTAACGGAAGCGGAGAATGGATTCCTTATAAAGGAGGCGTAATGATTTCTTATCAAATTAAATAATATGGAAATAAAAAGTGTAAAATTTTTAGTGGTTTTGGTGATTACGTTCGTCATCGTGTTTTTGATGAATTACATCGGGAATACACAACCAGACAAATTACAAAGTGCTTTACTAAACGGACTTGGCGGAATGGTGGGACTTACCATCGGGATGATTATTTATAATCGAAGCAAAAATGACCAATCAGACCCGCAACATTTTGATTAAATTATGGCCAAAAAACTTCTTTGCTGTATCGTAAAATCATCAGCATTACGATGATTAAAAATACAATTCTGATAAATCCATTGCCTTTTTTAAAGGCAATTTTTGTTCCTAGAAAGTTTCCTGCAATATTGAAAACAGCCATTAAAATCGCGAGTTCTAACAAATAATTTCCGTGGTTCACGAAAACCAAAAGCGCTGAAATATTGGTGATGCAGTTCACCACTTTAGCATAAGCAGAAGCCGAAAGAAAATCAAATCCTAAAATCACCACGAAAGCCAAAACAAAGAAACTTCCTGTTCCCGGTCCGAAAAATCCATCATAGAAGCCAATTACTGCTCCAATCAAAGCTCCGAAGATCATTTTTTTAGCGGTGCTTAAATCTTTGGTCGCGACATTTCCTAAATCTTTTTTGATGAAAGTATAAATCGCAATCGCAATCAGAATAATTAAAATTAAAGGTTTTAATGCTTCAGAATCTAAGTAACTCACTGTTCTCGCTCCCAAAAACGAAAACAGGAAGGAAAAAAGCGAGATAGAAAGCAAAACTTTCCAGTTGAAGCGTATTCTTTTGGCATATTGTACCGCTGCAATGCTGGTTCCAGAAAGCGCTGCGATTTTATTGGTTCCAAAAAGTGTAGGCAATGCCAATTGAGGAAATTGAATTAATAAAGCGGGCAATTGTATCAAACCACCACCGCCAACTATTGCATCTAAAAAACCTGCAATAAAGGCAAATGCTGCTAAAAAAAATAACGTATAAAGACTGTAATCAGAGAAAAAATCCATTTACAATTGATTAGTTTTCGTAAAGAATATATTTGCGACGGATTTTCTCGAAATTTTCTAAATCTTTTTGCCAAGATTTTCTAATTTCTGCTTCTGGAGTTCCTGATATGATTTGTTTGCGCAATTCATCGGTTCCAGCCAAAGTATCAAACCAAAGGTTTTTTAAGAAGAAGTCTTGAGTTTTTTTGTCAAAATTTTGATACGCATCAATCACGAAGCTTAAATCTAATTTTCCTTTAATTTCTGGGAATTGGCGTAAATCTTTTCCGTAGCACAATTTACCATTTAAGAATGGATCTTTTGCACCTGAAGTTGGTTTCGGAGTGAAAGAAAATTCCTTATTTTTTAACCAAGGACTTCCATACACTTGAAAAGGAAAATCTGTTCCTCTTCCTACAGAAACCTGTGTTCCTTCGAAGAAACAAAGACTAGGATAGAGGTTGATGGATTGATCATTTGGTAAATTAGGCGAAGGTTTTTCAGAAATAGGATATCTTTTATTTTTATGATAATTCAGCATTGGGATGAGTGTATATTTTACTTGCACTGCATTTTTCATCCATTTTTCACCATTCACCATTTTTCCGTATTCGCCAATGGTTAATCCATAGACTACAGGAACTTTGTGTAATCCTACGAAACTCGTCCATTTTTCCTTCAAAACAGGTCCGTCTGTATAACCATCATGAGGATTTGGACGGTCTAGAACAATGATTTCTTTGCCATTTTCTGCAGCAGCTTCCATTACGTAAGTGAGTGTAGAAATGTACGTGTAAAATCTTACGCCCACATCTTGAATGTCAAAAAGCACAATATCTACGCCTTGTAATTGTTCAGATTTTGGTTTTTTATTGTCGCCGTAAAGCGAAATAATTGGCAAACCTGTTTTAGTGTCAATTCCGTTTTTTACATGTTCACCAGCATCTGCAGTTCCACGGAAACCGTGTTCTGGAGCAAAAATATGCTTGATTTTGATGTTATTTTGAACCAAAAAATCTACCAAATGCGTTTTGTCTGCCAATAAACTGGTTTGATTGGCAACTATTGCAACAGTTTTATTTTTCAGAAGTGGCAAATAGAGTTCTGGTCTGTCTGCAGCGTTTTTAAAACAATTTTCTTTTTTATTTTTTGGTTTTTCTAAGGCAATTTCTACCGTTTTTACAGGTTCTGGAGTGGGATTTGCATTGTTTTTTTGAGTGCTACAACTTTGTAACCCAAAAATCATTAGCATAATAAGAACTAAATCTTTAATTTTGACACTTAAATTCATTTGATTTTGAAATTTCCAATATATTTTTCTAAAAAAATAGCGTTCTCCAAAGATAACAAAAATAATCTTTCACGCGTGATTGTCTTCATCGGAAGGCTTTCTGTAGCGCTGGGAGTTATTGTTTCATTGGTGACGGTTTCTACAGGTTTAGGCTCCAAAAAAGCCATTAAAAATCGTATGGCAGATTTTGTGGGACACATTTCTGTAAAATCTACCAAAAGCAATTCCTCTTATAATTCTTCGGTGCTTCACAAAGAGGGATTAAATGTAAAGGGTATTCAAAATCTTCCTGATGTTTCTAATACGCAATCTTATGCTACGGTTTCTGGGATTCTGAGAACCGAAGAAAACTTTGCAGGGGTTATTTTAAAAGGTGTTGCCAAAGATTTTGACGCAGAGCGTTTTCAGAGTTTTATGGTAGCTGGAGAAGTTCCAAAATTTACCGAAGAAGGCTATAATAATCAAGTTATTCTCTCTGATAAAATTGCCAATGATTTGCATTTAAAACCCAAAGACAGCATCGTTGCTATTTTTTCTAAAGAAGACCAACAACCCATTTACAGAAAATTTGAAATTTCTGGAATTTACAAGACAGACATCAAAATGATAGATGATTTGTTTATCATCGGCGATATTAATCACGTGAGAAAAATTCAGGATATGGCAAAAACGGAAGTGGGAGGAATTGATATTTTCTTGAAAGATAGTGATGATATAGATGCCATTTATCCAAAAATTGAAAAACTAATAGGTTACAAAAATTACGCTGAAAAAGCGACAGATAAATATCCACAAATCGTAGATTGGATTAATATTTTTGATACCAACATCGGACTGATTATCACGATTATGCTGATTGTTGTAGTCATTAATATCATAATGGTTTTGCTTATTCTCATTATTGAGCGCACCAATTCTATAGGAATGCTGAAAACATTAGGCGCAACCAACGGACAAATTCGAGCGATTTTCATCAACTATACTTTGCTGATTATGATTCCTGGATTAATTATGGGCAATGTAATCGGTTTAGGATTTTTGGTACTTCAAAAAATCTTCGGATTTATCAAACTTAATCCTGAGAATTACTATGTAAGCACGGTTCCTGTAGATTTAAACCCTGTTTACATTTTGGGAATTTCTGTTGGGATTTTGGCAATATCTGCTTTCGCTCTTATTTTGCCAAGTTATCTGATTTCTAAAATTTCTCCTGTAAAAGCGATTAAGTATAACTAGTTGTAGAGTTGTAGAATGGGAGAGTTGTAGAGTTGGAGTTATAAAGAAATCTTTTATATTTCCCGCAGACTTCACAGAATTATACAGATTTTTTATTGTTGTCTTTGCAATGTAAGAAATGTAATGAAGCGAAGAAGCAATTTGTTTGTTTTCTTAAATTTTTAAAGCGTGGAGTTTGTCATTGACTTCGTCTAATCTTCGATTTCCGTAGGAATCTAGGCATAGAAGTTTAAAAAACTTTACACACTCCAAAGTCGAAGATTTAGTAGAGAGGAGGATTTATAATAGCATTTTTGACTACTTCTGCAACTGTATTTTCATTAATATTTTTTGATAAGCAATAATTGCTTTTTAACCAATCAGTTAAATTTTTTGCTCCTTTACTTGCATTGCAGGAAGTGCAGCACAAAGCAATATTGTCAATAGAATTTATTCGAATGTTATTTACAATATGTTCCCATGAAGGTCGAGTTTTTCTAGATTGATGATTTATGGAAAAATCAACACCACAGTAAACACAACATAAATCTCTTTTAATAACAAATTCTTCAGTTTCTCTTGGGATTCCCCACTGATTTGCCATTTTTAAATTATTATTTTGCTCTAAATTAGAAAATAAAATTCACGCCACATTATTGAAATCCATAAAATCCATAAATATTGTTAAAATATTTATTTAGATTCCTACGGAAATCGAAGATTAGACGAAGTCAATGAAAAACTAAATGATGAAAATTGTTTATTTTAAAACCTTCAAAAGAAAACAGAAACCAGAATAATAGCCTTGATTGAGCGATTGTTTGAGCTCTTTTTGTTTTTTAGATATTTCGAGTTTGCTCAATATGACAAAAAAACAAAAAAGCGAGTCGCGAAAGCAGGACTGAAAGTGAACAGATGTAAAAAACGTCTTGCTTCTTTTTAAAATTAAAATCGTATTTTTGCGGCTCAAATTTTTACAATGAACTACGCAAAAAATATTTTAGAAACGATAGGAAATACACCACTGGTAAAGTTAAATAAAGTTTTGGGAGAAGATTTTCCTGCATTGGTTTTAGCAAAAGTAGAAACCTTCAATCCTGGAAATTCTGTAAAAGACAGAATGGCGCTGAAAATGATTGAAGATGCTGAAAAAGACGGTCGTCTGAAACCTGGAGGAACCATCATCGAAGGAACTTCTGGAAACACAGGAATGGGATTGGCTTTAGCAGCAATTATCAAAGGTTACAAGTGTATTTTCGTGACTAATTCTAAACAATCAAAAGAAAAAGCAGATATTTTACGTGCTTTAGGTGCAGAAGTGGTGATTTGTCCTACTGATGTAAAACCTACAGACCCGCGTTCTTATTACCAAACTGCAAAAAGATTAACCGAAGAAACTGAAAACGCATGGTATGTAAACCAATATGATAATCTTTCTAACAGAGCAGCGCATTATGAATCTACGGCACCAGAAATTTGGGGACAAACTGAAGGGAAATTGACTCATTTTGTAGTAGGAGCAGGAACAGGAGGCACGATTACAGGTTGCGGAACTTTTTTCAAAGAAAAAAGTAAAGACATCAAAGTAATTGGTGTAGATACTTATGGCTCTATTTTGAAAGAAATTCATGAAACGGGCGAAATTCACTTAGAAAATGCTTACACTTATATTACAGAAGGAATTGGCGAAGATATTTTGCCTGAAAACTATGACATGTCTGTGATAGACCATTTCGAGAAAGTTACCGATAAAGATGGTGCGATTTATGCAAGAAAATTAGCTAAAGAAGAAGGAATTTTCTGTGGTTATTCAGCAGGAAGTGCGATTGCTGCGATTAAGCAAATGCAAGATCAATTTACCAAAGATGATATAATAGTAGTTTTGCTTCATGACCACGGTTCTAGATATGTAGGGAAAATCTATAATGATGACTGGATGAAAGAAATGGGTTGGCTAGATTAATACGAAATAATCAGTTCAAAATAAATAAAATCGGGAAGAACAATCTTCCCGATTTTTCATATCAAATCAAAATTAATTTCCACAATTTTCATTTGGCGAATGAATGATAGCGTCATAATCTGCCTGTGAAATAAACTGAGGAACATAAATTACATTTTGGAGTTTTAAGGCACTAGAAAATGCTCTGAGATGATTTCTAGAACCACACATTAAATTGCTATACACTTTTAAAATTAAAGTATTTGTAGTAGTCTTGCTTAAATTTTTCAAGTCATTAATGTCTACATCTTCTATGGTTGCACCTACTTTTAATGCTTCTATAGCACTATTGTTTCCTTGCAGAATAAGTTGGTTATAAAGATTTTGTAAATCTTGATTTTGAAATTGACCAACTGCTAATTTAGGATAATCAATTTTATATTTTATAAGAAGATTTTCTACGGCATTCATGTGTGACTGTTCACTTTTCTGAATGTTTTCAAACTCTACCAATTGCCATTTCTGATACAAATATAAATAAGTGTCTCTTGCCATTTTTTCTTCTTCATACATAAAAAGTAAGTTGCTTTTTTCATCAGTATTTATCGAAGGAATTATGGTTCCAATATTACGTGTTTCATCATTTAGAGAAATGTTATCACTATCATTTCTACTGCATTGAGTTAAACTCAAGAAAGCGACAATTATAGTTAGGCTTTTTATAAATGTTTTCATTTTATTAATGTTTAAAAATTAAATAGTATTGTAAATTTTTTAATGTTAAAATTTCCACATCGGAGGATGAAAAAACTTAACATAAAATTTTTGAGGGAAAAAAGAACATTTATTTGTTATTAGATGGTTATCAATGTTTTCAATAAATTCTCTAATTTCAAATTCAAAAATTTTGTTAGTCACAAATAAATCTAATAATTTTAATTTAAGAACTTCATTATCAGTATTTTGTTCTGTTTTTGCCAGTTCTTTTTTGATATAACATATTCCATTACATAACAATTCAGGCCGATTTTTATTTATACAAAGTACTGTAGTAATGTATTTATAATTAATCATATAATCAATTATTGGTAAGAATGAACGAACCGAAATAGTTATGATTAATAGTATGGAAATGATTGCTTTCACTTTTTTATTTATAATTTATTCATGCAATTTCTTCTACCTCTATTTGCTCTTCCTTTTCCTTGATTTTGGCATTGCATGCCGTTTTGCTGACCACATTGTTCATGTTCTGCATTGATGATTTTTTCGTAATCATTTTTAGAAATATACTGAGGAACGTAATTAGCATTTCTCATTTCTAAATTACGTGAAAAAGCTCTCAAATGATTTCTAGAAGCACATTCTAGAAATTTGTAAACATCGGCGATGTCTTGGTTTTGAGTTTCTTTGGTTAATCTTTGCAAGTCGTAAATATCTACATCTTCTATCGTTGCTCCTGCTCTTAAAGCTTCAATTTCTGAAACTTTTCCTTTTGCAGTAAGGTCATTGTATAATTTTTGAAGATTTTGATTTTTAAATTTTCCTTCGGGAAGAATTTCGTAAGGAATTTTATTTTGATCTAAAAGTTCTTGTACTTTTTGCATGTGTATTTTTTCACTTTCCTTGATATTGGAAAAAGGTCTAGTTTCCCATTTTGAATATAAAAAAGTGTACACATCATGTGCTAATTTTTCTTCTTCTAGCATGAAGAGGAGAGAAGAAGTATCTGTTTCTTTAGTGTTTTTAGAAGTGTAATTGGTGAAAATTACCATTCCAAAGATCACAAGAATAACTAAGGTAAAAGATTTAGTTTTCATTTCTGTGAGATTTTTATATTAGACAAAAATCACAACAGAAAGTTAAGTTGAATTTTGATTAAAATAAATGTAAAGTGCTATTAATCAATAAATTTTACCATTATTGGATGAAAAGTTACAACCGAACGCTATAGTGTTAATGAGAAATTTTAAAACTTCTATTGATTTAAATCTTATTCATTAAATCAACCAATTTCTGAGTCAGATTTTTTCTAGAAAATTGCTCAATGTTTTCAGCGTTTTGGATCAGCGTTCCCAATTTCCAATTTTGGTAAGAATCTAAAATAAAATTCTTTAGATTTTCTTTTTCATCGTAGCCAAAATGTTTTCCAGCTTTGGTTTCGTTCAATATTTTTTCTACATCAGCATCTTTTGGACCGAAAGAAAGAATAGTTTTTCCAGTTGCCAAATACTCGAAAATTTTCCCTGGAATAATCCCTTTTGAAGATTCTTGAGGGAAATTCGTCATCAATAAAATTGTTGAATCCTGCATGTGTTTTAAGGCAATATCATGCGTTTGATAACCCAAATTGGTTAAGTTATTTTTAAGAGCTGAACTTTCTATTTTTTGTAAAATTTTATCATCTAATCTCCCTACAAAATTCAACTCAAAATCGTTTTTGAAGTCTGCATTTTCTTGAACCAAATCATTTAAAGTTTCCCAAAGAATTTCAGGATTTCTGAGCTGTTCTAAAACCCCGATGTAACTTAACGTGAATTTTTCTGTAAAATCGTTAAGTTGCGAAGTCGTTAAGTCGTTTTTATTATCAACCAATTCTACAACTTCACGAATCTGCGACTTTACTTCAGAGTCAAATCCATTCGTAATGCAGAAAGCATTTGCACCTTTTTTTCTGAAATTTTCAGCATCAGTATAACTTGTTGCCAAAGTAACATCTGCATTTTTGAAAACTTCAGATTCTAATTTTCTATGCTTTTTATCGGCAATTTTAGTTAATTTCAAGTGTTTGTAATACGAAATTTCAGTCCATGGATCACGGAAATCTGCAATCCATTTTAAGTCTGGAAATTTTTTCTTTAAGCCTAACCCAATCAAGTGCAAAGAATGTGGTGGACCAGTTGTTACCAAAACATCATAGTGATTGACTTTCAAGTATTTTTCTAAAAATTCTACGGAAGGTTTTACCCAAAAAACACGCGCATCTGGAATAAAGAAATTGCCACGAACAAAAATCGAAAGTTTGGCTTTCCAAGATTGGTTTTCACCTACATCAAACTGTCCCGCTTTGAATTTTTTATTGTCTTTCCCGAACTTTTCTGCTAATTGATACGGTTCCCAAATTTTGGTTTTAATCATTTTGAGATTTTTGGGAACGTCTTTTTGTAAGGTTTCATCTACAATCGGATAACTCGGATTTTCTGGAATAAAAACGGTAGGTTCCCAACCGAAATCAGGCAAATATTTTACAAATTTTAACCAACGCTGAACTCCAGGTCCTCCAGCTGGAGGCCAGTAATAAGAGATGATGAGTATTCTTTTTTGTTTCAAGTTTATAATTTTTAAACCGCAAAAGCGACAAAAGATTTTCTATGTATTATAAGTTTTTCAAAAGTAAAAAAAGATTTTACATTAATTCATCGTAATATTTATTAATATATGTTTCTTGTCCATGATGATAAAGATTTTTAACATTAAAATTTACTAAAATTCCTTTCGGTACTTTAAGTAAATTCATGTAATTCAAAACTTGAAATTTATGAACATCTAAAATGTTAGAGACAGATTTTAACTCTAAAACGATTAAATCTTCAATCAGAAAATCACATTTAAAATCACAATCTAATTTCTTTTCTTTATAAAAAACAGGAATTTGAAATTCTGACTTGAAATTTAAATTTCTTAATTTGAATTCTTCTTCTAAAGCTTTGTGATAAACAACTTCTGCTAAACCTGCACCTAAAATTTTATGAACCTCAATACAAGCTCCATTAATTTTATATGTTAAATCGGTAAGATATTGTTGAGTAATCATTAACTCTTTTTTTTACTTTTGAATGGATATATTTTCAATTATTTCTTTTGTCGCTTTTGCGGTTTAATAAAAATATCCCAACCAAAGAAAGCAATACAAACAAACCAAAAGCAATTAAGGAAATGGTTTTTCCTTTGGCTATCACTTCTGGTTCGAATATCATTTTTACAGTGTGAGTTCCTGCTGGAACGTAAACGGCTCTCAATAAATAATCAGCTTTGATGTATGGAACTTCTTTTCCGTCTACAAACATTTTCCAGCCTTTTGGATAATAAATCTCAGAGAAAACTGCCAATTGTGGCGTTTTAGACTGTGTTTTATATTCTAGTTCGTCGGCTTGATATTTCGTTAAATTTACAAAAGCAGTAGAATCAGCCGCTAAAGTTTTTCCTTCGAAATATTTTTGATCATCCTTCGAAATAACCGCCGTTTTTTTAGAATCTATATTTCCTATTTCATCTATTTCTTCATTCGGAGTATTCACAAATTTCACATCAGAAACCAGCCAGGCATTTCCATTCGCATTCGGATTGATTTGAACTTGAGGTTGTTCCAATGTTCCGCCAACTACATATTTGGTGTTCAATAAATTGAGAATTTGTGGAATTTGAGCAGACTTCACACTGTCTTCAGCATAGAAATAATGATTGATTAAATCGTCATACCTTCTGAGTTTTACAGCGTGATAACCACCAACAGAAGCTTTGTAATACGAAGTATTGGTTTCATTAAAAGGCCCTAAAAGTTGGTTGAAAATTCTGTAATGGGTTTTATCTTTTTCGGTGATTTCTTCTAAAGTTTTATTCATATTCGCTCGAGAAAGCAAATCATTTAAAAGTGGATTGTCGCCCGCTTTTCCCGCTAAATAATCTGAATTTTCGGTTACAAATGGAGTTTGAGCAAAAGCTTTATCTACAAAATTATCACTGTTTAAATATCGCTTGTTCACAGACCATAAATCAAATAAACTTACCATCCCTATAACGATTAGAGCAATGTTTTGTGATAATTTTTTCTTCAATGCAAAATATAGTGCTAAAGCAGTGATAGAAACATAAATCATGGCTTTAATGGCATCGATTCTAAACATCGTGAAACGTTCGCCAACCAAATAATCTAATAAATAAGGAGGTAAATATGCTGTTTCATTTGAAGTTGAAAATCCAAGTAAACTTTTCCCGAAAATTACCAATAATAAAGTAATTCCAAGAACTGCAGAACTTCCGTAAACTAAAACTTTTTGTTTGTATTCATAAGTAAGTTTTTCGTCATTGAAAAATCTGTATAATCCAAGGATTGCAATCAGTGGAAATAATAATTCTACTACAACTAATATAGAACTTGGTGCTCTAAATTTGTCGTAAAACGGAACGAATTTTATGAATAATTCAGAAAGCGGCATGAAATTACTTCCCCAAGCTAAAAGCACAGAAAGTACAGACGCGCCTAAAATCCAATAACGGTATTTTTTCCACCCGAAGAAAAATCCTAAAATGGCTAAAAATACCACAATAGCTCCTTGATAAGCCGGTCCAGAAGTTCCTGGTTGGTTTCCCCAATACGTTAAACTTCCTCCAAATCCTTTAGAAATTTGGTCATATTCTTCTTGAGAGGTTACATTTTCTTGTACCAATTCCTGAACTTTTTTCATCATTTCGTCTGAGCCTTCTTCATCGCTTGCTCCTCCCATTGCTCTTGGAATGAATAAGTTCAAGGTTTCTAGTTTTCCATAGCTCCAGTTCAGAATTTCTTGTTTTTTCATTCCGTCATTATCTGCTGCATTGTGTTCAGATTTCAGAATTTGTTTTCCACGAACGGTTTCTTTTACATATTCAGAATTGGCAAGAAGTCTCTGACTGTTCATTCCAATTCCCAGAATCATCGCCAAAGCTAGAATTCCCGAAGAAATGAAAAAATGTTTCCATGGCGTTTTTCCTGTAGCTGCTCTTACCAACTCAGACAAGAATAAAAATCCTAATGCCAAGAAAAGGTAATACGTCATTTGTGGATGGTTTGCAGCAATTTGCAATCCCATGAAAAGTGCAGTGACAATAAAGCCAAGAATATATTTTTTACGAATATAGACGAGTAAAATTCCCGCTAAAAGTGGTGCGAAATAAGTTAAAGTGGCAACTTTACCATTATGACCGGCAGCGATGATGATGTAGAAATACGTGGAAAGTCCAAAAAATGTGGAACCTAACAAGGCGTATTTCCAATTTTTAGTCGCAACATAACCGAGTAAGAAAAATCCAGCAAAAAGCAGAAAAATAAAATTAGCAGGTTTTGGCAAAAAGTTAAGCGTGTCATCTATTTTTTTGATGATATCACCTCTAAACTGCGAACCCGACTGATAAGTAGGCATTCCGCCAAACATGGCATCACTCCAATAAGTTTCTTTGCCGTTTTCGGCTCTGTAGTCTAGAAGTTCTTTTGCGCCACCTTTGTATTGTACAATGTCATGTTGCAAAAGTTGTTTCCCAGAAATGATAGGACTATTATAAACTAAAGCTAAAACTACAAAAATCGCCAATGAAATGACGATGTAAAGAATGTTTTTATTTTTCAGCATATTTTGCAAAAATTAATTTATTTCATTTTTTCTCGGAATAAATTCCAAATTATAGTTGAGTTCTTTTCCTCAACCTTTACCTCTACCTTTATCTTTACCTCTGTCTTTACCTCTGATTTTTCTCCTCTACTTCTTCATATTCCACAGTTTCTGCATCCCATTTTACTTGTTCTTTAGTAGGTTTTGCAGGTTTGGGTGAAACGTTTTCTCTGTTTCTGGGATTAAGACTAGGGAAATTTTTATAAAATTGATTAAAGAATATTCTTTTCAAAATATTCCAAACAAAGAATATAATGATGGTTGCTAAAACTAATTCGAATAAATATTTAACCAGTGCCATTTTTTAAAATTTATAACTAGGATTGATTGTAACTAAAGAGTTGGTCTTTTTAGACATGCTTTGCGATTGTTTTCCGTCGCTCAAACTTTCTTTTTCTGTAGTGTTCATTTGGATTTTAGAGCCTAGAATCCAACCAGAGTTGGCGTCTATTTTTATGGTTCCCGTTTGTACACCTTCTATGCTTACAGAATGCGTCATTCCGTTTTTAGATTGTGTTTTTGCTTTTCTAGGAATTCCACCTTTTACAGTAATTTCTGCAATTCCGTCTTCTACTTTTGCTAGGGTATAAGTGGTATTTATTTTTACGCTTCCATCTGGAGTTACATTGTCAGATTGTGTCCACGTTCCGCCTAATTTTACCCCTTTTGCAGGAAGAATATTTAGGTTTTTTCCAAATTGTTCTTTTAAAAACTTCTCGTTGAAACTTAGTTTAAATTCTTCCATGAAATTTTTAAGTTGAGCAGCATCTTTAATCACCGAAGCAGCAGCATCATTGGTTTTTTTGTAAACGGGTTCAAAACCTGTAATCGAAAGAATTTTCCCATTTTTGTCCATGGTAATTTTTAATTTATTACCTGTTTGTGCTTTTTGTACCGCCCACATAAATTTTTGTTGAGCATCTTCAGGAGCGCTTCCTTTCGTATCTATCGCTTGGGTTTTTCCTTGAGAAGTTGCAGACATTCTTTTCCCAACCAGCGTCATAGAAATTTCGTAGTTTCCTTTTGCATCGATATTATCTACGGTAAACGTCATTTCGTCTGTAGATTCATTCGTTCCAGAAATATTTTGTTTTCCGTCAGAAAGCGTTTGCACATCTCTTTGGTAAGTGCTGAAAGGATACGTTTTTCCTTTTTCTAATTTAAAAGTTGCATGGTAAACACCTAGAGAATCTTTGATGGCAGGATTTTCTACTTTTGCCGTTTCTTTATCTTCCACAGGAACTTCTACAGTGATGGTTTTTCCAGTTTTTGGGTCAACTTTGGTTACGGTTTTTGTTTCTTTTTGACAAGAAACGATTGCTATTGAAAGCAGCGCAATTGCTGTAATTTTTTTCATTGATTTTAATTATTTTGTATCATTTGAAGCAAGAATCTTGCCTTTTTATTCACTTTAAGTCCTGCTTTTGCGACTCGCTTTTTGTTTTTGTATCATATTGATCAGAGTGGAAACATCTGAAAAAAACAAAAAGAGCTCAAATAGATCGCTCAAACCCAACGAAGTGGTTCGACGATTTTAAGGAGTCAATCAGGGCTATAATTCATGTTTAGGGTTTTCGTTTGACAATTTACCAATTTTATGCAAAAAACATTCGGTTCCTACGGAACCGCCCTTTTTTATTGTCAATTATATTTCTACACACATTGCGTTCCTACGGAACGCCTAAAAATACTCTCCAACTCTACAATTCTCCCACCATTTTCTGTCTCACTGCTTCATAAAGAATCGCACCACAAGCTACAGAAACGTTCAGAGATTGTGTTTTTCCAGTGATCGGTAATTTTATTTTTTCATCAGCGTGATGCATTACTTCTTTCGAAATTCCTGTTTCTTCATTTCCCATTACGATGGCGCAAGGTTCTGAAAAATGAGCGTCATAAATCATTTTTTCTGCCTTTTCAGTGGCTGCAAAAACGGTAACTCCCGATTGCTGAAGAAAATCTACTACGTGAGCCAAATTATTTTCTTTGCAGATTTTTACATTGTAAAGCGCTCCCGCCGAAGTTTTAATCGCGTCAGAATTGATGGGAGCAGCTCCTTTGTCTGGAATTACAATCGCGTCGATTCCTACACATTCTGCAGTTCTGGCAATCGCTCCGAAATTTCTTACATCTGTCAATCTATCCAAAATCAATAAAAACGGAACTTTTCCTTCTTCAAAAATTTGTGGCAACAAATCCTCGATTTTATAAAACGGAATTTCTGAGATAAATGCGACTACACCTTGGTGATTTTTTCTCGTAAAACGATTCAGTTTTTCTACCGGAACCGTGTTTGGTCTGATGTTGTATTTTTTCAGTAATTTTTTTAATTCTGAATAAATCTCACCTTGCAAACCACCTTGTACAAAAATTTTGTCGATGGTTTTCCCTGCTTCTATCGCTTCCATTACAGGTCTCAAACCGAAAATGAAATCTTCTTTTTCATTTTTAGATTCGTTATCTGAATTTCGATTGTTCTCAAAACGAGGTTTTCTATCGAAATTTTTTGGACCAAAACTTCTTCTCTCGCCTGAGTTATATTTTTTATTAAATTCTCCCAATTTTTTGATTTTTAAATTTGAATTCTATTTGTGTCGTTCCTACGGAACTCAAAATGATATTTTTCTACTGTATTCTACAAACTTTTTGCTCTCACAGAGCAAGATTTAAATTTTGCCTTTACCTTAACCTTAACCTTAACCTTAACCTTAACCTAAAACTGTTCTCCCGCTAAAGCACGTTTTTGAGCCATTGCGTATCCAAAATGTAAACTTTCGTGCATGTTGTTGAAAATGATTGCATCTTGAATATTTTTTAAATCAATTCCAAAACTTGTAGAATAAGCGGTGTAATCTGGGAAAAAATCATCATCATAATCTTTCATCAGAATTTTAGAAGTTTCTATGAGTAGGAAACCTAGATCTTCCACTTCAGATTCAGAAACATCCAGATTGGGAAGTGTGCCTTTTTTGTAAGTATCTACCCAATATTTGTCTATTCTAAAAGGATTTCCGCTTAAATAATAACACAAAAGTTGCTGAGTAGCTACGCAATGTGCAATATTCCAATAAATATTATTGTTAAAACCATCTGGAATGGTCAATAAGTCTTTGTGAGACGTATTTTGTAGAATATTCAGAAGGTTTTTTCTTACTGCTCTATGATTTTGAAAATGAGTATTCATTTAAAATTGATTTTAATCTCCAAAAATACTGAAATTGAACGGAAGATGGAAGTTGGAAGATGGAAGTTTTTTATAAAATATTCTTAAAGTTTTTTTGTTGATTTAATTTATTGAAAATCAATATTTTAATGATTGTTTTTGTGCGGAAAAAGATTGTCAATTTTTTAACTTCTGACTTCTGACTTCCGACTTCCATCTTTTTTTAACAAACTTTAACCAAAATTTGGCATTAATTGTGTTGCCAATTCCTTGAAAATCGTGAAATTTACAGTCTAATTTTTCAAAAAATTATGCAAGAACTTAATCAAGCCGAAGATATTAAACAACTCACCGAAAAAGTAAAAGAACAGAACGTTTACTTTTCACTTTTGAAAAAGGAAATTAACAGAGCAATTATCGGACAAGAATACATGGTAGACAGACTTTTAATTGGTCTGTTAGGAAATGGTCATGTTTTGCTGGAAGGTGTTCCTGGTTTGGCAAAAACTTTAGCCATCAAAACCCTTTCAGAAGCGGTTCATGGAGCGTTTTCTAGAATTCAGTTTACGCCAGATTTATTGCCTGCAGACGTTATCGGTACTCAAATTTATAATGTGAAAGAAAACGATTTTTCCATTAAAAAAGGTCCTGTTTTTGCAAATTTTGTTTTGGCGGATGAAATCAACCGTGCTCCTGCAAAAGTACAATCTGCACTTTTGGAAGTGATGCAAGAAAAACAAGTGACGATTGGTGATGAAACTATGAAATTGCCAACACCGTTTTTGGTTTTAGCAACTCAAAACCCAATTGACCAAGAAGGAACTTATCTTTTGCCAGAAGCACAAACCGACCGTTTTATGCTGAAATGCAAAATTGATTATCCAGAGTTTGAAGAAGAAAGACAAGTCATGAGAATGGTTTCTACTTCGGATATTCCTCAAATAAAACCAGTGATTTCTTTGGAACAAATTGTTGAAGCCAAGAAAATCATTAACCAAATTTATTTAGACGAAAAAATAGAAAAATATATTCTCGATATGGTTTTTGCAACCAGATTTCCAGAGAAATATGGACTTTCTGAACTGAAAAATTACATCAGTTTCGGGGCTTCACCTAGAGCTTCTATTAATTTGGCGATTGCTTCACGATCTTATGCTTTCTTAAAAGGAAGAGCATTTGTAATTCCTGAAGATGTAAAAGCGATTGCAAAAGATGTTCTTCGTCACAGAATTGGACTCAGCTTCGAAGCAGAAGCAGAAGATGTAGATGCAGACGCAATTGTTGATAAAATTTTGGGGAAAGTTCAAGCGCCGTAAATTGATACGAGTTTCGAGTTCCGAGATACGATTTGTATTTCGTGAAATCTCGCAACACGTAACTCGCAACACGTAACTCTTATGCAAATAAAAGATATCGTCAAAAAAGTAAAACAAATAGAAATCCGTACTCGGAAGAGAACGGAAAATACTTTGATGGGGCAATATCACAGTGCTTTTAAAGGTCAAGGAATGGCTTTTGCAGAAGTTCGTCCTTATCAATTTGGTGATGATATTCGCAGAATTGATTGGAACAAAACCGCACGTTTCAAAGAACCTTATGTAAAAGTGATGGAAGAAGAACGTGAACTCACCATGATGATTTTGGTAGATATTTCTGCTTCTATGAATTATGGAACAAAAATTCAACTGAAACGTGAATTGGTGGCAGAAATTTCGGCAAGTTTAGGGTTTTCGGCGGCAGGAAATAATGATAAAGTGGGGCTTATTTTGTTTGCGGATAAAGTATATAAAGTCATTCCGCCACAGAAAGGAAGAAAACATATTTTAGCCATAATTTCTACGATTTTGACCGCAGATTATGTGCAGGCAGAAACCAATATAGATGCGGCTTTAGAATATATGATGCATGTTTTCAAAAAGAAATCTCTAGCGTTTCTTTTTTCTGATTTTGCAGATGAATTTGACGAAAAATTATTGAAAATTGCTTCCAAAAAACATCAATTGCTAGGTTTGAGAGTTTTTGATGAAAAAGACAATGAAATTCCAGATGTAGGTTATGCTTTTTTCAGAGATATAGAAACAGGAAAACAAATTTGGGTGAATACGTCTAACCAAAGATGGCGTTACAATTATGCAGAAGCTCAGAAACAAAAAATAAGACACCTGAGAGAAGCTTTTGAGAAAAGTTCTGCAAGTTTTGTAGAAGTAAAAGCAGAGGAAGATTATACCAAAATTTTGTATAATTATTTTCAGAAAAAATAGAAAATAGCAATTAATGAAGAAAAATTTTTTTAAAATTTTCAATCAATATATAGACAGACAACTCGATAAAGTTTCGCCAAATCTAAAAAGGTTTAAATGGCCTTTTGTTGCTTTTGGAGTGATTAAAAAATTAGCTTTGTTGTTTATTTTTGTTGCTCAATGTTTTTCTGCGCAGACCCTTTCGTCTAATTTGTCTAAAGAAAAAATTGCGCTTGGTGAAAAAGCAACCTTTCGAGTAACCATCAATGGTTTAGAAGGAAAAGATGTGATTACTAAACCTAAAAATGAACTCTTGCCTTTTCATTTAGAAGAAACAAAAGACGAAATCAACAAAACATACGATCAATACACCAGAACTGTAGAATTTCAGGTTTTTGAAGAGGGGAAATTTACCATTCCAGAACTTGAGTTTTCGATAAATGGAGCAGAAACCATCAAAACGATTCCCTATGAAATTACGGTTTATAATCCTGTGAATGCAGATGATCAAATCAACGATATTATGAACAATAAGCAAGTTGATTTGGGTTTTAGTGATTATTGGGAAATGTACAAATGGTATATTTTAGGAGGTTTGGTGATTTTTACTTCCCTGTTTTTATTTTTAAGTTTCTTCAAAAATGGCGTTTTCAGAAGTTCTCGAAAAGAGAAAAGTCCGATTCATAAAACATTACAAGATCTGAAAAATCTAGAAAAGAAAAAATACGCAGAAAAAGGCAATTACAGAATGTTTTATGTAGAATTGATAGACATTACCAGAGCTTTTTTGGTAAAACAATATCACATTCCTGCAGATGTTTTACTGACCGATGATTTAATTGATGTGATGAAACATACCAATAAAATTTCGCCAGAGAATGAAAAAATAGTGGAAGAGGTTTTTCTGAGAGGAGATTTGGTGAAATTTGCCAAAATCCTTCCGAATCAAGAATTGATGGAGCGTGATTTTTTAGAAATTTATGAATTTGTAGAGCGTTCGGTTACAGATATTGAAGCAGAACATTTAAGAGAAGTGCATTAAGATGAATTTTGAGATAGATAGTCCATATTTTTTATTGCTCTTTTTGCTTTTTATTCCGCTTTTGATAAGGGATTTCAGCAAGAAGAAAAATTCGGGAATTAATGTTCCGACTACCAGAAATATGTCTGTAGTAGGAAGTTTTTCTTGGGTTCAAAAATTTTTACAATTTTCTAAATACATCATTCTATCTGCGCTCATTATTGCTTTGGCAAGACCTAGAACTTACACCATTTTTAGCGATAGAGACGAAACCAAAGGCATCGATATTTTCTTAGCGATTGACATTTCGCCCAGTATGTTGGCCAAAGATTTAGAGCCTGATAGAATAACCGCTTTGAAAAAAATTGCAACAGATTTTGTCAAAAAAAGGGAAGGTGATAGAATAGGAATTGTGGAATATTGGGGAGAAGGAATTACAAAAGTTCCGCTCACTTCTGACCATCAAGTGGTTTTAGATGAAATTAGAGACATGAGTCCGAGTGAAGAACTTACAGGAACAGCCATTGGAGAAGGACTTTCTGTAGCGGTAAATCATTTGAAAGACAGTAAATCAAAGTCTAAAATCATTATTTTAATGACCGATGGTGTAAATACGGTTCCGAATGCGATGCCACCACAGTTTGCAGGTGAATTGGCAAAATCCTACGGAATTAAAGTTTACACGATAGGAATCGGAACGAATGGTTTTGCACTATTTCCGCAGATTACATCTTTTGGAATACAATTTTTCGAACAAGAAGTGCAGATTGATGAAGCTACGCTTTCTGAAATTGCGACTTTAACAGGTGGAAAATATTACAGAGCCACTTCTAATACGAGTTTAGAAAATGTATATAACGAGATTAACTCTTTAGAAAAATCGAAAATTAAAACCAATAAAATTTACAATTACGAAGAATATTTCAGAGTTTTTCTTTGGATTGCCTTGGTGTTTTTATTGATAGATGCAGTTTTAAGATGGAGAATTTTTAGGATTTTTAATTAAAAAATAGAAATGAATTTTAGTCTAGGAAATATTTGGTATTTATTGTTGTTATTGCTTTTGCCGGTAATAGCATGGCTTCTTTTTGGTTTCAAAAAATGGAAATCAGAAAGGAGAAATATCTTTGCTGAAGCTCAATTTCAAGAAGATTTATTTCCGAAAGATCATCAATTTTCTAAATTTTTTCCAGTTTTATATTTGTTGGCTTTTGTTTTTTTGATTTTAGCAATGGTAGATTTTTTGGGAGGAAAAGAAGAGATGAAAATCCAACAAAAAGTGAATTCTGTGATTTTTTTGCTAGATGTTTCTAACTCTATGAACGCGCAAGATGTGCAACCTTCTCGATTAGAACAAGCCAAAAACATTTTGATCAATACCATACAAAATTTGGGTGATGACAAAGTAGGAATCGTAGTTTTTGCAGGAGATGCACAATCTATAATGCCACTTACTACAGATTATTCTGCCGCCGAAACGTATATTGGAGCAATAGAAACCACTACGATTGGGAAACAAGGGACAGATTTTCTAAAAGCAATAGAAGTAGCCACAGAAAAATTTAAAAATGT
>DITA01000048.1:0-6957 GCA_002422665.1 Flavobacteriales bacterium UBA6196
GCACAGAGATTGTGGAGCTTAGTAGAAAATAAATTTATGTAAAATTGGTTGTCTGTTGAAGGTTGTTAGTTGATAGAAGAATTCCAACAACCATCAACCATTAACCATCAACTAAAAAATAATGAATATTTCAGATTTTAAAAATCCTTTTTTCATAGGTGTTGCAGGAGTTGGGATGAGTGCAATTGCTCAATACTTGCAGGGAATTGGCAAAAATGTATCGGGAAGCGACCGATATTTTCATCCTGATGAATACAATAAAACCAAGGAACAACTTGAAAATGAAGGAATAAAGTGTTTTCTACAAGACGGAAGTGGAATTATAGCCGAAACTGATTTGGTAGTAGTTTCTACTGCAATTGAAGACACCGTTTACGAAGTTAAAAAAGCCAAAGAACTTGGAATTCCTATTATTAAAAGAAGTCAACTTCTCGCGATGATTGCGAAAAGTAAAAAAACGGTTGCTGTTGCGGGAACTTCTGGAAAATCAACCACTTCTGCCATGTTATTTCAAATTTTGTTAGATGCAGGTTTAGAACCGTCCATTATTTCTGGAGCGGGTTTAACGAGTATTATCAAACAAGGAAAAATAGGCAATGCTTACGTTGGAAAAGGAGATTGGCTCATTATAGAAGCAGATGAAAGCGATGGTTCGGTTGTTCAATATGAACCAGAAATCGGACTTTTACTTAATGTAGATAAAGACCATCAAGAAATAGAAGAGTTAATGGATTTATTTACAACTTTTAAAAAGAACAGTCAAAGACTGTTTGTTGTAAATCAATCGAATGCATTGGCCAAAACTTTGTCGGCGAATATAAAAAATGATTTCGGTTTTGAAACTGAAGCTGGTTTTGCTGCTAAAAACTTCAAACAAGAAGGTTTTAAATTAAGCTTTGAAATTGATAATCAAGATTTTACAATGAAAGCAATAGGACAGCACACCGTAGAAAATGCTACGGCTGCAGTTGCAGTTGCCAATCAAATTGGAGTTGATTTAAAAACTTGTGCCGAAAGTTTATCAAAATATGAAGGAATTTATCGTCGTCATCAGATTCTAGGACAAAAAAATGGAGTTTGGGTGATTGATGATTATGCTCACAATCCAGCAAAATGTGCGGCAAGTATTAAGGCTTGTCAACCTTTGGCAGAGAAAGTGGTGGCTTGGTTTCAACCGCATGGTTATGGACCGACAAGATTTTTGAAAAATGATTTTGTAGAAGAAATCTCGAATACACTTCGTGAAAATGATGAAATATGGATGAGCGAAATTTTTTACGCTGGTGGAACTGCTGTGAAGGATATTTCTGCGAATGATTTAATTGAAGACATAAAAGCGAAAGGCAAAAAAGCCTACTTCGTGGAAGATAGAAACCAGTTTTTAGAAACGGTAAAACCTTCATTATCAGAAAATTCGGTTTTATTATTGATGGGAGCGAGAGATCCTAGCTTGGAGGAATTTTGTAAAGATTTATATGAGAAGTTATGAGTGGAATCCTATATTTTGTTCCAACACCGATTGGAAACCTAGAAGATATGACTTTCAGAGCGATAAAAGTGCTGAAAGAAGTAGATTATATCCTTTGTGAAGACACCAGAACTTCGGGAATTTTGTTGAAACATTACGAAATTTCAAAACCTCTAAAATCTTATCATCTTCATAATGAACATACTGCAACGGAAAAAGTAATTGCAGATTTAAAATCTGGACAAAACATTGCCATTATTACCGATGCAGGAACTCCGGGAATTTCAGATCCTGGATATTTGCTTGGGAAAGCTTGTGGAGATGAAGATTTGGAAATGATTTGTTTGCCGGGAGCAACTGCTTTTGTTCCTGCTTTGGTGGTTTCGGGTTTACCGAATCACGATTTTTATTTTGCAGGTTTTTTACCTCAAAAAAAAGGCAGACAAACCAAACTAAAACAACTCGCGGAAGAGAAAAAAACCATCGTTTTATACGAAAGTCCGCATAAAATTAATACCACTTTAGAACAGATTAAAGAATTTTTTGGCGAAAATACCAAAGTAAGTTTAAGCCGAGAAATCTCTAAAAAATTCGAGGAAACCAAGCGCGGAACCATTGACGAACTCATTGCTTTTTCTAAAAGTAAAACACTGAAAGGCGAAATTGTTTTAATTGTGAATAACGCATTTTAAAAATATTGCTTTAACAACAGTAATTTTCTGTGTATTTCTGTGTAATCTGTGAGAAAAATAAAAAATGAAACCAACTGTAGAAGAACTTATAGAAAAATCCAAAAACTGGAAAGAAGAACTTTCGAAACTTCGTTCTATTGTTTTGGATTGTGGTTTAAAGGAGGAGGTAAAATGGTATCAACCGTGTTATTCTTTTAATGGAAGCAATCTCATTATTTTGGGGAGTTTCAAAGACTTTTGTACATTGAGTTTTTTCAAAGGAGTTTTGCTGAAAGACGAACATAAAATTTTAGAATTTGCAGGTCAAAACACACAATCAGCAAAAATTGTAAAGTTTACTAATCTACATCAAATCAATGAATTAGAATCTATTTTGAAAGACTACATCAAAGAAATGATTGCCCTCGAAAAATCTGGCGCAAAAGTTACTTTCAAAACAATAGAAGAACAAAAATTACCCGAAGAATTAGAAGAAATTTTTAGCCAAGATAAAGATTTTGAAAAGGCGTTTAAATCTTTAACTCCTGGTAGACAACGCGCATATTTACTGCATTTTTCGTCTGCAAAACAATCGGCGACTAGAATTTCAAGAATAGAAAAACTAAAGCCAAAAATCTTTGAGGGAAAAGGTTTAAATGAATAGTCAACAACGCAATTTAAATTCTTATCATTATGCAGTAAATACAGAATGAATAAATTCTCTTACATTTGCAGAAATTCATATAGAAATATTAAACTTGATATAAAATGAATTAAGCGAAAGCGAAATCCATAGCACAAAATAAAAAAAAATAAACAATTGTTATGAAACTACTTGAAGGAAAGGTGGCTCTTATCACAGGAGGAACTCGCGGAATCGGAAAAGGAATTGTAGAAGTTTTTGCAGCACAAGGTGCGAAAGTGGCTTTTACTTATGCAGGTTCTGTAGAAAAAGCACAAGAATTAGAAAAATCATTAAGTTCTGTTACACAAATCAAAGGTTATCAATCAGATGCTTCAGACCATGAAGCAGCTCAGAAATTGGTAGATGATGTAATGGCAGAATTTGGAAAAATCGATATTTTAATCAATAACGCCGGAATTACCAGAGATAATTTAATGCTCAGAATGTCAAAAGAAGATTGGGATACGATTATCAAAGTAAATCTAGATTCTGTTTTCAACTTGACTAAAGCCGTGATTAAACCCATGATGAAAGCAAGAAGCGGTTCTATTATCAACATGACTTCTGTAGTTGGGGTAAAAGGAAACGCAGGACAAGCGAATTATGCAGCTTCTAAAGCTGGAGTAATTGGTTTCACGAAATCTGTAGCTTTGGAATTGGGTTCTAGAAATATCAGATGTAATGCAATTGCGCCAGGATTTATAGAAACTGAAATGACGGCTGTTTTAGACGAGAAAACCGTACAAGGTTGGAGAGATGCCATTCCTTTAAAACGTGGTGGAACTCCAGAAGATGTAGCAAATGCATGTGTATTCTTCGGAAGTGAAATGTCTGCTTATGTTACCGGTCAAGTCATGAATGTAGATGGCGGAATGCTTACTTAAAATTTTGAAAATCAATAAGCAAACATAAAAAGGCTTCTTCGGAAGTCTTTTCATTTTTAAAGCCTTAAAACGCAAAGCAAATTAGATTAAAACGATAAAAAGGAAGCAAAGATTGAATCAACAAGTTGATTTCCATAAGCTTTTACCATTCGCTAGCGAATGAACTTTGCTTTCTTAGAAACGTTAGGATAGATGATATTCTTTGCGTTTAAAAAAATTAAATAAAATGAAAGAAATAAATATCAACGGAACCATTTACCAAAATCCGCTTTTAGTTTTTGCTTTAGAAGTAGAAGCACAAGAAGAGTTTAATGATTTTCAGAAAATTTTCACTGGAGTAGGGAAGATTAATGCAGCATATCATCTTTTTAAAGGCATAGAAAAGTACAATCCAGATATTATCATCAATCTGGGAACTGCAGGAAGCACGGCTTTTAATAAGGGAAATGTGGTGTGTTGTACCCAGTTTATCCAAAGAGATATGGATGTGATGGCACTTGGTTTTCAAAAATTTGAAACGCCTTTTTCAAATGGTGAGATTATTCTAGAACATGGCATCGCTTTAGAAGAAGTTCCGAATGGAATTTGCGGAAGCGGAGACCAATTCGAAATGGAACACAATAATACAGAATACAACGTGATAGAAATGGAAGCTTTTGCTTTGGCTAAAGTGTGCAAAGAAGAAAAATTACCATTTTTGTGTCTTAAATATATTTCTGATGGAGCAGATGGAAACGCAGTAGATGATTGGAGTACTGAAGTAAGAAAAGCCGCCCAAAAACTGAGAGAAACCCTTCTAAAATAGAAAATCCTCGATTAATTCGAGGATTAAGCCATTATAATTCAAAGAATTATATTTTATTGGAGCACTTGTGTTTTAGGGTGCAAATATAAAAATAATATTTTTTATCTCCAAAAAAATTGATTAGAAATCCTTTGATTTACAGTAGTTTAGGTAATAATCACCATTTTAACCAGTCAATACAAATAAAATTGTTGAATTAACATAAATAAAAAGTTTTTTTATCTAAGCTATTCGTTGCCAAAGACTTCGTTATGCTGTTCTTGCACTCTGATAAAGGTGGTTCTTTTCGATAATTCCTTGAGTTGAGAAGCGCCCACATACGTACAAGTAGAGCGTACTCCGCCTAAAATATCTTTCACCGTTTCGGCAACTGGTCCTTTGTATTTTACCTTTACAGTTTTCCCTTCAGAAGCACGATATTCTGCAACGCCACCACTGTGTTTTTCCATGGCTGTTTTAGAACTCATTCCGTAAAACAATCTGAATTTTTTGCCGTTTTCTTCCACCATTTCACCGCCACTTTCGTCGTGACCAGCAAACATTCCGCCAAGCATTACGAAATCTGCGCCTCCACCAAAAGCTTTGGCTATATCTCCCGGAACTTTGCAACCACCATCACCGATGATATGTCCACCCAAACCATGCGCTGCATCTGCACATTCTATAATCGCCGAAAGCTGAGGATAACCCACTCCAGTTTTCACTCGGGTAGTACACACAGAACCAGGCCCAATTCCTACTTTTATAATATCTGCACCAGCTAAAATGAGTTCTTCTACCATTTCACCAGTCACCACATTTCCTGCGATGATGGTTTTATCTGGAAAATCTGCGCGAACTTTTTTCACAAAATTTACAAAATGTTCAGAATAGCCATTGGCTACATCAATGCAGATGAAGTTTATTTTTGGGAATTTACTGATGATTTCTTTAATTTTTTCTTCGTCACTGCTTCCTGTTCCAGAGCTGATGGCGATGTATTGATAAATGCTTTCTGGAGAATTTTCTAGAAATGCCGACCATTCTTCTAACGTGTAATGCTTATGAATGGCAGTAATGATTTTTTCTTCTGCAAGAGCCGTTGCCATTTCAAAAGTTCCTACCGTATCCATATTGGCAGCGATAATGGGAACACCACGCCAAGTTTTTTTAGAATTTCTAAAGATAAATTCCCTTTCCAGACTTACTTGAGAACGAGATTTAAGAGTAGAACGTTTTGGGCGAAACATCACGTCTTTGAAGCCCAATTTTATATCATATTCTATGCGCATTTGGTAAAATTATTTTGTTAAAAATAAGGAATTTTTGGATTTGTTGAGCAGAAAAATTCGACAAATGTATAATTCAAAATGATTTAGAAAGCAGAGCAATTCTCTGGAGTTTCATTTGGGTCAAAGTTGACTCAAGTTTTACGTTTGTTCGTGGTTTGTTCGTAATTTAGGGTACTTTTTCGAGGCTGATTCGAAGGAAACACGAACAAACCACGAACAAACCCCAAGCAAAACTCGTATTTGACTGCTAGAAAACTCAAAGAATAGCCCATAAAAAAAATCCGCTTTTTGCGGATTTTAGGGTTTATTTTTTTATTGTAGTCACGGATTACAAATCCGAGACATTGGCACAGATTTTAGTAGAAGTTGTTTTAATCAGTTTTAATAATTTTAGGTAATAATTTTAATATTTTTTCCTTTCTTGTTTCAGACATATTTATTTTTGACCATATAACAATCATTCCATCAAAACCGCCATTTTCATTTTTTTCAGTATCACTAAATTCATAGCAATAAGTTCCTTTAATTTCTCCATATTTTGAGATTGACTTATTTATTTCTTGAAAAAAATCGTCTTTTGTAATAATGTTTGTGCCATTTCCACGAATAAAAATAAATTTTTTAATATTAAAATTATCAAAAGGGGTTTTGTTTAACAAATATTGATTTAAAATTGCTGTTTCGGTTTCATTAAGAGTTTCGTCATAATTATTATTCAGTATAATATTTGAAACTTCAGCTTTATAGTATGTTAAATTATTTCTTTCTCCGATTTTGTTAAGAATATAATTATTGGGCTTTGTTTCATATAATTTTTTAACTTCAACAATAACATTTTTGTCTTTATACTTTTTTAAGTTAATGGAGTAAGAGTAAAATATGTATCTTTTAAACTGATTTTCAATAAAAAAACTATTATTTTTTAATTTTAAAATACCTATTAATTTTATTTCATTCTGTGAAAATAAAAATGTCGGAATAAGTAATAAAATGGTTATGGATATTAACTTTTTCATACAATTTCTGCTAACGGTTTTCGGCTTGGCGATGTGGCGGATTTTTAGCACAAAAGTTCAATAGAATTACTAATCTTGAACCTTGCACAAAAGCTCAACCGAAGAACTTTAGCCCCGCTTTTGGCAAACCCTTGTGATTGTTGCACAACTCAAATAT
>DITA01000008.1:0-33691 GCA_002422665.1 Flavobacteriales bacterium UBA6196
TCTCCTGGTTGTTTGTTTAGCGTAACCGCTTTTTGAGTCACTACAAAAACTCCAGTTGCACCTTCTACTGGTTTAGAGATTTTACCTTTTTTAACACCAAATGCAGCTCCGGCAACTTTAGCTTCCATTGCACCTCCTACAAATGGAGAGAATAAACTTACTTGCGAAGATTGTTTAGTGGTTCCAAACAATTTAGCGATTGCATCTAAACTAGTTGCTTTGCTTGCAGTAATTTTTTCGCTAATTTTTTTCGCTAATAATTGGTTTCTTACAATTGGTTCTACTTGTTCTCTTACAGATTCTGGATCTGCAATTCCCGCTTCTTGTTTACCGTTTAAGTACACTACGATGTAGTCACCATTACCAGTAGTAAAGATATTGGTTTCTCCTTTTTCTCTTTCTTTATTGAAAGCCCAAGCTAAAATTTCTTCATCTTTATCTGTGCCTAACCCTTGGATTTGACCTTGGAATCTTTTTACAGATTTAGGATTTTGGAAATTGAAATTTTTCTTTTTCGCTCCGTTTGCAAAATCATTGAAAGATTTTCCTTGAACTGATTGAATGAAAGTATTTGCTTCTGTATATACTTTGTTTTCCGTTTCTTTAGAAGCTCTGATATCTTTTGCTAAGTTTGCAATTTTGTAAACTGGCATTTTATTTTCGTTAACAATAATGTGATAACCAAAATCCGTTTCTACTACACCTACAGCTCCTTTTGGATTTCCTTTAACCCAATCTCCGAAAGGTTTAGCATAATTATTATCATTATCTAAAATCCAACTTAACATACCTCCTCTTTGCGCAGCACCTGGTTCATCAGACATTTGCACATACTCATTGAATTTCATTGGGTCAGCTTTTACTAGTGCTCCAATGCTGTCTGCTAATTTCTTAGCTTCTTCTTTGGTTCTTGTTTGCTTTTCATCTGCTCTCATTGCGCCTTTGTATGCAAACAAAATGTGTTTAGGCATTGTAGCGTTGCTCTTTCCTGCTAATTTGGTCACGTAATATTTGTCGCCAGATTTATAAGGTCCAAAAAATTGTCCTACAGACGCTCCTTTTACAAAAGCTTGAGCTTCTTGAGGAATTTCTTGGTCAGAAACAAATGAATATTTAATTTGTGCTTCAGAGTTTAATTCTACGAACATAGAATCGTTCGGAGTATTTTTGAAACTTTCTAAGCCATTTCCATTATCTACACCTTCGTTGTAAAGTTTGTTGATTTCTTTTAGTGCTAAAGCATCATCTGCTGCACTTGGTTTTGCTGGGAAATATACAATTCCCAAGTTTCTAGCTGCCTCAGATTTAAACATCACTGGATGTTTTTTGATGTAGTTCGCTAAATCTTCAGTAGTCACTTTTACAGGATTTTTAGCAGCAAAAGCAGCATAATCTATTTTCACGAAGTCTATATCAGCAACTTCGTCTCTTTGCTTCATTAGTTCAGCAGCTTCTTTTTTGTTGGCTGTAATTCCTGTAGTAACGTTTGCAAAAAGCTGTCTTGCCATCATTCTGTATTCGATAGCCTTTTTAGCTTTTAGCCATTCATTATATTGGTTTACGTCGCCATTATTTTTAAGTTCTTCAATTTGCTTTTTGATATCAGCAATTTTGAAGTTTCCTTTTTCGTCAAAATTTTGTGGATTGTTTTCTTTTGAAAACATTGGGTCAAATTGTAATTGATTCCAGAAAATTTCATCTGTAATTTTTAACCCCATTTTATCAAACTGTTGTTCGATTAATTTAGACTGTACCAAAATTTGCCAAGCCTGTTCTTCTAAGCCTTGCTGTGGTTGTCCTTGAGATTGTTGTTGTAACAAACTTAATTGGTCATTAAATTCATCACGAGTGATTTCTTCACCATTTACCTTTCCCAAAATATTTGGATTTTGACCAAACATTTTATCCATGCTTTCAGGATTAATTAAAAATGCTAAAAGTGCAATAATAATCATTCCTAATAATAGCCAAGGTCTCTTTCTTATTGAAGCTGTAATTGACATTTTATATATAAGTATTTAAAATCAGTGTGCGAAAATACATAATTTTAAGATAATAGAGAAATTTTATCACTCATTTTCATTCGTTTATATTTATTTTTTTTAAGGATTTTACAGAAGTCTATTTGGTAAATATTTCACAAGCGACCACCACTTTGAAAATCAGTTCAGTTTTCTAGAATAAAAAAAGGAAAATTTGTCCATAAAAACTCTTGGCATAGCTATTGCGAATATTATAGTACTCTTTATTTTAGGCAAGAAAATTTCGAATCTTGTCTTGGTAATTGATTTATATACTTTAAAAATGACAATTTGTCATTCTAATTTTTAGATTATGATTGAAATAGAAGATATCGCTTTTGAAAATTTTTTAGACGAAAATTTTAGCATCGTGGCAAACGAAGAAAAACAAACCAAAGAAGAAAAAGCACAAGAGATTTTTCCGATTCTACCTGTTAGAAATATGGTGATGTTTCCGAAAGTGGTTATCCCCATCACTGCGGGAAGAGAAAAGTCTATCAAATTATTAGAAGAAGCACAAAAAAATGGTCAACTGATAGGAATTTTGAGCCAAAAACTCTCTCAACAAGAAAATCCGACCGAAAAAGACCTTTACCAAATAGGAACTATTGCTAAAATCATTAAAATCATCAAACTTCCTGATGGTAATATTTCTGCAATCACGAGAGGAATTCAGCGTTTCAAAGTGAAAAACTTTATTGAAACCGAACCTTATTTCACTGCAGAAATAGAAAAATTAAAAGATTCTTCTACCAAAAAGAAAGAAGAATATGAAGCTTTGATAGATAACATCAAGGATTTAGCAATTAAAATCATAGAAATAGACCCTAATATTCCTGGTGCAGCTAATTTTGCCATAAGAAATATTGAAGGACAAGAAGATTTACTGAATTTCATCTGCGTAAATGCTAATTTTTCTTCAGAAAACAAACAAAAACTTCTGGAAGAAAAATCATTGATGAAACGTGCAGAATTATGTTACGAATTGATGCATGATGATTTCAGAAGATTAGAATTGAAAAATCAAATTCATCAAAAAACTTCTCGCGATTTAGACAAACAGCAGAGAGAATATTTCCTGAGCCAACAAATTAAAACCATTCAGGAAGAATTAGGTGGTGGAACGGAAACCGATGTAGATGAACTGAAGAAAAAAGCAGAAAAAATTTCTTGGAAACCAGAAATTCAGGAACATTTCGAGAAAGAACTGAAAAGACTTCAGCGCCATAATCCCAATTCGCCAGATTATAATGTACAGAGAAATTATCTAGACTTCTTCACAGATTTGCCTTGGAATTCTTATTCTAAAGACATTTTTGATATTCCAAAAGCGGAAAAAATCTTAAATAAGGACCACTTTGGTTTAGAAGACATCAAAAAAAGAATTTTAGAACACATGGCAGTTCTGAAATTAAAAAACGACATGAAATCTCCGATTTTGTGTTTAGTTGGTCCTCCTGGAGTTGGTAAAACTTCCCTCGGAAAATCTATTGCAGACGCTCTCGGAAGAAAATATGTAAGAATGAGTTTAGGAGGTTTGCATGACGAATCTGAAATCCGTGGACACAGAAAAACTTACATCGGCGCAATGGCAGGAAGATTATTGCAAGCCATCAAAAAAGCGGGAACATCTAATCCAGTTATCGTTTTAGATGAAATAGACAAACTTGGACAAGGAATGCATGGCGACCCTAGTTCTGCACTTTTGGAAGTTCTAGATCCAGAACAAAACCACAGTTTCTATGACAATTTCTTAGAAATTGGGTATGACTTATCAAAAGTAATGTTCATTGCTACAGCCAATTCGCTTTCTACCATTCAAACGCCATTGTTAGACAGAATGGAAATCATTCAACTTTCAGGATATACGATTGAAGAAAAAGTAGAAATTGCAAAACGCCATTTGATTAAAAAACAGATGGAAGAAACTGGCCTACAAAAAGACGCCTATAAATTAGGAAATAAAGAAATTGCACACGTAATAGAAGCTTTCACCAGAGAAAGCGGCGTAAGAAATTTAGAAAAACAAATCGCCAAAATTTCTCGTTGGGTTGCGCTTCAAATTACGATGAATAAAGAATACGACCCGAAAATTTCCATTCAGAAAATTGATGAAATTTTAGGTGTTCCGATGTCTAAAAACTTCTCAGAAATGATGGATGTTCCAGGTGTAGTTACAGGCTTAGCTTGGACTTCAGTTGGCGGCGATATCTTATTCATAGAGAGCATTTTAAGCAAAGGGAAAGGCAATCTTACCATGACAGGAAATCTAGGAAATGTAATGAAAGAATCTGCAACCATTTCGCTAGAATACATCAAAGCAAAACACGAAAGCTTAGGCATTTCTTTAGAAGATATCGAAAATAAAAATATTCACGTTCACGTTCCAGAAGGCGCCACTCCGAAAGATGGACCAAGTGCAGGAATTGCGATGCTAACGAGTATGGTTTCTAGTTATTTGAATAAAAAAGTAAAACCACATTTAGCAATGACTGGCGAAATTACTTTAAGAGGAAAAGTGCTTCCAGTTGGCGGAATTAAAGAAAAATTGTTGGCCGCAGTAAGAGCAGAAATTAAAGAAGTGATTCTGTGCGAAGAAAACAGAAAAGATGTTTTAGAAATCAACCAAAACTATCTTAAAAACCTAAAAGTTCATTACGTGAAAACCATGAAAGAAGTAGTGGAATTAGCAATTGAAAAATAGAATGTTTTGCCACCAATTCACAAATGATTTTTAATTTTATAAAAAATTGTGGATTCGTGGCAATATTTTTTTAATTTTGATATTATAAATTTCTAAAAATGAGCACTGCTGAATTAAAATTAAATTTAATCAATCAAATTGCAGGTATTACTGATAAAGTAAGACTTAAAGAAATTATGCAATTACTTAAATTTCAAGCAGATGAGTCTCTTTACATTACTAATAAAGAAGAAAAAGAGGCTGTAAAAGAAGCCCAAAATCAGATTAAAAACGGAGATGGAATTTCTAATGAAGATGTTCAAAAAGAAATTACATCATGGCTGGAGAAATAATTTGGTCACCTAAAGCAAAATCTGAACTTATAGAAATTCTTGAATATTGGGTAAACAGAAATAAATCAAACATTTACAGTTTAAAACTCAATCAATTAATCCAAGAACAACTCATTTTTATTTTAGAATTCCCAAAAATTGGTAGAAAAACGGATATCAAAAACGTTTATGTTAAAATTATCAGAGATTATCTACTTTATTATGAAATAGAAAAAGGAAATCTTCATGTTTTGACAATAAGACATGGAAAAAAGAATCCTAAAACTTTAGCTTTGAAATAAAATCACATAGATTTTAAAAAAAATTAAATGATAAAACCCGCAAATTTGCGGGTTGTTTTTTTTACAAACAACTGAAAATCTGCAATTTATATTGCAAACCAAGTTTACAAAAACAAAAAATCGCTTTTACAAACTTTACAAGAATCTTGTGCTCAACTTTGAGGAAGTCTAACCACAAAAACCTTAAACAATGAACACAAAATTTCAAAAAATGGTTTTCGCAACCTTTATTTTAGCGGGATTATTTTCTTGTCAAAAATCTGAAAGTATAGATTCTCAATACGAAAGTGCGGTTGCAACCGCAGATTCTACTTCCGTTCAAAATGATGAAGTTTCTTACGCCGCTTCTCAACAAATTCCAGACAAAAAATTTGTAAAAACTGCTGAAGTCAGCATGGAAGTAAAAGACGTTTACGAAGCCACAGTTCACATAGAAAATGCACTGAAAAATCTCGGCGGATTTGTTACCAAAAGTGAATTACAAAGCCAAATTATCGAAGAAGAAACCTATAACACTTCTGACCAAAATGCGGTTTTACTCAGAAAATTTAACTCTTACAATAAGATGCAAGTAAGAGTTCCTTCGGAAAAATTAGGTGCGTTTCTCACTTCTGTAAATGACCGAAAACTTTTCTTGAACACCAGAATTATTTCGGCTGAAGATGTGACCAACAATGCTAAAATTGCAGAACTTGAATTGAAAAAAATCAATAAAACCGGCGAAGTGATTTCTCAAATGAAAAACAATGAAAAGAAAGCAAACCTCACCGAAGAAAATGAAGAGAAAAACAACACCCAACAAATTGAAAATCTGAATCTTGCAGACAATATCAAATACAGTACTGTAGATATTTACATTAAAGAGCCAAAAGTAAGAATCGCCGAAATTGCCATTACTAACACCCAATTTTACGACAATAAATACCAAGTTAACTTCTTCTACGAAGCGAAATCTTCTCTACTTAACGGATTTTATTTCGTGCAAAAATTTTTCGTTTTCTTACTGAATTTTTGGCCTTTATTTTTGGGAATTCTAATTGTAATTTATTTTGTAAAGTATAATCTCAGCACTATTATTTTTCCGAAAAAAAATTCAAAATCTGAGAATATGGAAAAGTGACACTAATGAATGTTTTCTGTAATTTTAGGAACCCAAATTATTAAGATTTGATAAAAGACAATCATCACTAAAAAGAAGGCGAAAGCATATTCTTTTAGTTTTTTAAAATGAGTATATAAGTTTTGTAATCCTTGATTTTGATTATTACTCTCCGTGAAATTTTTCATTCTAAACTCCATAATTTTTCTCATGAAAAATAAAATGGGAACTGCAAAAGAAAACATTAAAATCAATGCAATCTTGAAGGCAGGAAATTCTTGCTGAAATTTTTCAAAAAATAAAAAACACAAAACAGTCAAAAAAAGTAAGCCTAGAGAAAGATAGAAATAATTTTTATTGAAGTCAACCAATCTTGTAAAATAGGAAAAAGAAACAAAACCTAAAGAGATTACTGTAAAAGATAAAAGTATTTGAAAAATCACGTCATTAATTTCCTCAAAGATAACAAAATTCATAAAATCTTAAAGCCCTGAAATTTTTCGGGGCTTTTATTTTTGCGTAAATTTGCAAATAATTTGAAAATCTCAAATCTCAAATCTCAAATCTCAAATTTAAAATTATGTTACCAAAAATAAATCCAGAAAACACACAAGCTTGGAAATCACTCAATGAACATTTTGCACAAAATGATTTTGACCTAAGAACACTTTTTCAAGAAAACACTGATCGTTTCCAACAGTTTTCAGTAAAAAAAGAAAATTATCTTTTTGATTTTTCTAAAAATTTAATTGACCAAAAAGCATTTGATTTATTGCTTCAATTGGCAGAAGAAACACAATTGAAAACTGCCATCAATGCTATGTTTTCTGGTGAAAAAATAAATGAAACCGAAAAAAGAGCAGTTCTTCACACTGCTTTGAGAGATTTTTCTGACAAAGAAATTCTTGTAGACGGCGAAAACATAAAACCAGGAATCAAAAAAGTTCTTAACCACATGAAAGCTTTCTCAGAAAAAGTAATTTCTGGAGCGCACAAAGGTTTCAGCGGAAAAGAAATTACTGATGTGGTAAACATCGGAATTGGAGGTTCAGATTTAGGACCTGTAATGGTAGTTTCGGCGCTTAAACATTTCAAAACAAGATTAAATGTACATTTCGTTTCGAATGTAGACGGAAATCACATGGCAGAAGTAGTGAAAAACTTAAATCCAGAGACTACACTTTTCATTGTCGCTTCTAAAACTTTCACCACTCAAGAAACCATGACCAATGCAAATTCTGCAAAATCTTGGTTCTTAAAAGTTGGAAAAGAAGAAGACGTAGCGAAACACTTTGTAGCTTTATCTACTAATATTCAAGCGGTTAAAGCGTTCGGAATTGCAGAAGAAAATATTTTCGAATTCTGGGATTGGGTTGGCGGAAGATATTCACTTTGGAGCGCTATTGGTTTAAGCATCGTTCTAGCAGTGGGTTATGAAAATTTTGAAAATTTATTGAAAGGAGCTTACGAAACTGATGTACATTTCCAAACGGCAGATTTCAAAGAAAACATTCCTGTTTTAATGGGGCTTTTGGGAATTTGGTACAGAAATTTCTTTGATGCAAGTTCTTATGCTATTTTACCGTACTCTCAATATCTAGATAGATTTGCAGCGTATCTTCAACAAGGAGATATGGAATCTAACGGAAAATCTGTAGACAGAAATGGGGAATATGTAACTTATCAAACTGGCCCAATTATTTGGGGAGAACCAGGAACGAATGGTCAACATGCGTTCTATCAATTGATTCACCAAGGAACAGAATTAATTCCTGCAGATTTTATCGCTTATGTAAAATCTTGTAACGAAGTTTCAGACCATCAAGAAAAATTATTGGCAAACTTTTTCGCTCAAACTGAGGCACTTGCATTCGGAAAAAGCGAAGACGAAGCAAGAGCAGAATTGGTAAAAGAAGGAAAATCTGAAGAAGAAATTGAAAAATTAGTAAAATTCAAAACCTTCATGGGAAATACACCTACTAATTCATTCTTTATCAATGAACTAACTCCATTTTCACTAGGACAACTCATAGCACTTTATGAACACAAAATCTTCGTACAAGGTGCGATTTGGAATGTATTTAGCTTTGACCAATTTGGTGTAGAATTAGGAAAAGTTTTAGCAGGAAAAATTTTACCAGAACTTACTGATAATGAGAAAGTAAACTCACATGATTCTTCTACAAATGGTTTAATAAACTATTTCAAAGAAAATAAGTAAATTTGAAATAAATCTAAAAAGTAAAATAAAAAGAAAAAACATGGCACAAATTCTCGACGGTCTAAAAGTTTCTAAAGAAATAAAGGCTGAAATTAAAGCAGACGTAGAAAAAATTATCGCAAGCGGCAAAAGAGCACCTCATCTCGCAGCAATTTTAGTAGGAAACAACGGCGCGAGCGAAACTTACGTTGCCAGCAAAATAAAAGATTGTAAAGAAGTAGGATTTACTTCATCGCTTTACAGATTTTCGAGCACCGCTTCTGAAGCTGAAGTTTTAGAAAAAATTGCAGAACTCAATGTAGACCCAGAAGTTGACGGATTCATCGTTCAGTTGCCTTTACCAAAACAGATGGATCAAGAAAAAGTAATCATGGCGATTAATTCTCATAAAGATGTAGATGGTTTTCACCCCGAAAATTTTGGAAGAATGGCACTCGAAATGAGTACATTTTTACCAGCTACACCTTTTGGAATCCTTACATTACTAGAACGTTATAACATTGAAACCAAAGGTAAAAACTGTGTCATTATCGGTAGAAGTAAAATCGTAGGAAGACCCATGTCTATCTTAATGGGAAGAAAAGATTTCCCAGGAAATGCTACAGTTACGGTAACGCACTCTTACACTCCACACATTGAGGAATTTACCAAAAATGCAGACATTGTGATTACTGCATTAGGAGATCCAGAATTTTTAAAAGAAGATATGATTAAAGATGGTGTAGTGATTGTAGACGTAGGAATTACCCGAGTAGAAGATGCTAATGCGCCAAAAGGTTATAGAATTGTAGGAGACGTAGATTTTGCTAGTTGTGAGAAAAAAGCAAGTTGGATTACTCCAGTTCCAGGAGGAGTGGGACCAATGACAAGAGCGATGTTATTAAAAAATACTATTTTAGCATACAAACACACGATTTATAAAGATTAAGAATTGGATTTAACAAAAGAAATATTATTGAAAGAAGGAAAAATGCTCCCAGTGATGGAGCATTTTTATACTTTACAAGGAGAAGGTCACCACACCGGAAAAGCCGCTTATTTTATAAGATTAGGCGGTTGTGATGTAGGTTGTCATTGGTGTGATGTGAAGGAAAGTTGGGATCCAGAATTACATCCTTTGATGGATACCGTAGAAATTGCAGAAATTGCAGCAAGTTATTGTAAAACCATTGTTCTAACAGGTGGAGAACCACTGATGTGGAATTTAGAAATTTTGACCAAAAGATTAAAAGAATTAGGTTGTCAAATTCACATCGAAACTTCTGGAGCTTATGATATGAGCGGAACACTTGATTGGATTACGCTTTCTCCCAAGAAAACAGGCTTACCAAAAGAAGAAATTTACAAAGTAGCTAATGAGCTGAAAATCATAGTATTTAACAACCATGATTTCACCTTCGCTGAAGAACAAGCTGCAAAAGTTTCAGAAGATTGTAAACTGTATCTACAAAGCGAATGGAGCAAAAGAAACGAAATGTATCCTAAGATTACCGATTTTATTTTGGCAAATCCTAAATGGCAAGCTTCTGTACAAACACATAAATATCTTAATATTCCATAAAATTTAGCAACTTTGTAAGGACTTTATTTTCTAAAACATGCAGAAATTAAGATACTCTAGATATTTTAAAAGCGCTATTATCATCCTCGATATTTTAATCGTGGCTGCTGTTTTTGTGTTCTTTTTTCTGATGAGACACGAATATGTTTTAGAAAAAGCAAGAACAGAGGAAAACGTTTTGTCACTTCTGCTATTAAGTCTTTTTTGGATTCTTTTAAGTGGAAGAACAAAATTGTATTCTATTCCTAGAAACCTTACGTATACACTTTATGTAGAGCGAATTGTTACTCATATTTTTATCTTTTTACTGGGAATTGTACTTTTAGCCAGAGTCAGCAATAATGAATTTTTGAAGTATGAAAGATTCTGGATTACGTTTACGCTTTTCATTATTTTATTTATCGTTAAGTCATTCATTTTCTTTACTTTAAAATACATTAGAGCACAAGGTGGAAACTACAGAAATGTAATGTTTATCGCAGAAAATTCATCTTCTGAAATTTTAAAAGATATTGTTACCCAACGTAAAGATTATGGTTACAGAGTTTATGAATTCCCCAATGAAGAAATTAACATTTTGGAGCTTCAAAATTTTTGGAGAGAAAAAGAAATTCATACCGTTTTTATTCCTACTCAAAATCATTTAAGCAAAAAACTACTTGAAGAGATCAATAGAGAGGCAGAAAATGATAAGATAAAAATTTCATTAATACCAAGTGCCATTCAAAACGATTTTTTCCAATATGACTTGGGATACATCGAAACTCAACCGATTTTAACACCTTCGAAATTTCCTTTAGATTATTATACAAATTTTATTATAAAAAGAGGCTTTGATATATTATTTTCTTTATTAGTATTAATCTTTATAGCAACTTGGCTTTTTCCTATTCTTGCTTTATTGATAAAGTTAGATAGTAATGGAAGTGTTTTTTTTAAACAAAAAAGGTATGGTTTCCATGACGAAATTTTTGAGTGCTTAAAATTTAGAACCATGGTAAATAATGAGGACTCGACAACTAAAACTACTTCCAAAAACGATAAAAGAATTACTAAAATTGGCAAATTTCTTAGAAAAACCAGTTTAGACGAAATGCCACAATTCATCAATGTTTTAAGAGGAAATATGTCTGTAGTAGGACCTAGACCTCACATGCTATTGATTGATGATTTCTACAAGGCAAAAATTGGAAGATATTCGGTGAGAAGTTTAGTAAAACCAGGCATTACAGGACTTGCGCAAGTAAGCGGCTTGCGTGGTGACACTGGCGAAATGGAAGTAGAAATGAAAAAAAGAATTATTGCGGATTCATTCTACGTGAAAAATTGGAGTATCATTTTAGATGCAGTTATAATTCTTAAAACCATTTTATTAGTAATAAAAGGCGACCAAAAAGCCATTTAGAACAATAAATTAAAATTCTATAAAATTATTAATCCTAAAAAATGTAACTTCGCACGGTTATGTTAAAACTTTTAAGCGCAATAGGACAATACTTTTTACTACTAGGAAAAGTAATTCAAAAACCTCAAAAAAGGCAAGTTTTTTTTAAACTTCTCATGAGAGAAATCAATGACTTGGGAGTAAATTCTTTTGGACTCACTTTATTTACTTCAATATTTGTAGGAGCTGTAATCGCAATACAGATGTATAATAATTTTAGAAATTCTTCCATACCCATTCCCGCTCCTTTTATTGGTTATGCTACCAAAGTTGTCTTAATTCTAGAATTTGCCCCTACAATTATTTCTGTAATTTTAGCTGGAAAAGTAGGTTCTTATATCACCTCGAGTATTGGAACGATGAGAGTTACGGAGCAAATAGACGCTTTAGATATTATGGGAGTAAATTCTGCAAATTTCTTGATTTTACCAAAAATTTTAGCAAGTGTAATTTTCAATCCATTGTTAATTGCTATAAGTATGGTTTTCGGAATATGGGGAGGTCATCTTGCAGGTATTGCGACAGGAAATTGGTCTAGAGCTGATTATATTGCAGGAATTCAAATGTATATGCCACCATTTTATATTTGGTATGCATTTTTAAAAACAGCTGTTTTTGCATTTCTTATTGCTACCATCCCTGCTTTTTTTGGCTATAAAGTAAGTGGAGGATCTTTAGAAGTAGGTAGGGCAAGTACACAAGCTGTAGTTTGGACTATAGTAGCCATCATCATTGCTAACTTAGTATTAACACAAATGTTCTTAAGCTAATGATAGAAGTAAAAGATTTAAGAAAAAGTTTTGATGGTGTAGAAGTTCTGAAAGGAATTACCACCACTTTCGAAACTGGAAAAGTAAACTTAGTAATAGGACAGTCTGGTTCTGGAAAAACGGTCTTCCTAAAAAGTTTGCTTAATGTTTACGAACCTACCAGCGGACATATTTTGTTTGACGGCAGAGATATTGTAGGCATGTCTCGTCAAGAAAAAGAAGCATTAAGAGCAGAAATAGGAACCGTATTTCAAGGAAGCGCATTGTTTGATTCCATGACGGTTCAAGACAATATTATGTTTCCTCTAGACATGTTTACCAATCTTACATTTACTGAAAAGAAAAAACGAGTGAAAGAAGTAATTGGTAGAGTTCACTTAGAAAATGCAGAAAAAAAATTTCCATCTGAGATTTCAGGAGGAATGCAAAAAAGAGTAGCGATTGCGAGAGCAATTGTTAATAACCCAAGATATTTGTTTTGTGACGAGCCCAATTCTGGACTAGACCCTTTTACAGCAAATGTTATAGATGATTTAATTGCAGAAATTACTGATGAATATAATACGACTACGATAATAAATTCTCACGATATGAACTCTGTAATGACAATTGGTGAGAAAATTGTATACTTGAGAAAAGGAATTAAAGAATGGGAGGGAACAAAAGATATTTTAATCACTTCAGACAATAATTACCTGATAGATTTCGTTTATTCTTCAGAGTTATTTAAAGAATTAAGAGAATATCTTATTAAAATCAATAAAACAAGTATAGAAAACATTATAACAACAGTAGAAAATGAAACAGATCAAGAAAATACTTAGTACATTATTTGTAACAGCATCATTGCTGTCTTTCTCTCAGGTAACTTTCGGAGCGAAAGCTAATATCATCTACCAAACTGGTGATCCTACTTGGGAAAATATAAAAAACGGAACTGTAGATGCATACGAAGACAAAGGAAAAAATAACGTAGGCTATAACGCTGGTATTTCACTAAAAATTGATACACCTCTTGGTATTTTTATTCAACCAGAATTGTATTATACTACTTTTAGTAAAGAATTCACTGTAGATGGGACTACTACTAAAATTACTGTTAAAAACAACAGAGCAGATTTACCTGTTTTAGTAGGGTATAACTTATTAGGAAAAACATTGGGTGTTTATGCAGGACCCGTAGCTTCTTACAACCTTTCTACGGATAATCAGTTTAATGATTTTAAGGAAAATGCTACGAAAGAATTCACTTTAGGTTATCAGTTCGGGGCACAAGTTACCATTTCTAAATTGGTAGTTTCGGCAAGATATGAAGGTGCATTTAGCAATGATCAAAGAGAATACATTAACACGAATGTATCTTCTAACGAAGTAATTAGATATGATAACAGACCGAGTTTATTAATGTTCGGAGTTGGTTTAAATTTCTAAAAATTCAGGAAATTCTTTATAACGTAAAAAAATCTCCGCAGCTTCGCTGCGGAGATTTTTTATTTTATAGATTACTATTATCAGAATTATTAGGATTTTGACTTTGTTGAGCTAACTCAGCAGCTTGCTGTTCTATTTCTATTTTTTCTTGCTGCAATCTTTGTAATTCTTTTCTTTTTTGTTCAGCTTTTATAGAAGAGCCTTTACTTACATATCCTACAATTCCCCCTATAATTAAACCAATTCCTACGCCTCCCATTATTCCCATAAAATGAGAAAGTGTAAATTCTTCTACTTCTAAATTGGTGGTCAAATAAAACAGCAATCCAGAAATGCCTAAAAGAAGAATTCCTATAATTGTTAAATTTTTCATTTTAATGTGATTTTAAAATAAAACCTTCTCAAATTTAAAAAAATTTAAGAAGGTTTTTGTTATTATTTTAAATTATTTACATTTTTCCACCGGCTTGTTTATAATATTCAAGCGCTTTGGTCATATGCTTATTTAAGTCTGATCTTCTAGTATCTGGACTTGGGTGAGTTGACAAAAATTCTGGTGGTCTTTGTGAATTGGCAGCTTGAGCTTCCATTCTTTCCCAGAAAGGTAGTGATTGTCTTGGGTCATATCCAGCCATTGCCATGATATATAATCCCATTTGATCTGCTTCTAACTCTTGACTTCTTCCATATTTAAGAAGAGCTACTTGTGCTCCAATTGGATAAGCAACTTTAAAAACTTGTTGTAATTTATCATTAGAAATTACACCACCAGCAATCGCACCACCATATTGTGCAATCATCGCTTGAGAAATTCTTTCATTTCCATGACCAGCAAGAGCGTGAGAAACTTCGTGTCCCATTACTACAGCAATACCTGTTTCATCTTTACAAACGGGCATAATTCCTGTGTAGAAGGCTACTTTTCCACCAGGCATACACCAAGCGTTTAACTGTTTGTCTTCCAACAAATTAAACTCCCAGTTATAACCTTGCAAATCTGCTTCTCTACCAATGCTTTTATAATAATTAGTCGCAGCATTTTTTATTCTAATTCCTACATTTTTTACTCGAGTTGCATCTGTAGTATTGGTGATCACTTTAGCTTTAGAAAGCGCAATTTGATATTCTTGCACTCCCATTGCAGAAAGTTGGTCTTTTCCCACAATTTGTACAGATTTTCTACCTGTAATTGGATTCGTAACACATGCAACTAATGCTAAAGAAACGGCTCCGGTAGCGATAATAGTTTTTATTTTCATTTTTATGTGATTTAATATTTGAAGCAAAATTAAAACAAATTTTATTCCATAAAAAATTATGTAGAAATTATATAAAAAAGAAATCAAATCGTGATAGTTTTGCATTAAATTTGTATTGATAATTAATAGTTTAACTCAACACCCTATATATTATGAAAAAATTAATCTATTTAAGTTTCTTTGCAATACTCTCTTTTTTATATTCGTGTTCTTCGCAAATTAATATAGACCCCAAAACGTTAGAGGAAATTACAACTTCTAATCAGTTTACTTTTATGGCAGAAAGAGCTAATCCAAGCAATTATGATGTCATCAATGTTATGAATTCTATGCCTAATAGCATTTCTACTCGAATGTTAAATTTAGACTACGGCTATACTATTGTAGTTAAAGATAAAGAATTAGATGTTACCTTGCCGTACTTTGGAAGAATGTATAATCCTAGTTACGACAATTCTAAAAATAGCTACAGATTTACTTCTAAAGATTTTACTCTGAGTAAAATTCTAAATAAGAAAGGCAACTTAGTTTATACTATTTCGCCTAAAGACGTAGACCATGTAAAAGTGATTTATATAGAAGTTTATAAAAACGGAAATGCCTATGTTTCTATAGATTCTAACGACAGACAACCCATTTCTTATAATGGCTACTTGATGAAAAATGAAATTTCTAAGAAATAGTTTAGAGTTTTTTATTCAATAAACTTTCTACAAAAATTTTAGCTTCAGAACTTGGATTAGATTTCAATTCTGAAGCATTTTTTTTATGACTTTCGAACTGATTTTTGAGTTCATGGGTAGATTTAGTTGCACTTAAAATATATTGATGAACCCAATATTCAAAACGTTTTTCGGCTTGAATTTTTCTTACTTCTTCTAGCCTTCCTGTTTTTATTTTTAAAGAAATGAAATCACTTATTTTCTCGTAAACCTCATCTAAACCTTCGTTATGAAGAGCGGAACCTAACAAAACAGGCACTTTCCAATCTTTTTCTTTCGGATGCTGAAACTGCAATGCATGAATCAATTCTGAACGGTGCATTCTGGCCTCTTTTAGATTTTCTTCATGTACTTTATTGATAAAAATAACATCTACCATTTCCATCAAACCTCTTTTGATGCCTTGCAATTCATCACCAGTTCCTACAACTTTTAGCAACAAAATCACATCCGAAATATCTGCAACCAAAACTTCTGATTGACCAACTCCTACCGTTTCTATCAAAATATAATCATAACCAGCGGCTTCGCAAATAAGCATAGTTTCAAAAGTAGTATTGGCAACTCCGCCTAGAAATCCAGAACTCGGACTAGGGCGAATAAATGCGTTTTCGTCTTTTGCCAATTCTTCCATTCTGGTTTTATCTCCTAGAATGGAACCTTTATTCACCGAAGAACTTGGGTCAATGGCTAAAACAGCAACTTTTTTGCCTTGAGAAATTGCAAATTTTCCGAAACTTTCAATAAATGTAGATTTCCCCGCACCAGGAACTCCAGTAATTCCTATTCTTACAGATTTTCCGGCATAAGGCAGGATTTTTTTCAGCAGTTCTTCAGCCAAAACTCTATGCTCTGGCTTTTTACTTTCGATTAAAGTAATGGCTTTCCCAAGAATTCTTTTGTCTTGGGCTAATATTCCTTGTAAAAGTTCTTCTGTAGAAAATTTCATCTTAACAAAATTAAGAAAGTATTTCAAACTATTTTCCAAAAATTTAAAATTGCTTTAAAAGAAAATCAAAATAGAATTTCTGCACTATTTTTCTGGTAGACTTTTAGAAAAATGCCATAACGAAAAAGGCTTCAGAAACCTGAAGCTTTTATGAAAAAATTTGATTTGATATGAAGAACTTTTACTCTGTCTCTGCCGGAATATCTAAATGACTTCTGCCATACTTTATGTCTTCTAGACCTCTCAGTATTACTCTTTTTTGTTCGTCACTTAAATCTTCGTCTTTGTGAAATTTATATACCAAGTATTCTATATACTCCAATAATTCCTCTGCTAAATAATCTGGCAAATCTTTTATCAGATTATTAATTTTTTGTAATGTGGTTAATTCCATTTCAATTGGGTTTTTAGGCTTTTTTTTGGTGGTATAAAGGTACGCCAATCCGCTTAACACACCTCATAAAGTGATATGAATGATTTCAGTGATTTTTGTTAGGTTTTTAAATAAAAAAAGGAAACCAAAAAATGATTTCCTTATATAAGTTATTTTAAATTTTTAGATTTCAGAAAAATTTCCTGCTTCCTACATCACGCATCCAACAAAATTTTTATCCCAAAAACTTCTCCAAAATTTCTACTGCAGATTTCGGTAAATTCGTTCCAGGCCCGAAGATAAAATTTGCACCATTTTCATACAAGAAATCATAATCTTGCTGTGGAATTACGCCACCTACTACAATTGTGATATCATCTGCACCTAATTTTTTGAGTTCTTCTACCACTTGCGGAACCAATGTTTTATGACCTGCCGCTAAAGAAGAAACGCCCAAAATATGAATATCATTTTCTACGGCTTGTTTCGCCACTTCTTCTGGCGTTTGGAAAAGCGGAGCCACATCTACATCGAATCCCATATCTGCAAAGGCTGTTGCTACTACTTTTGCACCTCTGTCATGGCCGTCTTGTCCCATTTTGGCAACCATAATTCTTGGTCTACGACCTTCTTGGTCTTCAAATTTTTGAGTTAGCACCACCGCTTTTTCAAAATATTCATTTTTATTGGCATTCATAGCATAAACTCCTGAAATGGTTTTGATATTGGCTTTATATCTTCCGAAATTACTTTCTAAAGCATCTGAAATTTCACCAAGAGTTACTCTTCTTCTCGCAGCTTCTATACTTAGTGCCAAAAGATTTTTGTCTCTATTTTTAGCCGCTTCACGAATTTCTGTTAAAATTTCTTCTACTTTTTCTGCGTTTCGTTCTGCTTTTATTTTTTCTAATCTTTCGATTTGTTTTCTTCGAACTTCCGTATTGTCAATGTCTAGAATTTCAAATTCTGGCTGTTTTTGATTGGATTTAAAAGAATTTACACCGATGATAAATTCTTCACCACTATCAATTTTCGCTTGTTTTCTAGCTGCCGCTTCTTCTATTCTCATCTTCGGAATTCCTGCTTCTATCGCTCTCGTCATTCCGCCTTCTTGTTCTACTTCGTCTATATATTTCTGAGCTTCTTCAATCATTTGTTGAGTCAAAGCTTCTACCAAATGACTTCCTCCCATCGGATCGACAACATCACAAATTCCTGATTCTTGCTGAAGAATAATCTGTGTATTTCTTGCAATTTTAGCAGAATAATCTGTTGGCAAAGCAATAGCTTCATCTAAAGCATTCGTGTGTAGAGACTGTGTTCCTCCTAAAGCGGAAGACAACGCTTCAATCGCAGTTCTGGTAATATTATTGAACGGTTCTTGCTCTGTCAAAGACCAACCAGAAGTTTGCGAGTGTGTTCTTAGTGCTAAAGATTTTTGATTTTGAGGATTAAATTGCGTCAAAAGATTTGCCCAAATATAACGAGCGGCTCTCATTTTGGCAATTTCCATAAAATGATTCATTCCGATTGCCCAGAAAAATGACAATCTCGGCGCGAAATCATCTACATTCATTCCCGCTTTTATCCCCGTTCTCACATATTCTAAACCATCAGCAAGTGTATAAGCCATTTCCAAAACTGGAGTTGCTCCTGCTTCTTGCATGTGATAACCTGAGATAGAAATCGAATTAAATTTCGGGATATTTTGAGAAGTATATTCAAAAATATCAGCAATAATTTTCATAGAAGGTTCTGGTGGATAGATATAGGTATTTCTCACCATAAATTCCTTCAAAATATCATTTTGGATGGTTCCCGAAAGTTGTTCCTGAGAAACGCCTTGCTCTTCTGCTGCCACGATATAAAATGCCAAAATCGGTAAAACTGCACCATTCATCGTCATAGAAACCGATATTTGATCCAATGGAATTTCATTGAACAAAATCTTCATATCTTCTACAGAATCTATAGCAACTCCCGCTTTTCCTACATCTCCTACTACTCTTGGATGGTCAGAATCATAACCTCTGTGCGTTGCCAAATCGAAGGCTACAGAAAGTCCTTTTTGTCCGGCTGCAAGATTTCTTCTGTAAAAAGCATTGGATTCTTCTGCGGTAGAAAAACCTGCGTACTGACGAATCGTCCAAGGTTTTTGAACGTACATCGTAGAATATGGTCCTCTCAAATAAGGAGCAATTCCTGCGCTGTAACCTTTTGATTTTAAAGCTTCTGAATCTTCAGAAGTGTAAGAAGATTTTAGTTGTAGTCCGTCTTTTTCAAAAGAATAGTTTTCTGTATTAGAAGTAAATCCAAAATTTTTAAAATCGGGATTTACGTTTTGAATTTTCGTTCTCATTTCATGAAATTTCGATGAGTAAATTTACGATATTTTTAAATTTAAAAAAAAGTGAAATTTTAGGCGATTTGGGCTCCTTGATATCAAAAAATGTAAAATTTAATTTTCGATAAACTTATATAAAAATTTTTGCGGAATTTCTATTAATTTTATTTAAAACTGACAATTATTTTCATTTTAATTAAATTTATTAACTTCTAATCAAAATAATTAGCCAACATTACTTATTCGGTCTATCGAAGTGCCATTTTTCTATTCAAAAAATCAAATGAAACCCTAATTTATATCATGATTAATCGTTGTTCTAGGGCAAAATATCTTCCTAACTTTGCTTCGCTTTTTTAACCTATTGATGACTAAAATTTCAAGGAAAATAAGCCCAAAATTACAATTAGAAACAAACAAAAAATTAACATTATGGAAGCAACTATTGGTTTTAAACCCGGAGTTTGGCAAAAGGAAATTAACGTAAGTGATTTTATTAGAAACAATTACACAGAATATACCGGAGACGAAAGCTTCTTAACTCCTGCTACTGAAGCAACCAATCAACTTTGGGCAGAACTATCTGAAATGTTCAAAGCAGAGAGAGAAAAAGGAATTTATGATGCTGAAACTAAGAAACCATCTCAGATTGATGCTTATGGAGCTGGTTATATCAATAAAAATTTAGAAAAAATCGTAGGAATTCAAACTGATAAGCCTCTAAAAAGAGCTATTTTCCCAAATGGCGGAATTAGAATGGTAGAAGACGGCTTAAAAGCATACGGTTATGAATTAGACGAAGCAACGAAAGAAATTTATACTAAATATAGAGTTACTCATAATGAAGGCGTTTTCTCCGCTTACAATTCACCAATTAGAAAAGCTAGAAATTCTGGAATCGTAACTGGTTTACCAGACGCTTACGGAAGAGGTAGAATTATTGGTGACTACAGAAGAGTTCCTTTATATGGTGTGGACTTCTTAATTAAAGACCGTCAAGATTATTTCGAAAATATGGATTGTGATGGTATGAACGAAGAAATCGTAAGACTTCGTGAAGAAATCACTATGCAAATCAATGCGTTGAAAGCACTTAAAAAAATGGCAGAATCTTATGGATTTGACATTTCTAAACCTGCAACCAACGCTAAAGAAGCTATTCAATGGTTATATTTCGCATATTTAGCAGCTACTAAAGACCAAAACGGTGCTGCAATGTCTATTGGTAGAGTTTCTACTTTCCTAGATATTTACATTGAAAGAGATATTAAAAGAGGCGTTCTTACAGAAATTGAAGCTCAGGAATTGATTGACCATTTCGTAATGAAATTAAGAATCATCAGATTCTTGAGAACTCCAGAATACGATTCACTTTTCTCTGGTGATCCAGTTTGGGTAACAGAATCAATTGGTGGTTTAAATAAAGACGGCGGTTCTTATGTAACCAAAAACTCTTTCAGATTATTACACACTTTATACAATTTAGGCGCATCTCCAGAACCTAATTTAACTGTTCTTTGGAGCGAAAAATTACCAGAAAACTGGAAAAAATATTGCGCTAAAGTTTCTATCGACACATCATCTCTTCAATATGAAAATGATGATTTAATGAGAGATTGCTTTAATGATGATTACGGAATCGCTTGTTGCGTTTCTCCGATGACATTAGGAAAACAAATGCAATATTTCGGAGCGAGAGCTAATTTACCTAAAGCTTTATTATATGCCATTAATGGTGGTATTGATGAATTAACCAAAGTTCAAGTCACTCCAGAAATGCCAAAAGTAGAAGGCGAATATCTAGATTTCGATGATGTTTGGAATAAGTTTGATAAAATGATGGATTGGTTAGCAGAAACTTACATCCAAGCATTGAACATTATTCACTATATGCACGATAAATATTCTTACGAAGCTTATGAAATGGCACTTCACGATGTAAATGTTATCAGAACTCAAGCTTGTGGAATTGCAGGAATCTCTATCGTTGCCGATTCATTTGCAGCGATGAAATACGGAAAAGTAAGAGTAATAAGAGACGAAAACGGAATCGCAGTAGACTATGTAGTAGAAAAACCTTACGTTCCTTACGGAAATAACGATGATAATACTGATAAAATCGCAGCAGAAATTGTGGAAATTTTCATGAATAAAGTAAGAAAACAAAAAACTTACAGAAATGCAATTCCTACTCAATCTGTTCTTACCATCACTTCAAACGTAGTTTATGGTAAAAAAACAGGAAATACACCAGATGGAAGAAGAGAAGGTGAACCTTACGGACCTGGAGCAAATCCTATGCACGGAAGAGACACAAAAGGAGCAGTTGCATCACTTGCTTCTGTTGCTAAATTACCTTTCGAACACGCTCAAGATGGTATTTCTTACACTTTTGCGATTACGCCTGAAACTTTAGGAAAAACTTTAGACGAAAAACAAGGAAATTTAGTTGGACTTTTAGACGGATATTTCAACCAAAAAGGTCACCACTTAAATGTAAATGTTTTCAATCGTTCATTGTTAGAAGATGCAATGCAGCACCCAGAAAAATATCCTCAATTAACCATTAGAGTTTCTGGTTACGCAGTGAATTTCATCAAGTTGACTAAAGAACAGCAATTAGATGTCATCAACAGAACCATCACAGAATGTTTCTAATTTATATATAACATCAATTATCTTGAAGAAGAGTTAAGAAATTTCTTAACTCTTTTTTTAAGAATATGCTTCGACTCCGCTCAGCATGACAATGCTGAAAATTTACAGTTTTTATTAAAATTGTCACGCTGAGCGGAGTCGAAGCGTTTTTTAATTAGAGTTATTAATCATTATCTTTGGTTTATGAATTTAGATTCATAAAATCAAAAATAAAAAGACAAAAATATACTCATGTCAAATCACGGATTTATCCATTCATACGAAACTTTCGGTACCAAAGACGGCCCAGGAATTAGATTTGTTTATTTTCTGCAAGGTTGTCATTTGCGTTGCCTCTATTGTCATAACGCTGATACTTGGAACAAAGGCGAAAAAACCAAAATGTCCGTAGACGAAGCTTTTCACGAGATAGAAAAAGTAAAAGGTTTTATAAAATCTGGTGGCGTTACCGTTTCTGGTGGCGAACCTTTGATGCAAGCCAACTTTGTGCTGGAATTATTCAAAAAATGTAAAGAAAACGGCATTCACACTTGTGTAGATACCAATGGTTATTTGTTCAGTGAAGGAATCAAAGAAGTTTTAGATATTACAGATTTGGTGCTTCTAGACATTAAACACATAGACCCAGAAAAATATCTAAAATTAACGGAAGTAGAGCTAGAACCTACGCTTCAGTTTATGCAATATTTATCTGAAATCAATAAACCAACTTGGCTAAGATACGTCTTGGTTCCTGATTATACAGACGATGCGGAAGATTTAGAAAATTGGGCGAAATATGTTTCTCAATTCAAAAATGTAGAACGCGTTGATATTTTACCATTTCACCAAATGGGAGCACACAAATGGAAAGAAATTGGCAGAGCCTATCCTCTAGAAAATTGCCGACCAGCCGACATGGAAGATGTAAAAAAAGCAGTGGAAATTTTTAAGAATTACCATTTGCCTTTACCAGATAATCAAAAATAAAAGTCGAGAAATGATCTCGACTTATTTGTTATTGATTCTAATTATAGGTTTTATATAAGTTTAAATCTCCTCTTGACCTTTCATTTTCTCTGCATTTTCTGCCATAATTACGGCATCCATCATTTCTTGGATATCGCCATTCATATAAGCATCTAGATTGTAGATAGATTTATTAATTCTGTGATCGGTAACTCTACCTTGAGGATAATTGTAGGTTTTAATTTTTGCAGAACGGTCACCCGTAGAAACCATTGTTTTACGTTGTGCTGCAATATCGCCAACAACTTCTTGTAATTTAATATCATACAATTTCGCACGAAGCATTTCCATTGCCAATTCACGGTTAGCAAGCTGAGAACGCGCTTGTTGACAAACCACAACCAAACCAGAAGGTTTGTGTGTCAATTGAACTTTTGTTTCTACTTTGTTTACGTTTTGTCCACCAGCTCCACCAGAACGAGAAGTTTGCATCTCAATATCTGCAGGATTAATTTCCACATCTACTTCTTCCGCTTCTGGTAAAACCGCAATCGTAATCGCCGAAGTGTGCACTCTACCTTGAGACTCCGTTTCTGGAACTCTCTGAACACGGTGAACTCCAGATTCAAATTTCATAATTCCGTAAACGCCTTCTCCTTCTACTTTCATCACCAGTTCTTTGTAACCTTTAGACGCTTCGGAAGAATCGGTAACTTCGTGTCTCCAACCTTTGGTTTTGAAGTACATAGAATACATTCTGTACATATCTTCCACAAAAATCGCAGCTTCGTCGCCACCAGTTCCGGCACGCATTTCTAGGATAATATTTTTATCATCTGCAGGATCTTTCGGAATTAGAAGCACTTTCAGTTCTTCTTCCAATCCAGGGATTTTTTCTAAGGCTTCGTTTTTTTCGATTTTTGCTAATTCTACAAAATCTTTATCAGAACCATCTGCAATGATTTCATCTGATTCTTCAATGGTGTTAAGCGCTTGCATATACTCATCAAAAACCTTCACAATTTTTCCTAAATCGCTGTATTCTTTATTGAGCTGACCGTATCTTTTTTGGTCGGTAATTACATCTGGTTGTATAATTAAATCAGCAACCTCATTATAACGTTGCTTAATTGCTTGAAGTTTTGGGATTAAACTTTTTGACATAGTCTAAAATTATTTGGGTGCAAAGATAAGGAATTTAAAGAGCCAAGACAAAAGTAAAAAGAATCAAGTGGAAGAACCTGTAATAAAATGAAAAACATATTAAGAAAATGGAAGCTGAAAGTATGATAATACTTCGATTTTTATTGTTCTAAAGAAACACCCCGTCAAATCAAAGATTTGACATCCCTCTAAAAGAGGGGAATAAAAAAAATCTGCTCAGAAAACTGAACAGATTTTAAATATATTTTGTTTTGCTTTGATATTACTTTTCTCAAATTCAGGAAGAAAAGCAATGTCACCTCAATTAATGATGACCAGCGTGTAAATAAGGGCCGTCTCCTTTTGGTTGGTTGTAGATTACTTCTACACCTTCTTGTTCTAGAAGAGTTTTTCTTCTGATATCTTCTGGGTTAAATTTCTTAGTTTTTCCGAAATATTCAGCTAAACCTTCAGTTAACCACATTGGAATCACTACTCCAAAGAACATGAAAATACACCAAAATCCTATGAGGAACATTACGATAAAATAAACGGTCCAAAGGAACTGATAAACTGGCCAAAATCCTGCTAAAAACATAATTTCTATTATTTTAGGCAAAAATATAACATTTTTTTAATCGACAAAAGTTTTTTTATTGAATTTTGTCGCATACTGCTAAATCTCCACCGAATATTTACATTTTCTTCATTAATGAGCCAAAGCTGCAAAGAAATCATTGCCCTTATCATCTGTAATAATAAACGCAGGGAAATCTTTAACTTCTATTTTTCTTACCGCTTCCATTCCTAATTCTGGGAAATCTACTACTTCCACAGAAAGAATATTTTCTTTCGCCAAAATTGCAGCAGGACCACCAATAGAACCTAAATAGAACCCACCGTATTTTGCACAAGCATTGGTTACATCTTTGCTTCTGTTCCCTTTAGCGAGCATAATCATACTTCCTCCATTTTTCTGGAATTCGTCTACATAAACGTCCATTCTTCCCGCAGTTGTGGGCCCGAAACTTCCACTTGGCATTCCTTCTGGAGTTTTAGCAGGACCTGCGTAATAAATCGGGTGATTTTTAAAATATTCTGGCATTGGTTTTCCAGCGTCTAATAATTCTTTGATTTTTGCATGAGCAATATCTCTTGCAACAATCAGTGTTCCGTTCAGTTTCAAACGAGTTTTGATTGGATATTTAGACAATTCCGCCAAAATTTCTGGCATTGGCTTGTTTAAGTCTATTTCCACAGCTGGTTCTAAATGTGGGGCTGTTTCTGGTAAATATTGCGCTGGATTGGTTTCTAATTGTTCTAAGAAAATTCCGTCTTTGGTAATTTTACCTTTAATATTTCTGTCTGCAGAACAAGAAACACCCATTCCAACAGGACAAGAAGCTGCGTGTCTTGGTAATCTGATTACTCGAACATCGTGCGTTAAGTATTTTCCACCAAATTGCGCTCCGATTGCAGATTCCTGACAGATTTCTTGCACTCTTTTCTCCCATTCTAAATCTCTGAACGCTTGACCAGCCATATTTCCTTCTGTAGGAAGGTTGTCATAATATTTTGCAGATGCTTTTTTCACCGCTGCTAAATTGGCTTCGGCAGAAGTTCCACCAATGACCAAAGCTAAGTGATAAGGTGGACAAGCTGCTGTTCCTAAATCCATAATTTTTTCGCGGATAAATTCTTCTAAAGATTTATCGTTCAAAAGAGATTTTGTTTTTTGATACAAGAAAGTTTTATTCGCAGAACCTCCTCCTTTTGTCAAGAATAAAAATTCGTAATAATTTCCTTTTTTCGCATAAATATCAATTTGTGCAGGAAGATTAGAACCAGAATTTTTCTCTTCAAACATGCTCAAAGGAACAATCTGAGAATATCTTAAATTTCTATTTTTATAGGTATTGAAAATTCCTCGGCTTAAAAATTCTCCGTCATCAACTCCAGTGTAAACATTTTCTCCTTTTTTTGCTACCACAATTGCAGTTCCTGTATCTTGGCAAGAAGGCAATGCACCTTCTACCGCCACTGCAGCATTTTGCAATAAATTAAACGCTACAAATCTATCATTATCAGTAGCTTCTGGATCATCTATAATTCTGCGTAAACTTGCCAAATGCTCAGAACGAAGCATAAAAGAAACATCTTCCATTGCTTTTTCCGCCAAAAGTTCTAAACCTTTTGGGTCAACGGTTAAGATTTCTCTATCACCTAATTGTTCTACTTTTACGTAATCTGAAGTGAGTTTTTTATAAACAGTGTCATCCTTTAGAATTGGATACGGATCTTGGTAAATAAAGTCCATTTTATTTTTGATTTACGATTTTTGATTTACGATTTTTGAAGCTAAAAACCTTCTCTTTCATCTTCAAAATTGAAGTGTAAATTTACGAAATAAATCAAATAGAGGAAAGATAATATTACGAGTATTAAAACAAAAAACCCTTTCTGCGTTCTATACAAAAGCAAAAAACGCAGAAAGGGTTGGTTCTTAAAAAAAAGCTAGTCTATAAACTTACTTGACTGGCAAAATATTCTTCTAATTCTTTCAAGGTCTCAGAATTTGTAGAGATATCTTTTACCACTACTCCTTTATTGATGGCTACAATTCTGTTGCAAACTTCTGTAGTGTGCGCCAAATCATGGCTAGAAATTAAGAAGGTGACTTCTGCATTTTGAGAAAGCACTTTAATCAAATTTTTTAGTTTAATCTGTGTAGAAGGATCCAAATTCGCGAAAGGTTCATCTAAAACAATGATTTCTGGATTGCCAATTAAAGCGCCTACAATTCCTACTTTTTTCTGATTTCCTTTCGATAAATCTCTGATGTATTTTCTAGCATTGAGAATTTCGCCATTAAATAAATCTTCGAATTGTTTTAGAAATTCGTCTACAGAAGCTTTGTTTTGTCCGCGCAACTCGCCTAAAAAGTAAAAATATTCTTCTGGAGTAAGATAACCAATCAAGAAACTGTCATCTATAAATGCAGAAACTTTATTCTTCCAATTTTCTGACTTATTTACTTGAATTCCATCAATTTGAATGCTTCCTGAACTGGGTTCAATTAAATCTAAAAGCAAGCTAAAGAGCGTGGTTTTTCCTGCTCCGTTATTTCCTACCAAACCGAAAGTTTCGCCTTTGGGAATAGTAAGTTCTTGTATGTTAAGCACTTTTGCGGTTCCGTAAATTTTAGAAATATTTTGAATGTTTATCATGATAGTAATTGGTATTTAGTATTGGTAGTTGGTAATTGGTATATTTATTTTGGTTGTGATTTTGCGTGTGGGCGAAACTGGAAATCCTTTTTTGTAAAAAAAGATTGGAAGTGTAGACCGACTTTTTTGCTTTGGCTCTGTAAGAAAGCTTGGAAAAAAGGCACGCCCAAATTTTAATCATTATTTTTTAAAAGCCGCGATGGTAGAATATTTTTCGGTTCTGTAGATTTTTACAATGAGATTGAAAATTTTATCTCGAAGTAGAAACCCTATCAATCCTAGAATTCCTAAACTCATAACCGCTGGAGTCATTCCGAAGAAATATTTCATCGCTCCGAAAACAGCCATTGGTAAAACCATTTGTGGCAATAAAAGAACAAGAATTTTAATGTTGAAATTGTTTTGTCCACTGGTGAAACCTTTCGAAGCAGAGTTTAAATCAATCGGTTTTTTATTGTAAGCTCCCGCCAATAAAGTGAGGTAAGAATTGACTCCTAAATTATATAAACCTGCCGCAAAAATGGTAAAATAAAACTCCCAACTGATGAATGCATAACCGACTGCTAAAATCATAGAAACCGAAATGGCAATCACAAAAAGCGCCCATTTTGCTTTAAGAAAATCTTTGTAAGGAACATTTTGCGTCATCATCAGTGGATAATAAGAACTGTCCCAAGCTGGAACTCTTTGCCCAAACATAAAATTAAAACCGCCTGTTACAAAAATTCCAAGAAAAACTTGCATGAAACTGGTATTGTAACCTTTACTAAAGAAAAGTAACCCGTAAAAAAGGAATAAAACACCGCCAATTAAAGCACTTCTCGCCGCTTTACTTCTTTTAATCAATCGAATATCATTGTTGATAAAAGTTCCTAATGTTCCGTATTTATTGAGGAAAGCAATATTTTCGGTTTTTCCTGCCGCTTTTTTCATTTCTAAACCTCTGTCTAGATACAAATTCTTTTTGATGAAAGAGAAAGTATAAACCGCCAAAACCAGCAATACAACAATCGGAATAATAAAGAACCCAATATTTTGATACAATCCGTAGAAAATACGCTCAGAAATCGCCAAAACATCTATGATTTCAAAGTAATGCAATCCACCAATAATCGCCATCAATCCGAAAAGGCTGTACATCAACTTATCACTTTTATTGATAATGGTGTTGACAAACGTATTGATAAAAACCATGGAAATACACGCTGCGAAATAAAGCAAAACGGTTACTAAATTTAGATTTCCTTTAAAAATTAAAAGCGCTGCAAATGGAATCGCAAAAAGTAAAAACGCCCAACTGAAAAACGAAACTAAAATTTTCACCAAAGTGTAACCAGCCACTTGAATTTTAGAAATTTTCAAAGTAAGGAATGGCTTGATGTTTTCCGCAGGAAGTTGCTGCATAAAATATTTCAACAACAAATCGATGGCAATATACACTAAGAAAATTCTGCTGAAAAGTTGAATCGGTTCATAACTTACTTTTTTCGCTCCGAAATACACACCAATAGCCCCGCCTACAAAAATAAGCGCCAAATATGCGTACATAAACAGCATTCCTATTTTCATTAAGATTCCCGCAGCAAATTGCGGACTTCTCACAAAACTTTTGAGTTCAAGTTGTAGAAATTTTAGAAACATAATCGTTTTTTAATCATTAGTTTCTAAAACTATATTTTCGTTACAAAATTTATTGCATGAGTTCTTTTGCCTGAAGAATTGCGGCATCTGTAATCTTGCTTCCAGAAAGCAATTGTGCAATTTCTGTAAGTTTTTCTTCTTGATTAAGTGGGAAAATTCTGGTTTGGGTTTTTCCTTCAATATCAGATTTTTGCACTTTATAATTGTCATTTCCTTTTGCCGCAACTTGCGCAAGGTGAGTAATGACTATCAACTGCATATTTTCTGCCATTTCTTGCATTACATTGCCCATTTCATCGGCAATTCTACCAGAAACACCTGTGTCTATTTCGTCTAAAATAAGCGTAGGAAGTTCTGCATTTTCTGCCATGAGTTTTTTAATCGAAAGCATCACTCTGCTTCTTTCACCACCAGAAATTGCATTTTGAATCGGTTTTAAGGCAAATCCAGCATTCGCTTGGAATAGCAATTGGATTTTCTCCGTTCCGAATTTACCGAATTCTTTCGTAGAAGAGAGCTCCACTTCTACTTTTGCTTTCTCTAATCCTAATTGATGTAAAAGTGATTCTACTTTTTCTACAAAAATTGGAGCAGTCTGTTTTCTGTTTTTGGATAAAATTTCAGCTTTTTTCAGCAAAGACTGAGAAGCTTCAGCAATTTCTTTTTCTAATTGAGCAATTTTATTTTCTATGTCTTCAAAAGAATTCTTTTCTAAAGAAAGTTCTTCTTTGATTTTCAACAAATCTTCTATATCTGAAACCTTGTGCTTTAGAAAAAGTGCATTGATTTTATCATTTTGCTCTTGTAAAACCAATAAATCTTCAGGATTTGCATCTAACTTTTCGGCTTCATTTTGCAACTGAAAGAGAATGTCTTTGAACTCTACATAGTTTTCTTCTAATCTTGCATTGAGCTCAGAAAACTGCAAAGACAAGTCTGCGACTCTGCTCAATTTGTTTTTAACATCATAGAAACCATCGAACAAACCTACTTCTTCTTGGTCTGTTCTGGCAAAAATTTGAGCGAGCAATTCAGAAATCGCACCTTTATTTTCAGCTAAAGAAATCTGGCTCTGTAGCAATTCATAATTCACCGTTTCTAATTGTGCTGCTTCTAATTCCTCCAACAAAAACAACTTGTAATCACTCTCTTTATTTCCTTCGGAAAGTGTATTTTTCAATTTCTCTAGTTCTCTTTGTTTTCTTTGAAATTCAAGATAATCACTTTGATAGGTTTCTATCAAATTTTTGTTCTCAGAAAGCCCATCAATGATTTTAAACTGATATTCTTCACTGAACAATTGAGAAGTTTCAAACTGAGAATGAATATCAATCAATCTCTCAGAAAGTTCTTTCAAAACGTCTAAAGTAACGGGAACATCATTCACAAAAGCTCTAGATTTCCCCGAAGGTAATATTTCTCTTCTGATAATGGTATCTTGTTCGAAATCCAAATCATTTTCCTCAAAGAAAATTTTCAAAGATTCAGAAATTTTAAATTCCGCTTCAACTACACTTTTCGTTGAGAAGTCAGAAATGCTTTTAGAATCTGCTCTTTCTCCTAAAATAAGTCTTAAAGCTCCCAAAATAATAGATTTACCAGCGCCAGTTTCGCCAGTAATCACTTGTAAACCTTTCTTAAAATTGATTTCAAGTTGGTCTATCAATGCAAAATTTTGGATATAAATTCTTGATAACATTATTTAAAGAATACTTATTTTGAGTTACGTTTTCGAGCCTGTAAAAATAGTGTAAATTTCAGAAAATTCAAACCACAAAAGCGTAGCTCTAAGATTCATTTTACTTCCATTTATTCCACTTCGTGTCAATATCTTTTGGAGAGAATAAACTCATCAAATTTTTAAGCTGATTCATATCTACACCTCCATTATTATTAGAATCAAAAATGTTATAAATTTCGTCTTTTTTACTTTCTACAAAGAGATTAAAAGGATAATTCATCTGGAAATTGCTTTCGTAGAATTTAAGTCTCAAAATCTCATTTGCAATGGTTTGTTTCGTAGAAAATTGGTCTTGTTTGCCTAAATTATCTAAGCCCATTCTATGATAATTATAGTAGAAATTTCTAAGCGTAGAATTTTGTTCAGACAAAATCGTAGCAATGAGCGCTCCTCTATTTCTTGGACTTTCTAATTGAGACCAACCCATATAGTTCTGATTTTGAGAATTTTGAGTAATCTGCATCGCTTTATCAAACCATGAAGTTCCGCCTTTCATTTGATATGTATCTGCATCGTAACCTAAAATAAGGTAGACATAAAAACTCATCACATCAATCAAATTTTTCCCCGAAAATTGTCTTTCGTTAAAAACCATGTTCTGATTTTCTAAATATTCAAAAGAAAAATTGGTGTCATTAACGTTAAGAATCGGCGTTTCATATTGCGTTCCATAAACAGGACGCACCGACTGAACCACCAAAGTTCCTTTATAATTATTCCCACTTTTTTCGGTAAGAATGATTGAAAAATTGCATTTTATTTTTTCGTAGTTCTGAAATTTTTTGCCAGTCCAACTGGTTTTATTGATGAAGTCTTTCAGACTTTTCTCCATTGTTTTGAATAATTGCACGTTACTTCCGCCAATTTGTTGGTAATTAATTTGAACTTGAGCATTCAACTCTTGTGCAAAACTAAATTGAGAAAGCAGTAAAAGTGCAAATATGTAAAGTAGTTTTTTCATTGAATTCTAAACGAATTTTTAAAAAATTTATTTCTTAAGTTGAGTTTCTACAAAATCTAAAATGTCTTTTGCCACTTCATCTTTAGATTTCAGAGAAAATTCTTTTTGTTCTGAATGCGTTAAAATTTTAACCTTATTCGTATCTTTTTGGAAACCAGCACCTTCATCACGAAGTGAATTAAGCACAATCATATCCAGATTTTTTTTCTGCAATTTGCTTTTGGCATTTTCTTCTTCATTTTGAGTTTCAAGGGCAAAACCAACCAAAAACTGGTGTGTTTTTTTCTCGCCCATCGTTTTCAAAATATCTGGATTTTTCACCAATTCTATGGTAAATTCTTCTTCAGATTTTTTTATTTTTTCTTTGGCAACGATTTTTGGGGCATAATCTGCAACAGCCGCACTTGCGATAGCAATATCTACCTTTTCATAGCATTTAAAAACCTCATCGTACATTTCTTTAGCCGAGGTTACTCTATGAATTTCAATATTTTTAGTGCTCGTTTTTTGTGAAGTAGGACCAGAAATTAAAATCACTTTTGCGCCACGTTTTACCGCTTCTTCAGCAAGCGAAAACCCCATTTTTCCCGAAGAATGATTGCCAATAAAACGAACTGGGTCTATTGCTTCATAGGTAGGTCCTGCTGTGATGAGAACGGTTTTTCCATCTAAGTTTTTAGAATGATTTTGAGCAAAAAAATCTTCTATTTTTTGTAAAATAGTTTCTGGCTCTGCTAATCTTCCTTGACCTTCTAAACCAGAAGCCAATTCGCCAAATTCTGCGGGAATAATATGATGACCAAATCTTTCTGCTTTTTCTAAATTTTCTTTAGTGGAAGGATGTGCATACATATCCAAATCCATTGCTGGAGCTATGAAAACGGGGCATTTCGCTGACATATAAGTAGCAATAACTAAATTATCACAAATCCCATGAACCATTTTAGCCAAAGTATTTGCAGTACAAGGTGCTACCAATAATACATCTGCCCAAATTGCGAGTTCTACATGAGAATTCCATGTTCCGTTTTGGTCATAAAAATCAGAATAAACTGCATTTTTAGAAAGTGTAGAAAGCGTGACTTTTGTAACGAAATTTTCAGCAGAAGGTGTTAAAATAACTTTTACTTCTGCACCTTTTTTTACAAAATCTCTTACAAGGTAATTCATTTTGTAGGATGCAATTCCGCCAGAAATTGCCAATAGAATTTTTTTACCTTTTAGAGCCATATGATTAGAATTTTAACTGAACGAATTTATGGTTTTTTTTTGAATTTTTATTGGTTATTTTAAACGCAAAGAATCTGCAGCAATTACCGTTATTAAAGGCATTTCATTTAACAAAGCTTGCAAAGTTGAAAATCTAAAGATTTTCAAACATAAACTCAACAAAAAAGCCACAGAAATTCTGTGACTTTGTTTTTTATCCTAACGAATATCGTTTATTTTTCTTCAGTTCTACGGAAGTAAACTTCGTCATCTAACCATTCTCTAATGGCAATAGATGTAGGCTTCGGTAATCTTTCGTAGTTTTTAGAAATTTCAATTTGCTCTCTGTTTTCGAAAACTTCTTCCAGAGTAGAATTGTGCACCGCAAATTCGTCTAATTTTTGGTGAAGTTCAGTTCTAATTTCAGCATTAATTTGTTCTGCTCTTTTTCCCATAATTACGATAGCTTCGTAGATAGAACCTACTTTTTCTTCGATTTTATCTCTATCGTAAGTAATGGTGTTTACTTCTGCTTTTGTATCTTTTACGCTCATTTTGAGTGATTTATTTTTATTTTAGTTTGCAAAGATAATTAATTTCTTCTAATCTTGAAAGTAGCACCTGGTTCTGGTGTGCTAATTTTTGCACTATC
>DITA01000141.1:0-2949 GCA_002422665.1 Flavobacteriales bacterium UBA6196
AAGAATCAAAAATAGCAGCTTTGGCTGTTCTGATGCCATAATCTTGCATAAATTTTTTAGAAAAAGCTTTGCTTCCTTCTAAATCTGCGGCACGTTTTGTTGGGCCAAAAATTTTGAGATTATGTTTCTGAAATTCGTCTACAATACCATTAACTAAAGGTAATTCTGGACCTACGAATGTGAAATCTATTTTTTCTCTAAGAGCAAAATCTCTTAATTCTGCTACACTCTCATAAGGCAAGTTTTTACCTAAATTTTCTGTTGTAGCATTGCCTTTTGCAAAAAACATTTGACTGATTCTTTTATCTTCAGATAATTTTTTTGCAATAGCTGATTCTCTACCTCCGTTTCCTATTATTAATACTTTCATTTATTGTATTTGGTATTTGGTATGTTAGTATTTGGTATATTGATTTTATCAAATTTACGAATTTGTTTGATTTTAAGTCAAAATTAATTTTTTAATTCTTCAATTTTTAATTAATGCAGGAAATGTCTCATTCCTGTGAACATCATTGGGATTTTATGTTCATTTGCAGCTGCAATAGAATCTTCATCTTTTACAGAACCTCCTGGTTGAACAATCGCTGTAATTCCTTCTTTAGCACAGAAATCTACCACATCTCTGAATGGGAAAAATGCATCTGAAGCGAGAACTAAATTTCCTGAAAATTTCTCTTTCGCTCTAGAAATCGCTTGTTCAGTAGCCCAAATTCTATTCACTTGACCGCCTCCAATTCCGAACGCTTGAATTCCGTTTGAAACTACTATAGCGTTTGATTTCACATATTTTACGACTCTTTGAGCAAATAAAAGTGCTTTTTCTTGCTGTTCTGTTGGCTGAATTTCTGTAACCACTTTAAAATCTGTAGAAAATTGGTCATCAACATCTTGAACCAAAATTCCGCCATCTATTTTCACCCAAGTTTTTTTGTCTGAAACTGGATTTTTGATTTTTATAATTCTAAGATTTTTCTTTTTTCTCAAAATTTCTAGCGCCTCTTCATCAAAATCAGTTGCCATTACAATTTCAAGGAAAGTTTTGTTGAGTTCTTCCGCAGTTGCAGCATCTACTTTATAATTCATCCCGATGATTCCACCGAAAATAGAAATTGGGTCACATTCGAAAGTTTTGGTATAAGTTTCTAAAGCAGAATTTCCGATGGCAACTCCACAAGGTGTAGAATGTTTTACGGCACAACAAGCCATTTCATCTTTGAATTCATTAACCACTTTCCAACATAAATCCATATCTCTCAAATTATTGAAAGACAGTTCTTTGCCTCCTAAAATCTCGAAATCTTTCATCGCACCGTTTTCTGTAGTAGAAACGTAATATGCTGCCGATTGATGAGGGTTTTCGCCATATCTTAAATCTGAAACTTTTTGGTAAGAAGCTTGTAAATATTCAGGATAATCTTCATTCAACAACATTTGAGAAATTGCCGCATCATAAGCAGAAGTTAAGTTGAAAACTTTACCTGCCAATTTTTTACGAGTTTCAATTGTAGTATCGCCGTTTTCAGAGATTTCTTGTTGAACTTTAGCATAATCTTCCACATCCGTAACCACAGTCACAGAAGCGAAATTTTTCGCGGCAGAACGAAGCATTGATGGTCCACCAATATCGATGAATTCTACCTTTTCTTCCAAAGAAATTTCTTTATTTACATTTTCGAAAAACGGATAAAGGTTTACAATTACCATATCAATCAGCTCTATTCCATGTTCCTGAACGGTTTTCATGTGCTCTTCGTTATCACGAACCGCAAGAAGTCCACCGTGAACTTTTGGATGAAGGGTTTTTACTCTTCCGTCTAACATTTCAGGAAAATTGGTCACTTCATCTATCTGAATTGGGTTAAGTCTCGCTTCTTTAAGATGTTTGAAGGTTCCACCCGTAGAAATGAGTTCGTAATTTTTAGATTCTAAAAATTTGGCAAAATCAATAAGATTGTTTTTGTTGGAGACACTGATTAATGCTCGTTTTTTCATTTTTATTTTATTACTTTTTTTATTAAATCATTGGAATGAATTTCAATTCTGTAAAATCTGTCGTTCCTATGGAACTCTTTTATTTAAAACCAAATCAATCGCTTTCGGGAAAATATCGTACTCGATTTGATGCACTTTCTGTGCTAAAGTTTCTGGAGTTTCATTTTCTGCAATTTCAAATTTCCCTTGAAGAATAATTTCGCCTTCATCAATTCCAGAAGTCACAAAGTGAACGGTTGCACCACTTTCTTTTTCTTGGGCTGCAATTACCGCTTCGTGAACGTAATGTCCCCACATTCCTTTTCCACCGAATTTTGGCAATAAAGCAGGATGAATATTGATGATTTTTCCTTTGTATTTTTCGCAAAATTCTTTACTTAGAATCGATAGAAAACCTGCTAATACAATCAAATCTGTATTTTCGGGCAAAAGTTTTTCTAAATTTTCAGAGAAATCTTTTCCTCTTTTGATAAGTTGATGCGGAATTTGATGATTTTCGGCTCTTTCTAAAGCATAGCAATCTCTGTCTGCAACCACCAAATTGACTTTTATATTGGGAATTTCTCCATTATCAATACAATCAATGATGCGCTGTAAATTGCTACCAGAACCCGAAACTAAAACTGTAATATTTTTCATGTTAGATTTCAGATTTCAGATTTCAGATTTCAGATTTTTGTCTGATATCTCTTATCTAAAATCTCGTTTCTATATTAATTGAATTTTCTCTTCGTTTTCTACGATTTCGCCAACTAAATAAGCGTCTTCGATTAAAGAAAGTGCTTTTTCGGCAAGACTTTCATCTACTACTACAACCATTCCTACTCCCATGTTAAAAGTACCGAACATCTCCATTCTTTCGATGTTTCCACGTTTTTCTAATTCTAACATTACGTTTGGAATTTGGATTTTAGAAGTGTCAATTTTCGCACATAATCCATTCGGAATAATTCT
>DITA01000141.1:3082-29731 GCA_002422665.1 Flavobacteriales bacterium UBA6196
AACCATCAATAATTTGGTCTTTTTCTACAATTCCTACGCAAAAACCAGCCACATCATAATCTCCTGGTTGATACATTCCCGGCATTTCTGCAGTTTCACCACCAATTAATGCGCACTCATTGTCTTTGCAAGCATTTACCATTCCTAGAACAATTTCTGCTGCTACATCTGCATCTAGTTTTCCGCAAGCTAGGTAATCTAAGAAAAAAAGAGGCTTTGCACCATGACACAGAATATCATTGGCACACATCGCGAAACAATCTACACCAATAGAATCATATTTTTTGGTATCTAATGCAATTTTTAATTTGGTTCCTACTCCATCAGTTCCAGAAACCAAAACAGGATTTTTATATCCCCCAATTTCATAGAAAGCTCCAAAACTTCCTAGATTGTTCAGTACATTTTTATTGTGCGTTTCGGCTACAGCAGCTTTTATTTTGTCTACCGTTTTGTAGCCTTCTTCTTTGTCTACGCCAGCTGATTTATACGTATTATTCATTTTTCTTTTTGGTTTTTTTCTGAATAACTTGCAGGACTTTCACCTGCAAGATTCAGGTTTTTACTAGATTTATTTCAAACTGCAAACGCATTGAAAATCAAAAATAAACGATACAAAAAAAGCCGACAATCGTTCTGATTATCGGCCTCAATTATTTTGCTGCGTATTTTAGCTTCCCAATTTCTTGGAATGTACAAGTGCCAAAATGTTGCGATTTAATATTCAATTTGTTTGGAATTTGATTTCGCAAAATTATATTTTTTATTGACAAAAAGCAACAGAAAAAATATTTTTTCTTCATTACTCTTCAATTTTAACTTAATTTTTAGATTTTAGGCAATTCCATTGGAACTTCAATCAATAAAATTTCAGAATCCTTATCTATTTCTAAATCAAAATGTTCTGTTTCTGTAATTCCTAAAGCATCTCTTTGTCCAAGAGTATTTTCGGCTATTTTTACACTTCCTGAAATAACGAAAACGTAAACTCCATTTCCTTCTTTTTTGACTTGATAAGTTCTAGAAGATTTTTCGGTGAAATTTCCTAAGTGAAACCAAGCGTCTTGGTGAATCCAACTTCCTTCATCATTAGAATTAGGAGAAACAATCTGTTGAAATTCATTATCAATGGCATTGTCAGAAATTTTTAATTGGTCATATCTTGGTTCTACTCCCATTTTATTAGGAATCACCCAAATTTGCAATAAAGTTACGGGCTGTTCTTTACTTCCGTTAAATTCACTGTGCTGAATTCCTGTTCCTGCACTCATTACTTGAATTTCGCCTTTTTTAATTGCTCCAAAATTCCCCATAGAATCACGGTGATACAACTCTCCACTTAATGGAATGGTCACAATTTCCATATTTGCATGTGGATGCATCCCAAAACCCATTCCTTTTTCTACAAAATCGTCATTGAGAACTCTTAAATTTCCGAAATGCACTTTGTCTGGATTGTAATAATTGGCAAAAGAAAAACTGTGATTGGCAACTAACCAACCGTGATTTTGAAATCCTCTTTCGCTTGCTTTATGTAATATTGTTTTCATATGTAGATAATTATTTATCAATTTTATACTGCAAAGTTAGCCTAATCAAAAGCAGAAGTCATTGATGTAAGATAAAAAAAATCCACCAAAATTTGGTGGATTATGAAGTGAATATTTTTAGAAGATTATTCTTTAATCACTAAAAGCGCTGCAATTCCTGCAACTGCCATAGAAACACCTGCTAAAGCAACCATGTTAATAGCTGTTCCACCTAAAGCAGAAAGTAAAACTCCACCTAATAAACCAGCAGCAATCTGTGGAATAGTAATGGTAGCATTAAAAATTCCCATGTAAACTCCAGTTTGTTTTGCTGGAAGTTTAGAAGATAAAATGGCATAAGGCAATGCTAAAATAGCTGCCCAAGCTATACCTACTCCAATCATTGGTAAGAATAATAGGTTTTTGTCTTTGATAAACAAAATAGATAACAAACCAAGACCACCTAAAATTAAAGAAACAACATATACATTTCTTCTTCCGTATTTATTTGCTAATGGAGTAATCACTAAAGAAAATAGAGCGGCAAAAACACTATAAGCGGCAAAGATTACACCGGTCCAGTTTCCTGCTTCGTTAAAAGCATTAGAGGTAGCATCTGTAGTTCCCCAAATATTTTGAGCAATTCCTTGTGTAGTGTACACCCACATTAAAAACAATGCAAACCATGAAAAAAACTGTGTAACAGCCAATTGTTTCATGGCGTTTGGTACATTTTTAATCAAAGTAAAGAAACTTACTTTTTCTGGATTTTCGTTTTCTTTTTCTTCTAAATTATTGTATTTCGCGTATTCTTCTGGCGGATATTCTTTCGTTCTAAAAGAAGTCCATAAAACGGAAGCCAATAAAACCGCTCCGCCAATATAGAAAGACCAAATTACTGTAGGTGCTACTTTTTGACCAGCTTCTGGTTCGTTTGCAATTCCCCACCATGTCAATAAAAATGGTAAAAGTGAACCGAAAACTGCTCCTACATTAATTAAAAAACTTTGGATAGAATATCCCTTATTTCTTTGAGATTCGTCTACCATATCACTTACCAAAGCACGGAATGGTTGCATGGTAACGTTAAAAGAAACATCCATGAAAAGCAACATCATCGCACCAAAGAAAACGGCAGGAAATAATTGTGCAAAATGTTCAGAATTTGGCATGAAAAACATTGCTAATGCAGAAACAATTGCTCCACCTAAAATAAATGGAATTCTACGACCTAATCTCGTCCATGTTTTATCACTAGAAAGACCTACAATAGGTTGTACAAAAAGTCCTGCAAGAGGAGCTGCCAACCAAAAATAGCTTAAATGATGTACATCTGCACCGATTGCCGAAAGAATTCTACTGGTATTCGCATTCTGAAGAGAATAACCAATTTGCACTCCCAAAAAACCAAAACTTATGTTCCAGATTTGCCAGAAAGACAAGAGTGGTTTTTTCTGTGTATTATTCATATACTATAGTTTTTATTTGTTCTTAACGAATTTACTTATTTATTTCTAAAATCAATGAAGATTTTGCAGGAATAGTTAACAAATCTTTAATTTGAACCGTAGTATCTTTAATTACATCTTTTGCTGTAAAACTAGAAGGAACCATTTCTTGGAATCTATTCATTTCGATGGTTTGTTCTTTATCACTGCTATTGATGACTACCATTACTTTTTCCTCATCATTATAACGGAAATAAACGTAAACATTTCTCTCTGGCGAAAAGTTTTTGGTTTTCCCATTATGGATAACGTCTTTAGACTTTCTCCAGTTTAATAATTTTTGGGTATAATCAAAAAACTCATTTTGCTCTGGTGTTCTAGAAACAAAAGCATTTTGAGCATCACCTTTCCAACCTCCTGGAAAATCTCTTCTGATGTCTGCGTCTCCTTTATTTTTATCACCACGCATTCCTATTTCTGAACCATAATACAATTGCGGAATTCCTCTAATGGTAGAAACAATCGTTAATGCCAATTTATAATAAGCAGGATTTCCGTTGAACATTTCATTGATTCTAGGAGTATCATGATTTTCGAAGAAAACCATCATGTTTTTAGGATTTGGAAATAAGAAATCACTCGCAAAAGAATTGTAAAGTCTAATCATTCCTTTGTCCCAATTTTCTTCTTCCTGTAAAGCTTTTGGAAGATTTTCATACAACATAAAATCCATTACCGATGGCAAATTAGAATTGTAATTTTCTATTTCACCTACTTTAGAATCTTTTTGCCAGAAAGCAATTTGAGCTGGGTCATACATCCATGTTTCGCCTACAATATTGAAGTTAGGATATTCGTCTGTAATCGCTTTACACCATTTTGCCATTCCATCTTTATCGTTATACGGATAAGTATCTACTCTATAACCGTCTAATTGCGCATATTCTATCCACCAAATTGCATTTTGAATTAAATATTTTAAAACCAATGGATTGCTTTGGTTGAGATCAGGCATTGTGGTATCAAACCAACCATCTAAAGCGACTTTTTTATCGACATCAGCAGCATAAGGATTCATTTGAGAATTGGTTCTGTAGTTAGAACGTTTGAAACCATTCTTCCCATCTTCAAACCAGTGAATCCAATCTTTGGTAGGCAAATCCTGAATTAACCAATGCGAAACTCCCCAATGATTGGTTACGTAATCTTTCACTAATTTCATGTCTCTTTTTTTGAGCTCAGTAGAAAGTTCACGGTATTCTTCATTGGTTCCGTAACGCGCATCTATTTTGTACAAATCAGTCTGTGCATAACCATGATAAGTATACGCTTTTTCATTGTCTTCGCAAACTGGAGTGAGCCAAAGTGTAGTCACTCCAAGATTTTTAAGATAGTCTAAATTATTGATAATTCCTCTTAAATCACCACCATGTCTTCCACCTTCACTTTTTCTGTCTGTTTTTTCGATGAGAGCTTTGTTAGAATCATTTTTTTCATCGCCATTGGCAAAACGATCTGGCATAATCAGGTAGAAAACATCTTTAGATGTATAAGATTCACGCGCAGATGAATTAGGCGTTCTCTCTTTCAATTCATACTGATATGTACTGATGGTTTTCTTACCGTTTTTAAGGAAAATTTTAAATTTAGGAGTGTTAATTTCATTAGTATTAATGGTAATAAACACATAATTAAGATTTTCTACCTTCGTTAAATCCTTAATCTGAATTCCATCTGAAAGTTCTATGTTTTGTTGGGCAATATTTTTGCCATACAATAAAATCTGAAGCTCAGGATTTTTCATTCCTTTCCACCAAAAAGCAGGTTCTACTCTTTGGAATTGCGCCATAGAAAAACTAAATATTGCAATGGCAAATATTGAAAATAGCTTTTTCATATCATTCTACTTAATTGGCTTTAAAGAAATAGCATAACCACCACTTCTTGCCAACTGAATTTTAACCTTACTCTCTGAAGTTACCAACTTTTTCTCAATGATATAACTTTGCGGATTGTTGATGTAATCTGCATCTTTACCATCTTTGTAAATAATGGCTTCGTATTTTTTGCCTTTGTCTAAGAAAGAAAAATCTACGGTGAAATTTCTAGCGTTTTCGTCTGTAATACCACCTACAAACCAGTTATCTGTGCCTTTTGCTTTACGCGCAGTGTGGATGTAATCTCCCGGTTCTGCAGATAAAATTTTGGTATCATCCCAATCTGCTACAACATCTTTGATAAACTGAAACGCATCCATATGTTTTGCATAATTTTCTGGCAAATCTGCCGCCATTTGTAGTGGCTGATACATTACCACATACAAGCCTAATTGTTTTGCCAAAGTAGTTTTCACAAAACGTTTATCGCCAGGAAAATAGTAATCTAATTTGGTTTGGAAAATACCTGGCGTATAATCCATTGGACCACCCATCCATCTTGTAAAAGGCAAAATGGTTTGGTGATCTGGATTATTTCCTCCAAAAGCTTCGAATTCTGTTCCACGAGCTGCTTCAGCGGCAATCCAGTTAGGATATGTTCTGCTTTCGCCTGTTGGACGAACCGACTCGTGAGAGTTAATCATAATTTTATATTCATTGGCTTTCTCTAAAATTCTGTGGTAATGATTTATCGTCCATTGAGAGTAATGATGTTCTCCTCTTGGGATAATATTACCTACATAACCTGTTTTGGCAGCATCATAACCGTATTTATTCATTAATTGGAATGCTTTATCCGCCCAACGTTCATAATTAGTAGCAGAACCAGAAGTTTCGTGGTGCATAATCAATTTAATCCCTTTAGAATGCGCATATTCATTCAACATTTTAATATCAAAATCTGGATAAGGTGTAATGAAATCAAAAACAAATTCTTTAGAATGCCCAAACCAATCTTCCCAACCTATATTCCAACCTTCTATTAACAATCCTTGGAAACCATTTGCAGCAGCAAAATCAATATATTCTTTTATTTTGGTGTTGTTTGCAGCGTGATTTCCGTTGGGTATCAGTTTTGAAAAATCGGTTTTGCCAATATGTACATTGTTTGCCGTAGAATACGACCATTGTGATTTCCCAATAATCATTTCCCACCAAACTCCCATATATTTTGTTGGATGAATGTAAGATGTGTCTGCATATTTTGTAGGTTCATTAAGGTTAAAAAGCATTTTAGAATCTAAAACTGTTTCTGCTTTTGGCGCAACAATAATTGTTCTCCAAGGTGTTGTAGCAGGTGTTTGCATATAACCTTTTGCACCTTGTGCATCAGGTGTAAGGTGAGTTTTGAATTTATATGTAGCAGCGTCTAACTCTAAATTTGCAGCCGGATAGTTAATTACCGCAGCTTCACCTAGATTGATGTAAAGCGGATTAGCGCCTTCTTTTTTCATCATTAATGGAATTTGCACTCCATTTTTTACCAAATTCTGAGAAGCATTTCCTTCATAAGAAGTGGCCCATTTTGCTGGAATTTCAGATAGTTTTGTAGTCTGTGTCTGATATTCTTGAGTATCATAATCCCCTGCTAACCACCACGCTTTAGCATCCCAAGGTAAATCTATTTCAGAATCTTCTTCTTTGATGATAAAGTAGTTTAGATTTTTCTGTTGAGGGAACTCATATCTAAATCCTAAACCATCATTAAATAATCTGAATTTAATAATTATTTGTCTATCATTTTCAGGCTGATTAAGAGTTACTGCCAACTCATTATAATGATTAATATAGTTTTTCTTTTCACCAAGAACAGGTTGCCAAGTTTCGTTTTTAGCATCGTATTTTTCGGCTATTTTCACAAAACCTGCGTTTAAATTTTTCCCTTGATTATTTTTATTTTCGATTTCAGAAGCAAACTGAATATCACCATCTTTAAGAAGTCTTAAACCGAGTTTAGAATCTTCCACTACTACATTACCATTGTACTTTAAGTTGTAATATGGTACACCTTCTTTTAGATTAAAATTCATTTCGAATTTACCGTCGGGAGACTTTAGCGATTGTGCGTTGATACCTGCTACAGAAAGTAAAGCCAGAAGCGCACTTGTTTTAATCAATTTCATACTTTAAATATTTGTATTATAATTATTTAGGAATTTTTCAATAAAAAATAAAAAAACATTAAATATAAAAAAACTGCTGCTATAAAGCAACAGTTTTTATGTTAAAATTGTATGATATATTACACCTAATTTATCGTATAAACCATATTGAATGGATCAAATGTAATGGTATAAGTTCCAGCTGCAGTAAGGTTTATGTTAGAACCACCTGCATTAAGTGTTCCATCTGCACCATCATCACCGTAATTCTCTCCCCAATCGCTGTTCACTCTAAATTTGAATTCACCAGCAGGTAAAGTAACTACTATTTTGAATTTAAGGATAGAATCATCCCATTCCATTTGGGCATCTGGACTACCTCCCCAACTGTTGAAACCACCAACAAGGCCTAATGAATAAGGTACCATTGAGTGTGTTAAACTATTAGTATCAACAGTTACTTTATAATAACCTGCACTAGGAGAAAGTATATTAGATCCGTTTGGTTCTAGGGTACCATCTGCACCATTATCTCCCCAGTTAACATCCCAATTTCTGTTTTGAGTATATTTAAACTCCGTACCAGCAGCAGGGAAATTAATAAATCCGAAATACGTACCATTACTTGTAGCAGAAACTAGCGTGTTTGCAGTACCAGGATTCCAACCTTGATAGCCTCCAGGCGCATAAATAAATGATGAAAGTTGATATGGAGTTGCTTTGAAAGTAACAATTGCAGAAGATTTTTTAATCTCTGGATCTACTAATTTCGTAATTGCAGATACTCTGATATCAAAATTACCTTGTACACCAATTGTACCACCAACACTTAGAAGAAGTTTATCTAAATCAAAATTGGTTACATTAATAAGTTTAAGATTATTAACAGTGCCTACTTCTTTAAATTTATTAGCTCCTGATAATGAAACCTCTACAAGATATTTTACATCAATTCCGTAAGAATAATCGTTCCAAGTAATGGTTTTTGCAATACCTGTTGGATTGTTTGCATCCAAAGTAATTACACTACCTGCTGTAGGTGCTGTAATTACAGGTACTTCTACAGGATAAGGTTGCACATCAAAAGCAATAGGAAGAGAAACATTAGAACCTGCTTCTATTCTAAAATAGACTTTTTTAATTGAATATGGTGAATATCCAGCTTGTAATAAAGCTGTATTAAGAGCACCTATTGTAGTAGTATAAGTATTTTTATTTGATGTACCTAACTTTACTTTAACTGTAAAATCATTTGAATTAGAAAACACAATATCATAAGATGATGCCGCGTTTAAATTATCCCAAGTAAGTCTGAATGGATTATTCTCCATTGTTGAATATAATACATTGCTTCCTAAACTCGTATCATATAATTTAAAAGAAGGCTCTGCTTTTGTCCAGTCTCTATAATCCTCGTTGTTACAAGAATGAAGAACAAACGGCAATAATAGAACCAATGATAAAAATTTTATTATATTTTTCATAATTATTGTTGAATTATTGTTGAACAATGGTATAAACTCCAGCTTTAATATCTACTGTAATTTTATACGTGTTTCCACCACCATCAAATTTGATATCTCCACTATCACCTTTAGGACCTAAGAAACCTGAATTTCCTGAACCAGAAATATTACCCCATTCTAATTCTTTCCAATCTTTTTGACCTAGAACTTTAAAAGCAGCTCCATTATCTAATTTCACTGTGTATTCAAATTTTCCAGATGAAACTTTTGTCATAGCAATAGCGTTTGCAGCATCCCATCCATTAATTGTACCAACAAGATAAACTTCAGGAAAATCATATCCTAAAACAGGAGATGCGGTAATATTTAAAGACTGAATATTTTTAGTTGCATCAATCTCTATTTTATAGATGCCTGTATCGCCTGTAAATTTCATGTTTTCATCACCATCTTGAAGCAAGTTACCAGAAAGCTGTTTGAAATATCTATAATTTGCTCTAGTACCTTCTTTATCAACACTATAATTAATAGGATTCCAACTTTGTTGACCTAAAAATCTGAAAGGTTGATTATTTTCTAAGTATGTATAGATATAAGATAAGTTATCTTTTTTATGAAGAATCTGAGCATTCTCAGCGGTCCAACCAACATAAGTAGCACCACCTACAAGATAAAAATCAGGATATTCTAATACATATGGTGTAATCATTAAACTGGTAACATTAGATTTAGCTACTAAATTTTCACTTACTGTACCTAAGTAAGAAGAAACTCTAATGTACATTTTGGCAGAGTCATTAGGCGCTAAATTAATTCCTTGAGCAGCCTGATTCAATTGTTCTACTGAAAAAGTAGTTGCTCTTACAGAACCTGCAACTGTACCTAATGTATAAGGAGCAGTGAACGCCTCATCTTTAGACACTTCTATTTTATATTTTATTTCAGTAGGAACTGTATAGGTTGCAACATCCCAACTTAAAGTTAAACCAGGGTTGCTTGGAAAATTTTTATCCAACACCAATTTTTCAGCAGATATATCTAGCATTATTGGCGCTGATTGATTATCCACGGTAATTAACTCTCTATTTTCACATGCAATAAAACTAAATATTGCAATAAAAACGAATAAAATTTTATTAATTATATTTTTTTTCATAACATAATATTTGTCAAAACTGATTAATAACCAGGATTTTGAATTAAATTAGAATTAGAACTAATCTCTTTTGTAGGAATTGGGAATAAAGCTCTATAATCAGCTATAGCAGAACCATTCAATGAACCGCCCTTCCACTGCCAGTTATAACCAGAAATATATTTTCCAAATCTTATTAAATCTTGTCTTCTGTGACCTTCCCAATAAAGCTCTTTTGCTCTCTCCGATAAAACAAAATCTGGAGTAAGCGCAGATAGAGTTACTGGATTTGCGCCAGCTCTTAATCTTAAATCATTAATATAATTTAGAGCTGTAGCTTTGTCTCCTTTACCATTTACAACCGCTAATTCTGCATACATTAAATATACATCTGCCAATCTAAACATTGGAAAATCTGTATCTGGGAAAGTAGGATCTTGACCTGAAACACCCGCAGATGTTTTATTAGTAAATTTTATTAATTTTTTACCTTGCGCAAATTTTAAATAGTCTGTAATGTCTTCAGAATCTGTACCAGAAACAACATTTACACGTGGGTCACCTGCAATAGTTTGTATAAATTCTTTTCTAGCTCTGAAACCTTGCCATCCAAAATCAACACCTATGGTTTTAGCAACTGCATCATTAGTACTTCCATGAATTAAATAAGTCATACCTCCCCAAGTTTTAGTTTTAACGCCATCATATCTTACAGGAAAAATAATCTCTTTTTGAGCTCCGTTAACATCATTATCTGCCGCAAATAAATTATTTCTATCAAGTGACAAGCTGTACCCCGCACCTAATACACTGTTTACTGCAGCTAAAGCTTCAGCGCTTTTATCTTGACCTGTGTAAACTTTTGCATTAATTAAAAGTTTTGCTTTTAACATCCACAAAGCTCCTTTATCAGCTCTACCATATTCATTAGCTCTTGGGGCAGGAAGATCTGCTTCAATTGTATTAAGTTCATTCAAAACATAATCAAACATTTCTGCTCTGGTTTTCATTACTGGTACAGAACCTAAAGCATTTTCTTCTGTTGCAAAAGGAGAGTTCCCATAAAGATCAATAGCATGATAATAAGATAAAGCTCTCAAAAATCTTGCTTCAGCTCTCATCACTTTAATTTTAGCCTTAAGATCTTCTGATACTTTTCTTGAATTCAATTTTTCATCTGTAGTTTCTCTTAAGAACTCGTTTGCTACAGATACCTGATAGTAAACTCTTGCAAAAAATGCTTCATTAAATTTATTATCTGCATTCCATGTATTAAAGTTTAAATCTTTAATTGTTGGGTTATCAGATTCTCCCCAAGCAATAATTGCTTCGTCCGTAGTAAGCTCTTGTAACTGCCAGTAACCTCTTAAATACTGAGAAAATCCTTCATCTACTAATGATTGTAAATCTGAATCTCCTGCAGGAGCTGCTTGACCAGATAAAGATAAACCACCATAAATTTTTGCTAAAAACTGTTTATAAGGTAGTTCTGGATTATCAGGATTGTTAAAATAATTATCTACCGAGAAAGAATCATCATCTTTCAAAGAAACATCTAAATCATTTAAACATGAAACTGCGGTAAATAATAATCCTGAAAATGCTAACCATTTTACTTTTTTTAATATATTTTTCATATTATTTTAAATTGATTAAATTAAAAATTAACGTTTACTCCAAGCATATACATTCTAGCTCTAGGGTAAATTACTCCATCTAGACCATTATTGAAGACTTCTGGGTCTAATCCTTTATAATCACTTATAATTAATGCGTTTTGCACACCTCCGTATATTCTTAAAGAGGTTCTATCACCAATGAAGTTGTTATTCCTAATGGTATAACCTAGAGTAACATTATCTAATTTTAGATAGCTTGCATTTTTAATATAGTAATCACTTTCTTTATTAGCAAAAGCAAATCCTGTTTTTGCAAAATCTAAAGGTGAATTTGCTAAGGTATTATCTACAACATTATTAATTGTTGAAAAGTATGCTCTATCTGCATTTACTTGATCATATACATAGTTACCAAAACTTGCTCTCCAAGCCATTGAGTAATCCCAGTTTTTCATAAATGTACCATCAATCATTAAGCCCATTGTAACGTCTGCTTGAGGTTTTTTGTAATTATATTTATCAAAACTGTCTATTGTACCATCACCATTTCTATCTACATACACTCCTTCAATTGGCTTGCCTGTACTATCATAAACCTGTTGATATACCCAATAAGAAAATGGAGCTAGACCAACTTTGTGAGTCTGTACATAACCACCAAGTCCCACTCCTCCTTGTGGAATATTATCGGTAAATAATTCTGTAATTTCTAAATGATTATAACTTAAGTTGTAGTTAACATCTAAAGTAAAATTCTCTTTTTTAAACATTTGATAGTTTAAATTAAAATCTAAACCTTTAGATTGTAGAGAACCAATGTTTTTAGGACCCAAGACTCTTAAATTCTGTAATGCTCCTTCCGCAACTATGGATAATAAATCTTTAGTATCTGCCAAATAAACATCTACATTTCCAGATAATCTTCTACTAAATAATGAAAAATCTAAACCAGCATTATATTTTGTGCTAGATTCCCAAGTTAGATTTTGATTGTATCCTTTTGGTCTTGCTATTAAGTAATATGTATTCGCTCCTGTACCAAATTGATAGTAGGCATTGGTAGAAACATCATACTGCTTAAAGTAATCTATCTTATATCCACCAATATCTTGTTGACCTACAGCACCAACACTTAATCTTAGTTTCAGCTCATTAATAGTACTATTCTCTTTAAATAAGTCTTCATGCATCTTCCAGGCAAATGCTGCACCTCCAAAGTTACCCCATCTATTATCTTTAGAAAATCTAGAAGAACCATCTCTTCTATAATTTACAGTTAGTAAATATCTGTTATTATTCCATCCTAAATTTAATCTTCCAAAAAATGCTTGCAGGTTAACACCTGGATCAGTGTAAGTATCCGCAACGTTGTTATTAGGATCTAGTACATATAATAATTGATTGGCAGAATTGTAATTTTTATAATCAAAATTTTGATACTCATAACCTCCTAATAAATCAAAACTTAGTTTACCAAAGTTTTTAGTATAGTTTAATTGAGTATTGAGATTTTTGTTAAAATTATCATAGTTTGTTTCAGTAAAATTACCTACAGGTAAACCATTCCAGTAACCTGCTCTTGCAAAAGAACTAATTTCTGTTTTGCCATCACCTTCTTGTTTATCTATACCTGCATTTACAATTAATCTTAACTCTGGTAAAAAGTGAAATTTGTAATCTAAGTTAATGTTTCCATAAAATCTATGATGATTACCAATATTTCTTCTCTCTAATAACTGAGATAGTGGATTTGATGTACCACGGAAAAAGTATTTAGCTCCATCTTGCTGATACCATTCTCTATAACCAGCAAAAGGTGTTTGTGCATCATAAGGACTTTGGGTAGGGTCATAAGATATTGCGCTACCAATAGCACCTTCATCAGCGTTTGTTCTAAACGCATAAGTATAATTACCAGAAATATTAAGCTTTAAATGATTATCAAATAAAGTTGGGTTCAAAGTAAAAGAAGCTGTTGATCTTTTGTAATTAGATGTCAAAAGAAGACCTTCATTTTCTGTATGACCAATACTTAATCTAGATGGAATCTTATCAAATAAGTTGCCCATTAAAGACAAATTACTATCAAAAGAAGCCGTGTTTCTAAAGATTAAATCTTGCCAATTTGTATTAGCTGTCCCCAATAAATTCGCTTTATCAGGAGCCATTGTATTAATAATTTCTCTGAACTGATCTCCATTATACACATCAACATTCTTAGCTAATGTATTATAAGTAGTAAAAGAATTAAAAGAAACTTGTAATTTCTTTTTAGAACCTTTTTTTGTAGTAATTAAAATTACACCATTAGAACCTCTGTTACCATAAATTGCTGTAGAAGAAGCATCTTTTAATATTGAAAAAGATTCAATATCATTAGGGTTAATTGAGGACAATCCGCCTTCTACTGGCAAACCATCAATAACAATTAGAGGATCATTACTACTTAATAGAGAAGAACCGCCCCTTACTCTAATTACGGCATCATTACCTGGAGTACCAGACTGAGTAACAACAACCCCAGACGTTCTACCATTTAATAAACCTTCCGCACTTGTAATAGCTCCCTTATTAAAATCTTTTTCACTTAAGGCTGTAATAGACCCTGTTAAATCAGACTTCTTTTTAGCTCCATAACCAATAAGCACAACTTGTTCAATGTCTTTTTGTTTGATTGAATCTCTTTGTTGAGCTTCTAGCATAATTGTTCCTGCCAATAAAAAAGCTGGAGCAATTTTTAAAACTTTACTATAGTTTCTCACAAAAATAAAATTTAAGGATTAATATTCATTTTTCACATCGCATAATTGCTATCACAATTAAGCACTGCCAATTTATGAAATTTTTAAATATTTATTAAATTTATATAAAAATTGTTAATTATTCATGATAAGAATCAGTCAGTTTTGTATTAATTAAAACACAAATTACTGATTAACAATAAAATACATTCTATTATCTCATTAATGAGACAATAAAGAATTTCGCAATATTTCAAACGAATGTTTAGCAATTTGATATGTTAAACAATCGTTAACAAAGAAAATTTTAACCAAAATATAAGCCAAGAAGTCAAAATTTTCCAAAAAGGCAAACAAAACCTTATCTTTGCAAAAAAATTTTCCATGCAGAAGAGAAAAATGATTACCGCTGCATTACCCTATGCAAATGGTCCTGTTCATATCGGTCATTTAGCTGGAGTATATATTCCTGCTGATGTTTACGCACGTTTCCAAAGAAGATTAGGGAGTGATGTTGCTTTTATCTGTGGTTCAGACGAACACGGAATTCCTATTACCATTAGAGCAAAAAAAGAAGGAGTAACTCCTCAAGATATTGTAGATAAATATCACGCAATCATTAAAAAATCTTTTGAAGACTTAGGCATTTCATTTGATGAATATTCTAGAACTTCTTCAGAAAATCACAAAAAAACTTCTCAAGATTTCTTCCTAAAAATGTACGAAAACAGAAAATTTACCGAAGAAATCTCAGAACAATATTATGATGAACAAGCTGGCGAATTTTTGGCAGACAGATACATTGTAGGAACTTGCCCAAAATGTGGAAATGATGGAGCTTATGGTGACCAATGCGAAAAATGCGGTTCTACCCTTTCTCCTTCAGAATTAATTAATCCAAAATCTGCATTGAGTGGAAACGTTCCTGTACTTAAAGAAACCAAAAACTGGTATCTTCCTTTAAATCAATATGAAAATTTCTTAAACGAGTGGATTTTAGAAGGACATAAAGACGATTGGAAACCCAATGTTTACGGACAAGTAAAATCTTGGCTCAATGATGGTTTGAAACCTAGAGCAATGACCAGAGATTTAAACTGGGGGGTACAAGTTCCACTTCCTGATGCAGAAGGAAAAGTGTTGTATGTTTGGTTTGATGCACCAATTGGTTATATTTCTTTTACCAAAGAATGGGCGGCAAAAAACGGCAAAAATTGGGAAGATTATTGGCAAAACGAAAACTCAGAATTAATTCACTTTATCGGGAAAGACAATATTGTATTCCACTGTATTATTTTCCCTGCAATGATGAAAGCTCATGGAAAATACATTATGCCAACTAATGTTCCCGCTTTTGAGTTTTTAAATCTTGAAAATGATAAAATTTCAACTTCTAGAAATTGGGCAGTTTGGGCGCATGAATATGTAGAAGAATTCCCCGGTCAACAAGATGTTTTGCGTTATGCATTACTTTCTTCAGCACCAGAAACTAAGGATAATAACTTTACTTGGAAGGATTTCCAAACCAAAAATAATTCTGAATTGGTAGGAATTTTCGGAAATTTCATCAATAGAGTTGCTGTGCTCATTCACAAATACTATGACGGAGTAATTCCTGCAGGAAATGAAAATGCAGAAGAACTTTCTGAAATTTCTAAAGCTGCAAAAGAAATTAATGAATATTTAAGCAAATATGAATTTAGAAATGCTTTAGCTTCTTTAATGAATTTAGCACGTTTTGGAAATCAATATTTACAAACCGAAGAACCTTGGAAAACCATTAAAGACAATCCAGAAAAAGCAGCCAATTCTCTTTTTGTAGGAGCACAAATTGCGGTTGGTTTAGCACAATTATGTGAACCATTTATGCCTTTTTCTTCGGAAAAATTATTAAAAATGTTCAATACCGAGAAAATTTCTTGGCAAGAAGTGGAAAACACTCAAGTTCTCGTAAAAACAGGACACACAATCAATGAAAGTTCTCTCCTTTTCTCAAAAATTGAAGATGAAATCATTGATTTTCAAATCCAAAAATTAGAAAACACCAAAATATCAAACGCAAAAACCAATCCTAAAGCAAATCCTATGAAAGAAGAAATCACTTTTGACGATTTTACCAAAATAGATTTAAGAACTGCTACCATTTTAGAAGCTGAAAAAGTAGAAAAAGCAGATAAATTATTAAAACTAAAAGTAGACACTGGAGTTGATGTAAGAACTGTGGTTTCTGGGATTGCAGAGAGTTTTTCGCCAGAAGAAGTGGTAGGAAAACAAGTGATGATTTTGTTAAACTTGGCTCCTAGAAAAATCCGTGGAATTGAATCTCAAGGAATGTTGCTTTTAACAACAAAACCTAATGGAAAATTGAGTTTTGTAACGCCTGATGAAACCGTAGAAAATGGAATTGAAATAGGGTAAAAGTCGGAAGTCGGAAGACGGAAGATTATAATATGCTCTCGCAGATTGTGCTGATTTTGCAGATTTTTCTGTACACTTCACTTCATCTGCGAGTTTTTTTTATTTTAAATTTTCAAAATTTTGCTTTTCAGCTAATTGCAACTCAATCATCTGCTAAATCTGTACAATCTGCGAGAGTTTTTTTTTGTATTTTAGATTTTCAAATTTTGTTTTTCAGCTAATTGCAACTCAATCATCAGCTAAATCTGCTAAATCAGCGAGAATTTTCATATTTCCGAAATCTTTTTTATTTTTAGAAAAAGAAAATTTTATGAAATTTTTAAAATCACTTCTACTCTGCTTTTTATTTTTTGGATTGGGAAATCTCAAGGCACAAAAAATTGATAATAAAACCTTAAAGACTAACTTTCTATATAAATTTCATATTCTTTTAAAAAATAAGTATTTGGAAAAAGGTGAAACTTTAATTATAAGGAACGACAAATTAATTAGTTTAAGAGAAAAATATGATGAGAGAATTAATCTTTTAGGAGAAAAAAACTCTGAATTATTTTTAGAAAATGCTTCTTCATTAAATAATTTTAAGGTTATTTATTGTGCTGTTTTAGAAAAGACTTTACCAGACATTAACGCAGTTTTCTTTAACAGAGGAAATCTTTTATCTGATGAAAAAATCTCAGACGAAGAAAAACAAAAATACAATGCTCTTTTTCTAGAAATTGCCAAACAAATTCCAAACGAAACCTATATAGAACTTTCTAAAATCACAGATGAAATTAATCGTGATAAATTTGCATTAACGATTCCTTATCGTTTTGAAATTTTTAAAGATTTATTTGATGAAAACCAAAGAAAAAGAATAGATATCATTAATTTTCTACTTTGGAATGTAGAATAAACCTTACTTTAACGTAAGTTGAGCCAAATAAGAATCTTCTAGTTGTTCAATTTTTTGAATTTTAAAACCATTAGCAATCGCTGCATTTTCTAAGGTGTCAAAATCTAAATACAACCATTTCATAGGCTCTTCAGATTCTCCTTTGTAATGCAAATAATAATCTAATTCTCCGTAATAACCTGTTGCAGGAACCAGAACTCCACCATCTTCATCTTGGTCATACATATACAAAATATCTGTACTGTCTATGAGAATTTGCCCGTTTTCAGCAACTAAACTTTTCAGTTTTTGCAAATATTGGTCAATATGTTCTAAACTTTGAAAAATCCCAGTACCATTCATGAGAAGCAGAACAGTATCAAAATTCTTTTCAGAAAATCGAAGCAAATCTTCGCAGATGGCATTTTTTACACCTCTTGCCTTACAAATTTCAATAGATTTCGGGGAAATATCTAGCGCCGTAACCTCTAATTTTCTTTCATTTTGCAGATAAAGGCTATGTGAACCCGCTCCAGAACCTATATCTAAAACTTTACCAAAAGACAAATCCAATGCTTTTTTTTCTAAAGCATTCATTTCTTGATAATCTCTAAATAGATAAGAAACTGGCAAATCATCCAGTTCTGAGATAGAAGTTTCGGTTTGTAAATCTTCAGGATTTTCTTGGTAATAATAATCCCAAATCGCGCGTCCCATTAAGTCTTTCATTTTGCAAAAATATTAATTAGGAATCACATAATTTAAAATTTCAAAAAATTTTCTGACTTTAGAAAGGATTTATTACTTTTAGAAAAATTTAAAAAAATATGAGAAAAATAGACCAACTTTTCGCAGAATACTCAGAAAGTCACCAAAACCAAACCAATAAATTCATTCACTGGATTTGCGTTCCTTTAATTTTCTTTACCATAGTTGGATTTATCAGTCTTATTCCAGCGCCACATTTTTGTGCACCTTATTTTGGTTGCATCAGCGTTGCCAGTATTGTTGCGCTTGTTTTGGTAAGTATTTTTTACTTTACTCTTTCATGGAGAATTTCTTTAATTATGATTTTAATAATGCTTTTAATGGAACATTTTGCCTATGCTATCAATGTACATTTTAAAGAAAATTCTTGGATTATTTATCTCTCCATTTTTGTTATCACATGGATTTTTCAGTTCATCGGTCATAAAATTGAAGGTAAAAAACCGAGTTTCTTAAAGGATTTACAGTTTTTATTGGTTGGACCAATTTGGCTTTTACATTTTATATTAAAGAAAATCGGAATAAAATATTAATCAATTAATTATTCACAAATAATAAATAAAATCAAACTAATAAAACAATACAAAAATCACAAATTATTTTATCACATAAATGAGATATGATAAATTTCATTAAGAATTTATCAAAAAAAACATTTAAATTTGTCTTAAATATAAAAAGTTAAAAAATGAAAGATTCTCAAAAAAAATTCCTAATTAAACCTTTAATTGTTTTATTCATCGCATTATTTTCTGTGATTTCTTGTAGAGGAGAAGATGACACAGAAGATGTAACACCTTTAGTAGGAAATTGGGAATGGGTTTCTTCTATAGGTGGAGTTGGAAATACTACTGAAACGCCTACTTCTACTGGAAATAATATAGTTTTCAACTTTGGTGCAGATAAAAAATACACCATTACTACTAACGGAACAGTTACCAATGAAGGGACTTTTTCACTTTACAAAAACGTTTCTAATCTAGAACATTTAGATAGATTATATATTGATTTTTCTAATTATCCTGATAAAATGATTATCAATAATGATGGAGTGAACTTAGTTTGGAGTGACGATGCAAACAACGGATACACTTCTACTTACAAGAAAAAATAAGTTTATCTCCCCAAAACAAATACTGCCGGAATTTTATGAAGTTCCGGTTTTTTATTTTTCCAATCAGAGATTTTTAAGGTTTTGATAAATTCTTCGGTTGGGTGATTGATATTTGCAGCGATGCAAAGTTTGGTATTTGGATTAAGAAATTTAATTAAATCTTCTAAAAGCTGATTATTTCTGTACGGCGTTTCCATAAAAATCTGAGAATATCCAGACTTTTGAACTTGATTTTCTAGAAAGAGAATCTGTTTTTTCTTTTGCTCCTTATCAATTGGCAAATATCCGTGAAAGGTAAATTCCTGTCCATTAAAACCACTCGAAATTAGGGCTAAAATAATAGAACTCGGCCCATTAATTGGGATGACTTTTATGTTGTTCTCATGACACCATTTCACCATCAGATTTCCAGGATCTGCAATACAAGGCAATCCTGCTTCAGAAAGCAATCCGAAATCCTGACCAGATTTCATGAGTTTTTGTGCTTCTTTTAAATCATTAGATTCAGAATATTTATCCAAAAGAAAAAGCTTTAAATCACTTTGTTTTTTCTCTGGAGCAAAAAACTTAATGACTTTTCTGGCCGTTTTTTCGTTTTCCACAAAAAAATAATCGGTTTTTAGAATGTATTCTTTAATCGATGGTGCAAAATAGTCTATCGGAGATTCTTCTGATAAATAAGCTGGGATTAGAAACAACATGTTTTAAAAAAATTTAATTAGAGATAAAAGTAATCAATTTTTAGAAATTTTACTTCAAGTTGTACTTTTCAGCAATCGCTTCACAAGCTTGATCTAACATTTTATACACCTTTTCGAAATCACTCATATCACCATAATACGGATCTGGAACTTCTATTTTTTCATCAGATAAAACGCCAGCTTCTTCCATAATCAAAGAAACTTTATTTCTCTGTTCCTCAGAATTGGCTTTTGACAATACATCTTCTAAATTTTTTAAATCCATGCAAAAAATCTTATCAAAGCCTTCTAAATGCTTTTCGGTAAAGTAATTAGCTCTTTGATGAGAAATATCTACGCCATGTTCTTGGGCAGTTTTGGTTGAACGTTTATCAGGATGTTCTCCTTCATGAAAAGAAATCGTTCCTGCACTTGCAACCGTATGTTTTTCTGAAATTTTAGAATGCAAAATTCCTTCTGCTAATGGACTTCTGCATATATTTCCGAGGCAAACCATTAAAATTTTCATAAGTAAGTCTTCATTTAATTAAAAAAGGAATTTTTCAAACTTAACATTTAAAAAATTCCTCAATATTTTTATTATCAATAGGTAAAAAACCTAAAATTTATTCAAAGATTTTATCTTTAATCTCTTTTAGATATTTCTTCAGTTCTTTGTCAATTTTAGAAACATCTCTGATGGTTTCGCAAGCATACATTACTGTAGAATGGTCTTTTCCGCCCATTTCTTCGCCAATTTTAGTAAAAGTAGCATTGGTATATTCTTTCGCGAAATACATCGCTAATTGTCTAGGCAATGCAATTTCTCTTTTTCTGGTTTTAGAAAGCAATTGCTCTCTCTGAATCCCGAAATATTCGCAAACCACTTCTTGAATGTATGGAATATTGATGGTTTTCTTTTGATTTGCTGCAATCTTGTTAATGGTTTCTTTTAATAAATCTAGACTTAAATCTGATTTAGAAATCATGGAATGCGCAATCACAGAATTAATCACACCAATGAGTTCTCTCACGTTAGATTTTACTTCTCCAGCTAAAAAATCTACCATATCATCTTTTAGAACAATACCATCTCTGTGAAGTTTATCTACGATAATTTTCTTTCTCGTATCAAAATCTGGAGATTTTACTTCTGCACTCAATCCCCATTTAAAACGAGAAACAATTCTTTCCTGAATATCTTGAATATCTGCAGGAGCTTTATCAGAAGTTAAGATAATCTGCTTTCCGTTTTGATGTAAATGATCAAAAATATGGAAGAACATATCCTGAGTTGCAGCTTTACCAGAAAGGAACTGAATATCATCGATAATCAAAACATCTACCATTTGGTAAAAATTACCAAAATCTGTTTTATTCTGAGCTTTTGCAGCAGAAACAAACTGCTGGATAAATTTTTCTGATGATAAATATAAAACAACTTTATCTGGAAGATTCTGCTTAATATCTAAACCAATTGCATGAGCTAAGTGCGTTTTTCCTACACCTACTCCACCATGAATGAATAATGGGTTAAAAGAAGTTGCACCTGGTCTTTTAGCAATGGTTTTAGCAACTGTATAAGCAAATTTATTGCTTTCCCCTTCCACAAAATTATCAAATGATAAATTTGGGTTAAGGTTAGCATCTATGTTTACCTTTTTAATTCCTGGAACTACAAAAGGATTCACTAAACTTTTAGAAACTGTGGTAGGAAGCACCTCTTGAACTTTCGGAGCTTGTACAGAAATCCCTTTATAATTTTGAGTAGCGGGTTTTTCTAATCCTTGTGGTTTATTTTCCATTACAGAATACCACAATTTAACTCCTTTTCCGATATTTTTTTTGAGAGCTGCAGAGAGTAGAGAAAGGTAATTTTCTTCTATATATTCTTTATAGAAGTCAGAAGGAACCAACAATGTAAGATTGTGGTTAATTAATGACACAGGTTGAACTCTGTCAAACAATAAGTCGAATGAGTGTTCTAGTTTTTTTACATCTTCATGCTCAGAAGCGCTCAAATTGTCTCGCATAAATTTAAGACAACGCTCCCAAATCAAGCCTAAGTTTTGATCCATTTTTTTCTCTGCTAAATAGTTTTCTCTGATTAATTTTATCGGGAAGACAAATATGAAAAATAATTTTTTCTTAAAAAAATTTTGGGGTATTGCTTTTTTAAAAATATATTTGTATGTATTAAAGAAAAGTTAAAATGATACACACAACTCACACATTACGAGTACGTTACGGAGAAACAGATCCTATGAAATATGTCTACTATGGCAACTACGCAGAATACCTAGAAGTTGCTAGAGTGGAGTTGTTTAGAACCCTTGGAATTTCATACGATGAAATCGAAAAACGTGGGATTTGGCTACCTGTTTCTGAGTATAAAATCAAGTATTTAAAACCTGCTTTTTATGACGAAATTTTAGAAATTCATACGTATGTAAAAAAAGTTCCGGGAGTGAAAATAGAATTCGAATATGAAATTTATAATGATTCTAAACAAAAAATCACAGAAGCATCTACAACTCTTTTTTTCTTAGACGCTACAACCAATAAAGTGTCTAGATGTCCTGATTTCTTAATGGAACTCATCCAAAAAAATTGGAAGGAATAAGCAAAAAAAACAAAAATAAAAAAGTGAGATGACAAAAATCATTCAAAAAAATCAAAAAAAAATTTCACCAAAAATGATGACTAAAATTTGATTTAGATGAATTAATTTATTGCTTGAATTAATCTCATAATATTGCGTTCCTACGGAACGCTTTTTTATTAATTAGCAAATTCTACACACATTACATTCCTACGGAATAAATGATTTTTAAAATCTACAAACTCTATCCATTAAAAAAAACACTCGTTTTTTCTCCCATTCTACAACTCTCCCACTCTACAACTCACTCCCACTCTCCAATTCATAAGGTTCTTTTCCTTTTTCAAAAATTCTAGTTAGTTGTGTTCCTTCTGTTGTAATTTTATTGCCAAGAACTCTAATCCAGTTCCCTTCTCTTAAACCTACTACTTTCACCTCATTTTGGGTAAGGAATTCTTTAATTCTGGTTTCTCTGGTTTCTCCGTTATGCTTCAAATCTGGATTTGGGTCTAAATAATGTGGATTGATATTAAAAGGAACCAGTCCCATACAATCAAAACTTGGCGGATATACAATCGGCATATCGTTCGTAGTTTTCATATTTATTCCTGCGATATTACTTCCTGCAGAAGTTCCCAAATAAGGTTTGCCTGATTTTACATTTTCTGCTAAAACGGTCATTAAATTCTCTTCGTGTAAGGTTTTCACAAGGAGAAAAGTATTTCCGCCGCCAGTAAAAAAGCCTTTTGCTTCATTTACCGCTGCAATTTTATCCTCGAATTCATGCAATCCTTTTACCTTAATATTAATTTGTTCAAAAAAATCTCTTGCAATTTGCGTATATTCTTCATGTGAAATTCCGCTTGGTCTTGCAAAAGGAATAAAGATGATTTCGTCTATTCCGCTGAATAATTCGGCTATTTCTTCTTTGATATATTCTAAATATTTTCCACCAAAAAGTGAAGAGGTAGAAGCTAATAAAACGTTCATGGAGTTATAAATGATGAGTGATAAGTTATAAATGATAAATATTAGTCGGCAAATTTATGTGAAAAATATGAAAATTGAACCAAAATTGCGCCCCAGATTGAGCGGCATGTTTGAGCTCTCCCAAAAAAGCGAAGGTTTTGGGTTGTTTTTTTGGGAAGCGAGTAGCGAAAGCTGGAAATGTGCGCCAAAAAAACTATAAACTAATTCCTTAAAACTAATCCCTAATCCTTATCTTTGCAAAAAATAATTTTAACATGAAATTTTTTATTGATACAGCTAATCTAGACCAAATTAGAGAGGCACAAGATTTAGGAATTCTAGACGGTGTAACGACCAATCCAAGTTTAATGGCGAAAGAAGGCATTTCTGGAGCTGAAGCGATTAAAAATCACTACAAAACGATTTGCGAAATCGTAGATGGTGATATTTCTGCGGAAGTTCTAAGTACTACTTACGAAGAAATGATTAAAGAAGGAGAAGAATTGGCAGCAATTCACCCAAACATCGTGGTAAAAATTCCTATGATTAAAGACGGTATTAAAGCATTAAAATATTTTACAGATAAAGGAATTAAAACCAACTGTACTTTAATTTTTTCTGCTGGACAAGCGCTTCTTGCTGCAAAAGCTGGTGCTACTTACGTTTCTCCTTTCTTAGGAAGATTAGATGATGTTTCTACAGACGGATTAGCATTAATAGAAGAAATTAGAATTATTTTTGATAACTACGATTACAAAACTGAAATTCTAGCAGCTTCTATTCGTCATTCTATGCACATTATCAACTGTGCAAAAATTGGTGCAGATGTAGTAACTACACCTCTTGCTCCGATCTTATCTTTACTTAAACACCCTTTAACTGACAACGGTTTAGCTCAGTTTATTGCAGACTCTAAAAAGATGATGTAATTTTTATTGCTGAATGTTAGATGTTGAAAGATGGATGATAAAAAATTCAAAATTTACTTCCTTTAGGATTGAGGCTAATAAATTTTGAGTTTTCTACAAATAAAAATCCTGAAAATTTAGATTTTCAGGATTTTATATTTTTTATTGAAGCAAGTCTAACTCTAAAAGATTATTGTCTCGCTTATTATTTTCTTTGACTTGTTGTTCCCTTCTTTTAATCATTTCCGATGCAGAAATTTCGTTTCCGTTTTGGTCTCTGAACTGAAGTACTGCTCCATTTGCCATCGCCATTTTCATAGATTTTGCTGGATCATTTCGATCTTCTAGAAATATTTTTTTGTACTGTTCTTGATTAACTTCTATATATTTATCATTACCTACAAATTCTGAAACTTTTTGAATTTCCTCTTTATATTTCCCTACTGCTTTTAGTTCAAAAACGTGAGATTGAGTAGCATCTTCCAATTTAACAATCAATCCTGGTAATCCTCTAAATTTATATGGACCATCTTGAAAAGGCAATTCCTCGGTGAACCAAGCCGTCCATTTTCTTCCTGCAAATTCTGTAACCGCTTTTTGTGCCTCGAATTCTCCTATTTTTTGTTTTTCTGGAAGAATTTTCCATTGAATTTTTCTTTTGTCCCAAACTTTATAAGCATCCATTCCGCTTCTGGTTAATGAATAAGTATCGAAAGAAGGGTAATTTTTATGAATTTTATAGCGTACACTGCCTTTTCTCATAGACATGGCTTTCATGTCTACATTCATGCTTCCCGTTGCTTTTATTTGTTTCTCAAAAGCAGCCGTCATGATAGAATCTGAAACGTAAACTTCTCTGCTGTAAAATTTAGAACCTTTCTCCGAAATATCTAGATACATAAGTTCTGATTTTACGTCTGCTTTATTGGTAGAATCCGTCACAAATTTATAATCATAGATAAATCTGTTCTGCGCCGAAAAGAATGCGGAAATCAATAAAAAAGTAAAAAGTAATTTTTTCATAGGTGTATTAATTTAAAAAATCCTTCAAGGATTTAGAATCTTTGAAGGATTGATTAGGAAAATTTATTTGGTTTGGATTCTTATTTCGCCTTCTTCTTTGCCATTATTCACGTTTTTATTTACGTTTACAGTAGCAATATCATTAGGGTTTAATTTATCCATTTCTTCTTTGGTAGAAAGTTTACCATTGATATAGATTTTAGTTTTTGGAGAAGGCATTAAATCCATTTCTTTAATTCCAGAAATTTCAGCATTTCCATTTTTATCAACATACATAATATCAGCTCTTAGACGTGGATATTTTCTAACATCAGTTTTAGGTTCAACAGCATCAATAGCAATCACCCAAGGATTATTTTGAGCATATTTTCTAGAAATTTCCGCCTGTTGTTTGGCAATTTCGGCTTGTTTCTTGGCGAGTTCTGCTTGTTTTTTTGAAAGTTCGGCTCTTTCTTTTGAAAGTTTATCTAATTTTTTGATTTCTTCTTTCGTAAGATTAGAATTTGGGCTGTTTTTTAACTTTTCTACACTTATAGGTGGAGTTATCGGAGCTGGAACTTCTACATCCATCATTTGAGGAACTCTCATTTTCTGAACTCTAATCATTTTATCTTTAAATTCTTTAAAATTAAATTTCTTTTCGAGCTCCTTCATTTTTTCCTCATTCATTTTGAATTGATTTTTAAATTCTTCTGAATTAAAAACCTTATCCATTTCAGTAAAATTTAACTCAAATTCTTTCCAATTATTCTGATACGCTTCAGAATTAGCAATTCTATCAATTTCGTTTCCAAGATTTTCTAATTCTTTGGCTTTCAATTCATAATCATAACTGTCTGCACCTTTTTCTTTAGCAATTTTCTGTAACTCTTCAGATTTTTTACGAGTTTGTTCGCTAAGTGTAGCTATTTTTTCGTTCTCTTTTTTAATTTTTTCAGAAGCTTTATTAATTTTCGATTGTTGAGCTTCTAACAGTTTCTGCACATCTTTTTCTTTAACGGTATCTTTTTTAAGTTCCTTAACCGCAATTTCTATGGCTTTATTTTGCTTTTTAATCTCAATATTTTTAGCATTAACCAATAGCGCAAAGGAAACCCCGAAAAGAATTGGCAAAGCCAAAATTCTACGCGCATAACTGTATTTTGTATTTTTCTGTGTAAGCATTTTTAGTCGTTTTTTAAGGTTTGATGATAAAAACGGACTTGTTGCAGGCAATACATTTCCGGAGAAATTACTTGCCAAAAGCATCTGCGCAAATGCTCTAGTGTCCGCGTTTTTCACAGCTTTCTTGTCTGCCAAATATTCATGAATAA
>DITA01000135.1:0-17566 GCA_002422665.1 Flavobacteriales bacterium UBA6196
ATCCAAATGTAGTGTTGATTGAGCTTAAAAAAAATTACGGACAAAGTTCTGCAATGATGGCTGGTTTCGATTATGCAACTGGTGATTACGTAATTACACTTGATGGTGATTTACAAAATGACCCTTCAGATATTCCTGCGATGGTAGAACTTTTAGAAAATGGAAATTACGATTTGGTGGTTGGGAAACGTCAAAAAAGAAAAGATTCTTCCATCAGAACTATTCCTTCAAAAATTGCGAATTTCATCATCAAAAAATCTACAAAACTCAATATTTCTGACCAAGGTTGTGCGCTGAAAGTTTTCACCAACGAAACTGCAAAAGAACTCAATCTCTACGGAGAAAATCACAGATTTATTAGTTTAATGGCGCATTTAAATGGTGCTAAAATCACAGAAATTCCCGTAAAACATCACCCAAGACAACACGGCGTTTCTAAATACGGAATGAACAGAACTTTCAAGGTGATTAATGACTTGCTTTTGGTTTTATTTAATAAAAAATACCTTTCTAAACCCATTTATCTTTTCGGAAATATCGGTTTAATCACCTTTACATTGGGAGTTTTGGTCAATATTTATTTATTGGCGCTCAAAATTTTAGGAAATGACATTGGCGGAAGACCTTTATTAATCCTAGGTGTTTTACTTATTTTCATTGGAATTCAGTTTTTCACCACAGGAATTATTGTAGACATGTTGATGAAAACCTACTACGAATCTCAAGAAAAAAGACCTTTTAACATCAGAAATATCACAACATTTGGAGAAAGTCAATCTTAAAAAACTACTTATCAACTTTGCTAAAATTTTCATTAGCATTGCTTTGTTGTATTTCGTTTTTCAGAAAATTCCTTTTCGGGAAGTCACTGTTTTATGGGCAAAAACGAATGTTTTTTATCTCGTGATGGCTGCTATTCTCTTTTTGGCATCTCAAATTATTTCTACCAAAAGACTTGAACTCTATTTTGAAGCCAATGATTTCCATTTGAGCTTCAGAAGCAATTTAGAACTCTATTTTTTGGGAATGTTCTATAATTTTTTCATTCCAGGTGGAATTGGTGGAGACGCTTACAAAGTCTATCTTTTGAATAAAAATTTTGGTTGGAGTGCAAAAAAAATTACCTCATCGCTTTTTAATGACCGATTAAACGGACTTTTAGCGATTTGCGTATTGATTTTAATATTTTCATTCAATTTGCTAGAAGCCAAATTCTTCCCAATCCTATTTGTTCTTTTAGTGGTAGGATTTTTCTTCACTTATTTTTTAACTAAAAAGCTTTTTTCTACTTATACTCCAGTTTTTTTTAAAGCTTTCTCTTACTCATTTTTAGTCCAAATTTTACAAGTCATCAGTTTTATATTTTTACTAAAAAGTTTAGACGTTACCAACAATTTCACTATTTACGCAGTAGTATTTTTGGCAAGTTCGGTGCTCAGTTTAATTTCTTTTGCAGGAATTGGAGTGAGAGAAATGCTCTTTCTACAAGCGTCTAAATGGTTCAGTTTTCAGCCAGAGATTTCGGTTTCTGCGTCTTTACTTTTCACAATGATTACTGCATTTTTTTCACTTTTTGGAGTGATATTTCAAATAAGAAAGTTAAATTTGAAACTTACTGAACGCCATGAATTTTATAAAAAATAATTTAGCCAATGCTTTCACTCTCGGGAATTTATTTTCGGGAAGCATCGGTGTTATCAATTTAGTAGACGGAAATTATAAAATTGCCGCAATTTGCATCATTATTTCTTTGGTTTTAGACTTTTTAGACGGATTTATTGCAAGAGCGCTCAAAGCCAATTCTAATCTCGGTGCACAATTAGATTCTCTAGCAGACATGGTAAGTTTCGGACTTTTGCCTGGCGTAACGATGTTTAAAGCACTAGAAGGTTTCGGCAGTCAGTTTATGGATTTCGAACTGCCATTTCAGTTGAAATATTTAGGACTTTTCGTGGCTTTATTTTCATGTCTCAGATTGGCTATTTTTAATTTAGATGAAGAGCAAAGCTATTATTTCAAAGGACTCAACACACCGAGTAATACCGTTTTACTTTTCGGAATGTATTATGCGTTTCAAGAAACGGGAATGTTCTGGCGAACGTTTGAAAATCCTGTATTTTTAGTAGGACTCATCGCAGCAAGCTGTTGGTTACTTATCAGTCCCATCAAAATGATTGCGCTTAAATTTAAATCGATGAAACTGAAAGATAATTACCCAAAACTTATCTTACTTTTGGGCGGAATTCTACTGATTTCTATTTTAGGATTGGCTGGAATCCCGATGGTTATCGTTTTTTATATAATCGTTTCCCTAATTTTTCAAAAACAAATGTAAAGACAAGTCGCGACTTGTCCCTACCAAAATAAATTTTATGAATCTAAAACTCCATAAACCACTCTGTATCTTTGATTTAGAAACTACTGGAATCAATATTTCTAAAGACAGAATTGTAGAAATCTGCATTTTAAAAGTTTTTCCAGATGCTTCTAGAGAAAGTAAAACTTGGTATGTAAATCCAGAAATGCCAATTCCTGCAGAAGCGACCGCAGTTCACGGAATTTCTGATGAAGACGTAAAAGATTCTCCTACTTTTAAAGAATTAGCTCCGAAAATCATTGATATGATTAAGGATTCTGATTTAGGAGGTTTTAATTCGAATAGATTTGATATTCCACTTTTGGCAGAGGAATTGTTGAGAGCTGGTTATGATTTTGATCTATCTAAACACAGACCAATTGATGCTCAAACCATTTTCCACAAAATGGAACCTAGAAATCTAAGTGCAGCGTACCAATTTTACTGCGGAAAATCTCTAGAAAATGCACATTCTGCGGAAGCAGATACTTTGGCAACCTTCGAAGTTCTGGATGCTCAAATCGAAAAATATGCAGATTTACCGAATGATATTGCTGCTCTGAGTGAGTTTTCTTTCCATAATAAATTTGCAGATTTGGCAGGATTTATCGCTTTCGATGATAAAAATGAAGAAATTTTCACTTTCGGAAAATACAAAGGTCAAAAGGTGAAAGATGTCTTCACGAAAGATGTAGGATATTTCGGTTGGATTCAGAATGCTGATTTCCCACTTTACACTAAGAAGGTCTTGACGAAAATTCAGTTGAGAAGTAAGTTCTAATTAAATAAAATGTCTAAACTCATTCGCATAAAATACTACGAAAACTCTATTGAAGCCAATAGAGACAAACAAATTCTGTTAGAAAACGGGATTGAAAGTTTTATTGCGAATGAACAGACGATACAATCTGATTGGTTGCTTTCTCAAGCTATTGGAGGTTTACAACTTCAGGTTTTCGAAGAAAATGTAGAAAAAGCCAAAGAAATTTTACAGAATTTTGAAGAAAATGAAGAAGTTGCCTTAGAAGTAGAACATACCATTGAAAATCCAGAGTATGATTTTACTTGTCCTAAATGTGGCTCTAACCATATTTATCAATATGAAAAACCAGATGGGATTTTTGGGGTAAGTTGGCTATTATTAGGATTCCCAGTAAAAGTTCCGAGCAGTAAATACATTTGTTATTACTGTGGAAATGAATTTAAGCATTAACTATTTAAAATTTTCAAAAGATATATTATGAAAATCATTTGCATAGGAAGAAATTACGCAGAACACGCGAAAGAATTAGGAAACGAAATTCCTGAAAATCCCGTAATCTTCATGAAACCAGACACTGCTGTATTGAAAAAAGGCAGTGATTTCTATATTCCAGAATTTTCTAATGATGTGCATTATGAATTAGAAGTGGTGCTTAAAATTTCTAAAGGCGGAAAATATATCCAAAAAGAAAATGCACCTAAACATTATGACGAAATTGCGCTCGGAATAGATTTTACCGCTAGAGATTTACAGTCTCAGCTCAAAGGAAAAGGACTTCCTTGGGAATTGGCGAAAGGTTTTGACGGAAGCGCTGTAGTTTCTGATTTTTTCCCAAAAGAGAATTTTGATTTAAAAAATTTGAATTTTCAACTCAAAAAAAATAAAGAAATCGTGCAAGATGGCAATACCAATCTCATGATGTTTTCGCCAGATGATATTATTGCTTTTGTCTCTCAATATTTCACTCTAAGAGTAGGAGATTTAATTTTCACAGGAACGCCAAAAGGTGTAGGAAAGGTATCAGAGAACGATGAACTAGAAATGTTTTTAGAAGGCGAGAAGGTATATAGTCTGCGCATACAATAAATCATTTATAAAAACTTTTATTTCCCGCTAAAAAATTGTAAATTAGTACTGTTATTAAAAACACACGCCATGAAAAATATTATTTTACCCATCGATTTTTCTGACACTACTGATATTCTTGTAGAAGGCGCTGTAGATTTTGCAAAAGAAATAGCCGGAAAAATTTATTTAATACACGTAGCTCCTGCAGATATAGGTTTTGCTATAGGAGATATGGGATTTCAATATTTCCCAGAGATTGAAAAATCTGAAATTTCTGAAGAACTCGCCGAGTTGAATGAAATTGAAAAAAGAATAAAAGCAAAAGGTGTAGCTTGTGAACATTTGCTTAAACAAGGCATCGCTGCTGAAATTATTTTAGATTATGCTAAAGACAAAAAAGCCAACTACATTGTCATGGGAAGCCATGGAAGAAGCGGAATTTATGATGTTTTCGTAGGAAGTCTTACCAAAGATATCACGAAAAAATCTCCTATTCCTGTTTTAGTAGTTCCTTGTCACAATTAATTTTAACAAATAGAATAAAAAAATCCCGAAATTTTACAATTTCGGGATTTTATATTGTTAAGAAATCTGATTAATCTTCTTTAGTGTGTAATTCTGGATTGTAGTATGGGAATTTACCTTCTGTAGGTGAATAATATTCTTTATCTTTATTGTTCCCTAATGTGGTTACTAAAACATAACACCAATAGCAAAATAAAGCACTAGCTACAATAAATAGAATCCAGTTCAATACGTTTCCTGCGAAATCATAGAATCCGAAAGACCATTTGAACAAATCACTTAAGAATAACCAAAAAGACGTCATTTTTTTCTTATTTTAAATTAACTTTGCACAAAATTAATAAAAATGTTCAGATTACTATCAAAAGAAAGCAATATTTTTTCGATTCCTGTCTATATATTTTTTTTATTTCTTTTGATTATATCATTTAATATATTGGATTTCAAAACGTTAGGCGTTTTTTCTAGCATTATTACGTTTTGCGGATTTGCTTTAGGATATTTCCTTTTTAACGCTATTGGCCTGAATTACAATACTCATCTTCCTCTTTTTCTGTATACCTTTTTTGTGTTTGCATTATATCCGGGAAGTTTAGACATAGGAATTGCGATGTCTTTGTTCACCAACTCTTTTGTAATGGTTTTATTGACCAGTAATCAAGATGAAGTAAGGAAAAATTCATACCTGATCATTGGAGCAATTTTGGCGGTGAATTTCTTGTTTTTGCCTACAACTTGGCCTATGTTTATTTTCGTGTTGATTCACCTTATTTCTACTTCAGATCATATTTCGCTGAATATTTTCAGATTATTTTTTGGGAATGCATTGGTTTTTGGAACTTATTTTGGCGTGATGTATCTTATTGGTTATCATGATTTTGACGAAAGTTACATTCCCTATGTAGAAAACTCACTTATGCAAGATTATTATCCGTTATATCTTCTTTTACCCGTTGCATTATATGTTTTGTATGCTGTAATGGACCATTTTGCCAATTTTAATAAAAAAAGTCCTTCGAGTAAATTTAAGTATACGTTTATGCTCTTGTTTTTCTTGGCACAATTGGTGACTGTATTTCTTTACATGGGCAAAAACTATGAATATTTACTTTTATTGGTTTTACCGAATGTGATTATCCTTTCTAGAGCCTTGAGATTTTTGAAAAAATATTGGATGAAAGAATTTGGGTTATGGATAATTATTTTCACTTTATTACTTTTTAAACTTAGCACTTATGTAAACATAGGTGAATTGATATAGATATGATTCAAATAGATGATAAATTAATTTCTGAAGATATTTTTTCTGAAGAATTTGTATGTAATCTCAGCAAATGCAAAGGAATCTGCTGTGTAGAAGGAGATGCGGGAGCTCCGCTTGATAAAAATGAGACTGAAATTTTGGAAAGAATTTATCCAAAAATTAAAAGTTATCTTAGACCAGAAGGAATACTTGCCATCGAAGAGCAAGGAACTCATGTTACTGATATTGATGGAGATTTGGTAACGCCACTCGTAAATGGTGGAGAATGCGCTTATGTGATTTTTGATGAAAAAGGCATCACCAAATGCGGAATCGAAAAAGCTTACGAAGACGGAGTTGTAGATTGGCAAAAACCTATTTCTTGTCATCTTTATCCGATTAGAGTAACAGAATACAGAAATTTTTCAGCCATCAATTATCATGAATGGGACGTATGTAGCGACGCTTGTACCTTAGGAAAAGAATTGCAAGTTCCTGTTTATAAATTCTTGAAAACGCCACTGATTAGAAAGTACGGCGAAGATTTTTACAAAACCCTTTGCGAAGCTGCAGAAGAATGGGAACGCGAATTTAATTCGTAGGAAAAGTAGAATATGTATTATTGATTACCAAAACATAATTTCCTTGATTCTGGGAATTGGTTTTGGTAACTTTTATAGGATTTCCCTTCTCATCTACTTCATAAGTAAAGGTATTTTCTACCACTTCACTATTGCTGAATACTTCTTTTACAATCCAACCTTCTTTATTATAAGTATTTTTAACATTGGTTTTCAGGTTGTACATTTCATAATTGGCTTCTACCAATAATTTATTTTCATAAATTTCTTCGGTGGTTTCTACCACTTTATCATTTTGAAAATCCTTTATCAATTTGGTGAAAGAATCATCATTTTTGTATTTTTTGTACTCTACTATTCTGCTCACTTTATTTTTAGCATCTTTTTCTATTTCTTTTATCAATCTATTATTCTTGTCATAGAAATATTGAGTTTTAGAAAACATTTTACCATGCATCCAAAGTTCAGAATTCTGCAACTGAAGATTTTTATAGTGAAAAACCTCTTTTTCTTTCTCGCCAGAATTAAGATGCTCCGTTTCTATTTTCACCAATAAATTATCAATATTGTAGTAATATTTTTTCACGGTAACATAATCTCCATCTTTGTTTTTTTTCTCTTCTAAAAATGTATTGTAGAATTTCAATTCTTCTGTAAAAACTATATTCGATTGGTCATCTTCCCAATATTGTTTAGAAATCACAGTTTCTGTATTTTTATGCAAGCCAAAATCTTGAGTGGTGAGTTTTTCTTGAGAAAATCCGAAAATGGAAATAATTATGGTGAAAAATGTTATTTGTTTCATGTTTTCAAAATTTTTAAAGCGCCAAAATATAAAGCGGATAAAACTTCAAGAAAGTAAGTTTGTCCAAATTCGGAACAAAATATTTCGGCACACCATTTTCTTGAATGACTAAATTTCCCATATCTTGAGCCAATTTCATATTTGAAGTGTCGATTTGTTTTCCGTTATCAAAAATGATGAATTGGTAATCATTATTGATGACAATATATCTTTTAGAAGGCACATTATAAGGCTTCATCGTCACGAAATCTTCACTAGGTTTCATATCTTCCACCAATGCAACTTCTCCATTATTGGGGTCAAAATAAATGAAATCTGTTTTGTTTGGACTGATAAAACCTTTACTTAAATCTGGAATAGGCTGATTTGCTTGATTCTCCATTTTAAATTTTCCGTCTTCTCCTAATCTAATTTTGTAACTCGATTTAGGGTTTTTATTTTCTGGAAATTGAGAAATATCGGCGTTTATTCCTTCAGTAAAATAGGGGTTATATTCTGTAGAACCAGTGGTTTCTCCGTTAGTGTAAGTTAATTTTCTAGAGTAGTAAAACTTTCCTAAAATCGCATGATTTTCTCTTATTCTAAAAACATTTCCATATTTATCTTTTCCATCAATCCATGCTTCTTTTCGCATTGGTCTTTGTCCGTTTACCAAACTTTCCTTTAGTTCAAAAACCTTTTCACCATCACTTGTAGAATAATTTTCGTAGGTATAAGTGTAATTTTTTTCGTCTTGATAAGAAGTGATGATGTTTTTATTAGAAAGCTTTCCATCATCAAAAATCTCAATTACAGAAGGTGTTCCATCAGATTTATACAGATATTTATATTGCCAATGAAATCTAGGATTAGAAGGTTTTATTTCAGAAAGTCTTCCGTTTTTATCATAGGTAAAAGTAGAAACGTTTTCACTTGCTTTGTCTGTTCCGGTATTAACTTGAGAAAATTTCACAGGTTTTCCTTTGGCATTATATTCAAAAGTTTCAATGACTTTATCTTTAGGATATTGTGTTTCTATAGAAATTACTTTTCCGTTTTTGAAGGTGTAAATTTTGGTAGATCTGGGCTCAAATTTTCCAGAAGTAAAGCCAACAGAATAATTCACTTCTTCTATTTTTGAAACTTCTTTTTTTACACCCCAATTTTCTGCTAAATATTTCACCACATCATCTTTTTGTGCAAAAGAAAATTGCACGAACAAAAGCACTATAAGTTGAATTATTTTTTTCATCATGGTATGTGTTTATTCCAAATATAAAACAATTACTTTAAATCATCTACAAAATCATAAGATAAAACACTCATATTAAACGATTTAGCATAGTCTTTATCAAAAGTTCTGCTTCCTTCTTTCGTGCCATCATCGTAGGTAATTTCTGAAAATTCAAAATAATTAACGATATCAAATTCTAGGTCATCATAAAGTGTTTTCTTGCTTTTAATCACCGCGCCTGTTTTCCCATAAACATAGTGCTTATCTAGGTTAGTTACTCCGTCAAATTCTAGAGTTTCATTGCCTTTGTCATCATATTGATAAGTGTAAGAAATTTTAGCTGCTGGATCATCTACTTCTTCAGAAATTTTCAAATTATTTTGATAAACGGCATCAACCATTTTTCTAGAATTGTCATTAATAAAAACCACTTTTTTGGTAGTGAAATTTTTATCAGAAGTGTAATGATAATCTACAGTAGACAACACCAGTTTGTCATCTTGATATTTTTTTTCCTTTAAAATTCTGCCTTTTCCATCGTAGGCAAAATCGGTAAAAACTCTTTTGTTCCCGAAAATTTTTGAAATTTTCGTCAATTTTCCTTTTTCATAATAAAATTCTTGATAAGGATAATATTGTGGATTTTCGAAATCTTCTGCTTCTTCTATAGAAATCAATTGGTTTTGGTCGTTATACTCTAACTTTTTCAATTGAGAAAATCGACCTAAATAATTATCCAAAACATAATCATATTTTAATAACCCTTTTTCAAAAATTCTAATGTGTTTTTCGATGACTTTGTATTTTCCTAACTCCACATCATATTTATAAATAAAAGTGTTGTAGGATTTTACATTATTTGTAAGTGAGTAATCTGATGCTTTGTATTTATCAATTTGAGCAAAAAAAATGGCAAAAAACAAGACAAAAACGGGAGTGAAAATTTTCTTAATCATATTGAAAAAATTAAAAATGATATTGAGCACCAAATCCAACTGTACTCATTTTAAAAGACGATGTGTTTCCGTTTCCGTTCGTCCATTTAAATTTCCCAAAATCAAACATTGCATTTACAGACCATTTTTCACTTTCAGAATTGTAAATAACAGGCTGAAATCCCCAACCAAAATAATTCATGGTTCTATTAGTAGTAGTTTCTACAAAACTATCATCATAAACATTTGAGGATTCTTTGAGTTTTCCAAAACCAACTCCATAATCAAAGTGTAAACTATTCACCGTAGAAATTAAGATTAAATACACAGGAATATCCAGAAAACCAATTCCCAAATCTTTTTCTTTGGTTACTAATCCTGCAAAATCAAAAGCAGAACCTTTAAAACACAAAGGATAAATTCTACCTTTAATATTCGGAATAGACGTCTTAATTTGAGTAATCGCATCACTAGAAAGAATGTGTGTATTGTCATAACCTACTACTGCTGCAATTCTAAAACCTAATTTAGAGTCTTTTTTATAATTGAAAAATCTTGCACCTTCTGCACTTACAGAGAGTTGCATGTTTTTACCATCCATTGCTACCGTTGCAAGTTCATCACCTGGTTTAGAAAAAGAAGTTCCTAAGTTAAATTTTACAGAATTATTGCCTTCTTGCGCAAAAGTAAATGCCGAAATCATCAATGCTGAAACAGCAGATAAAATAAATTTTCTTCTCATAGTTTAATTTTTTTTGGTAAAAATACTCGGAAGAAATAGGCAAGTAAATACGAATAAAATCGTATCTTTTAAATTAATTTATTCTTCTTAGCAATCTGCACTGCTTCTAACTTATTATGAACCTGTAATTTAGCGTAAATATTTTCCACATGTTTTCTAATCGTTCCTTTAGAAAGGATGAGATTTTCTGCAATAGCATCATATTTTAATCCTTTGCTCAATTGTTCCAAAACCTGAATTTCTCTTGCAGTAAGTGTAATTTTTTCTTTTTCTTCTTCCGTTTCGAAAACTTGTGGCTCTCTGAGCAATTTCAATGTTTTCAGCGCGATAGATGGCGTCATTGCAGCACCACCAGAAAGCGTTTCTTTGATGGAATTATACAATTCTTGAGGATTAATTTCTTTCAACAAATAACCATCAGCTCCAGCTTTGATGGATTTAAAAATTTTTTCATCATTATCAAAAACCGTAAGCATTAAAATTTTGATGTGAGGATAACGCTTTTTCACTTCGGCAGTAGCTTCTACTCCGTTCATTTCTGGCATTTCTATATCCATCAAAATCAAATCTAAGTTGGAGTTTTTTTCTAATTTTTGAAGCAATTCTTTTCCGTTCAGAGATTTTGATTTGATTTCTATATCTTCAAAAAAAGACAGTTTCTCTTGAACCGTTTTTTGCAAAAAAAGATTATCGTCTACTATCGCTATTTTTATCATGGTATATTATTTATTAGTCGAGATACGAGATGCGGGTTTCATGTTTCATAATTATTTTCAATCAATCTCCAACTCTCCCACTCTACAATTCTCCCACTCTACAACTCTACAGTTCTATTTCTTTAAAATTTCAGCAATTCTACATTTACACTAGTTCCTTTCCCGATTTCTGAATTGATGGAAAAATTTCCCCCGATTTCTTCCATACGTTTTTTCATATTGAGCAATCCATTTCCTACATCTACATTTTCGGTATCAAAACCTTTTCCATCGTCTTTGATTTCAATTTTTAAACCTTCCTGAAATTTTTCTGCATTGATGACGATATGATGAGCATTAGCATATTTCATGGCATTATTCACGGATTCCTGAATCGTTCTATATAAATTTACGCCTACCACAGACGAAAATTTCTTGTTTTTAAGATTTTCGTCAATGCTAAAATTGAACAAAATATTTTGATTGGCAGATTGTGCTTGTTCCACAAAATTGAAAATCCTAGAACTCAAATCTTCCATGGTGAAATCTGCTTTATTCATTGCCCAAATCGTGTCTCGAAGTTCTACAATCGTATTTCTGGTAAAGTCACTGATTTTGTCTAAACGCTTTTCTACCGCAGTTTCTAAATTCGGAATTCCAAATTTTGTATTTTCTAAAGACGAAATGATAAAAGTTAATTGTGCGCCAATATTATCATGCAAATCTCGGGAGATAGACAAGCGCTGTTCTTGTAATTTATTTTGACTTTCGATTTGTGCCATTGCAGATTTCAATTCAAATTCCTGATGCTGTTGCTTGTTTTTCAATCTTTGTTGACGATAAAAAAGAAAGCCAATAATAGAAGCTAAAATCGCAAATACAATTGCCACCGAAAATTTAATTCTAGAGGTTTCTACTTCGGCTTGTTTTTGAAGCAGTTGTTTTTCTTTTTCATTGGTATCAAATTTCACCTCTAATTCGGCAATTTTAGAATTGGTTTCCTGATTAATGAGGCTGTCTTTGAGTGCTGAAAATTTCTTGAAATTCTGCAAAGCATTTTGATGTTCTCCTAAATTTTCAAAACATTCTGAAATCTTGCGATAAGAATCTTGCGAAAGTCCTAAATACTTGTGTTTATCGGTGATTTTTGTTGATTTTTGATAAAACCCAATCGCTTTTTTGAAGTCTTTTTGCATCAAATGCAAATCTCCTAGGTAAGAGTAATTTTCTGCAATTCCTACCGTATCATTTATTTTTTTTCTAATTTCCAGAGCTTTTTGATAGTTTTCCTCCGCTTTGTCAAATTGTTTTCTGAGCACAAAAACCCCAGCAATATTATTCAAACTATAAGGAATACCGACTTGGTCATTAATTTTTTGTTTCAAGGCGAGACCTTTTTCGTAGTAGAAAAGTGCGCTGTCATATTCTACTTTCATTTCTTTGAGCACGCCATAATTGTTATAAATGCTCAATAAGGGTTTCTGAAGGTTATTCTTTTCTGCAATTTGTTTAGATTTCTGCATGTATTGAAGTGCTTTTTCTAGATTTCTTTTCTTCATTCTATAACCTAATTCTCCCCATTCTAAAGAAAGATTCTCTAAGTCGTTTAATTTCTCGAAAATATGAATCGCTTTCAGAGAATACGCCAAATCTTTCTCATATTTTCCTTGATAATAATAGACCAAACTGAGGTTGCTGTAAGATTTAGCTTCGCCTAAGTCATAATGAATTTTGGCAGATTCTTCTGCATTTTTCAGATAAACCTTGTCCAAAATAGCGGCATCTTTTAACCTTACTTCAAACGGAAGATTATTAATAGAATCTATTTTTTTATGGTTTGATTTTTGCCCAAAAGTCAAACTCAGTGTAAAAATGAATACAAAAGATAAAATTGATTTCATGCAGAGACTTTTCTAAGTCTAAATTTATAAAAATTTATGAATAATGATTTTTACAAATTTGGAGTTTAAACTTCTACCAATAAATACGAAAAAGTTCGTATATTCTGACATAAAAAAGTCCGAGAATTTTCATTCTCGGACTTTACATTTTATAAAAATCAAGTTTTATTTGAAGTCTTCTACTGACACTTCTTTATTAACGATAACTTGATTATTGGTCATTTCCATGTTTTGTCCCATCATGGCTAATTTGATATTTTTAGGAAACTTAATTCCGTCTACTTCCATGTAATCTAGAATAACCATATCTCCTTTGTCAGAAGTGCTTTTCACCAATAAATTGGTTTTGGTATCAAAATATAATTTTTTACCAGCACCAGCTAAAAGGTATAATTCTTTACCTTCTTCCGTTACTTTTTCTACTGTTTTGAAATCTGCCGGATTGTAAGAAAGCACTTCGAATAATCTTTTTTTCTTAGCTTCTTCAATTGCAGGAGCTGGTAAATCCATTCTCTGACCAGCTTGCATCATGTACCCTTTTTCGCCGTCAAAAACTTGAACCATTTCTTGTCCCATAATTTTTTGAACCGCTTTAGATTTATTCGGTGCCATTTCTAAAGTAGTCGCTTCCATTTCCATGCCCATTACCTTAATCGTAGAGAGTGTTTTCACGGTTTTTACCGCTTCTAATTTAGATTTCCCACCCAAAGCTGCGGCGTAATTATCAATCACTTGTTGAGCCGTTACATTCGCAGAAACTGCTGCTTTTGGAGCTTCTGTTTTTGGCGTTTCTACTTCTGGCATTAAAGTAAATACCATTCTATTTTTCTCGGTTAAATACTTTTTACCAACTGATTGTAAATCTTTTACTGTAAGTGCTTTTACTTTAGTTAAATAATTAAGAACGCTGTATTTATCGCCACCTTGAGTTTGGTAGCTCGTGATATTTTGTAGCCAATAATTATTGTCTTTCATATTGGTTACATCATCATTCGCTTCTCCTTCTTTAAATTTATCTAAATCTTTTTGTTCTGGCCCGTTGTCAATCATTTTTTGAAGTTCGGCCAAAGCAATTTTGGTTAATTTTTCTGCATTTTCTGGTCCACAAGGGAAATTAATGCTGAAGTTGTAGCTTCCGTAAGGAACTTTGTTTAAGCTTCCTCTTGCTCCACCTCCGTAAATTCCGCCCTCGTCTTCGCGAAGTTTTTCGATGATTTTAATCGTAGCAACTTCACCTAAAGCTCTCATGGCAAGGTCTTCTTGCTCATTATATTTTGTTTCGCCACTGAATCTAATCATCACCATACTTTTAGGATCTTTTCCTTTTTTAATCACTTTTTCTGTAGAAGTGAAAAGAGGTCTGTATCCTAAATCTTTATACGATTCTGATTTTTTGGTAGAAGGTAAACTTGCTAAATATTGTTCAGAAAGTTGTTTGATTTGGTTTTCGTCTACATTTCCTACAAAATAGAAATGGAAGTTTCCTGCATTAGCAACTGATTTTTTGTAAATATCGTACGCTAATTTATAGCTGGTTTTTTCCCAAGCTTTAGCATCTGGTAAAATTCCGAAGAATCTAGGATTTTTTTGGTTCAAATATTTCTGAACTTCGCTTTGGAAATATGTTTGAGGATTTGCCAAAAGGTTATCTAAAAATCCTTGTTGTTTCGCTTTATAAGAATTGTAGCTTGCTTCGTCATAATTTAGGTTGGTAAAATAACCATAAATCATTTGGAAAAGCGTTTCAAAATCTTTTTTGGTAGAATTTCCGTTGAATCCTGTAGAAATCCCTCCAACATAAGGCATTACAGAAACCTGTTTCCCAGAAAGGAATTTGGCAATATCATTTTTAGAATATTTATTGAACCCTGATTCTGAAAGCGCTGGAAAAGCCCATTGTGTTTTTTCGATGTCTTCATTAGAAATTAAAGAACTTCCACCTAAACTAATCGCTGAGAAAACAATTTCGTCTTCCTTGAAATCTGTTTTTTTGTAAGTTACTTTTGCGCCATTACTTAATGTAAAAGTAGTGGTTCCCAACTTGGCATCTGCTTCGGTTTTTACAATTTTACCATTTGATTTAAAAGGCTCTACCAAAGTTTTAATGGCAGCTTTGTCTTCGTAAGGTTTTAACTGTGCATTTTTAACATCATCTACAATTGCCAATAACTGCGCATCTGTAGGAAGTACTGCATTTTCTTTTTTAGGACCAGTTACCACAATCACTCTGCTATCATCTTTGATGTAATTTTTCAGAATGTTGTTTACTTGGTCTAACGTTACGCTTGGCAAATATTTTTTGTGCAATTCATACTCCCATTCAATTCCTGGAATTGGCTCTTGATTTAGGAAATTTCTTACATATTCCATTACCAATCTTGCACTTTCTGTTTTATCTCTATTGTTATAAGATTTTTCTAGATTAGAAAGGGTTTCAGATTTTGCTCTGTCTAATTCATTTTGAGAAAAACCAAATCTTTTTGCTCTTTCTACTTCTTCTAAAAGCACTTTAAGCGCATTTTTTTGTTCGCCTTCTTTGGTCATCGCATACGCTTGAAAAGCATCTTTGGTTCTCAAGAAATTGCTATGAGAAACATATCCGAAAATAAATGGTGGCTTCTCAGAATTGGTTAATTCTTGCAAACGGTTATTCACAATGGTAGCAGCCAATTGCTCTACAATGCTTTTTTGATAATCATTTACGGTAACATCTGCTTTTGCAGGACCATCATCTTTGATATAAAATTGCGCCGAAGACGAAGTTGCATCTGCATCAGTAGCAATAGAAATCAAAGTTTCTTTATGATTTGGCATCTCATAATCTACTCTTTTTCTAGCATTTGCAGGATTTTGATATTTGCTAAAATTGGCTTTAATTTTTTGCTCCATTTCATCTACATTAACATCTCCTACTACTACCAAAGCCATTAAATCTGGTCTGTACCAATCTTTGTGAAATCTTCTCAACGCATCTGGTTTGAAATTTTGTAGAATTTCTTTTTTACCAATCGGTAATCGGTCTGCATATCTAGAATTGTAAGCTAATTTAGGAAGATATTGGTCTAGCATTCTTTTGTCTGCTCCTAATCCTAAACGCAATTCTTCTAAAACTACGCCTCTTTCTTTTTCTATTTCTTTATCGGTAAGTAATGCGTTAAAAGCCCAATCTTCCATTACTTTAAGCCCTGAATCTAGGTTTCCAGGCTTATCAAGAGGAACGGGTAACATATAAACCGTTTCGTCAAAACTGGTATACGCATTAAGGTGTTGCCCGAATTTAATCCCGATAGATTGTAGAAAATCTACCAATTTATTCTCTGGGAAATTTTTAGTTCCGTTGAAATTCATGTGCTCCATAAAGTGAGCAAGACCTCTCTGGTCTTCGTCTTCATTGATAGAACCCGCATTAATCGCTAAACGGAATTCTACTTTTTTTTCTGGTTTTACGTTTTTCTTGATGTAATACTTCATCCCGTTAGAAAGTGTGCCCGTTCTGACGCTAGGATCAAGAGGAATGTTCTGTGCAAATGCATTGGCAATCAAAAAGAAAGACAACACAAAAGAAAGAAATTGTTTTCTCATGGTTTTAATTTTGATTAATAATAATTTAATTCGATAAAAATAAAAAGAAAAACCTTATTTAGAAAAGAAAAATCAGTTAAATCTGTGTTAAAAAAAAATCCGTCTCGAAATTCGAGACGGATTTATATTTCTAAGAAATTTCTAGAAAATTATTTTTGTAATTCTGCTAAAAATTCTTCGTGTGTAATTTTAGTTTCTTTTTTGCTAGCTTTCTCTAGGATAACATCTTTTAGTTTACCCATTGCAACTTCTTGAGAAATTTGTCTTACTTGCTCTTCTTGTTTTAACATTTCTACCGCATATTTCTGCACTTCTTCTTGTGGAAGATTGTGGATTCCGTACATTGCTAATTGGTTGTTTACTAAAACTTCAGCTTGAGCTAAAACATCTGCATAATCTACTTTCACATCATAATCTTGGAATAATTTTCCTTCGATGATTTGATTTTTGATGATAGATTTTTCTGCTTCAAGAATTTCTTTAGCTTGTTCTTCAGAAGTGATGTTTGGATTAGAGAATAGTAACCATTTTACTAAGAATGCTTCTGGCAACTGAACTTCAGTTTTTTCAGAAACGTTTTCTAATACTTTATTCACAAAGTGAATATCAGCATTTTGTTGGAAATATTCGTCTAATTCAGTTTTTACTCTTGCTTTTAATTCTTCTTCAGAATTAATGTTTCCTTCACCATACACTTTATCAAATAATTCTTGATCTAGTGGTGCTAAGTTTAATTTATAGATTTCTGTAACAGTAGCTTCTAAATCTTCGTGATGAATGTGACCTAGTTCATGCTCGTTGTAATTTAAATCTTTAGCCAAAGTTTCGTTTTCCGTTAACTGAGTTTTAGTTAACTTCACTACATCACCTACTTTGTGAGATTTTACCAAACCGAAAGCTTCTTTTTGCTCAGCAGAAACTACTATATTTTTCGGCGGATGATTGTGCTCTCCTTCTGCATCAGCTTCTACTACTTGTGCGATAGAAAGTGCTACATAAGAATCTTTAGTCGCTTTATCTTGAGCATCTTTATCAGCAAATCTTTTTTGCATGTTTTCGATGCTTTGGTTAATTTCTTTATCAGTAGCTTCTACTTTGTAGTGAGGAGCTTCGTAAGAAGATAAATCAATATTAAAATCTGGCTCAAAACCAACTTC
>DITA01000135.1:17723-20427 GCA_002422665.1 Flavobacteriales bacterium UBA6196
TTATGAAAACAGAAAGCATTTTTTAAAGGTAAATTTTCCTTATAAAAAGTCCATTCGCTTTACCGAGAATTTTATCATCTCAAGAAAGTAATTTTCTTAGATTTTTAGAAATTCATCATCAGTTTCACACTGAAATTTCTGCCCATGTTAAAAACACCCATTCTACCTGTTGCAGGGTTTTCTGGAGCATATTTTAATCTGCTCAAATGGTTCTGATACGCTACATCTGTTAAGTTTTCTCCGCTAATGAAAACATTGAAAAAGTCTTTTTTGCCAAAAGCTTTAATGTCTGCACCAATTCCTACACTCAAAAGTGTGTAAGCAGGAGTAGCTGTTTCGGTATCAAAAGCGCTGTAAATATTATTTTGCTTGAAATAATGGTCTACTGAAAATTTAGCATAAAAATCAGAAAAAGTATTATTCACCTTCTCGAAATTGGTTTTAATCTCTCCACGATATTTTGGCGCTGGAATAAATGGCAAGAACTTTTCATTTTCTGGACGATTATTCTGAGTAGCTCTTACATAAGAAAATGAATTTTCTACATGCAACCAATCAAATGGATGCGGGTGAAAATCTAAAAAAATCTCTCCACCGAAAAGCTGCGCGTTCCCTTGAGTAAATCTAAATGCAGGAACTGGATCATTTGGGTCAATAATTACATCATTTCCGTTGGCATCTTGCATTTTTTCGGTATAGATATAATTAGAAATGAAGTTGACAAATGGTGTAAATTCAAAACTAATATGGTCTGAATTTAGGAAATAAGCAGCATCAATCTGGTGACTGATTTCGGATTTCAGGTTGATGTCACCAATTTCGTATCTGAAAGTTCCTTCGTGAATTCCGTTAGAAGAAAGTTCTGCAATATTCGGTGCTCTGAAACCTCTAGAAAGATTTAATTTAATGGTAGATTGCTTGTCTAATTGATAAGACAAACCTAAACTTCCAGAAATTCCGCTGTAATTTTTATTGAATTTAGCAAATTTCACATCGGTATCTTCCAGCATTTCTTGAGCATCTACATTTCTATTGTCAAATCTCAATCCTCCCGCTAAAGTCAGATTTTTGTTAAAAGTTTTTTGTGTGAAAACAAACGCTCCCGCATCGAAAAATTGATAATCAGGAATAAGGGCTTCTTCTCCTTTATTGGTGTTCGATTGTTGCATCCCACCAATTCCGAAAGAAGTTTCCCAATTATTGGTTTCTTTCACGTTATATCTTACGTTATAGTTGAAGGTATTTAAATCAAAGAATAATTCTTTTTCATCAGGATTAGTTGCGTCTGCAAATTCTTTTCTTTTATTATTTTGAAAGGCAAAATCAGCATTGATGGTTCCGTTTTTCAATAAGAAATAATTGTTTGAAGTCAATCTTAAGTGATTGATTTCTTGATGCGGAAATCCTACTTTATAACCTTTGTAATCTTCGTCAGTTGCGGTAACATCGTCTCCATTACCATTGATGAACGTGAATTTTCCATCAGCATCTCTTTCTCCTTCTACAATATTCAAAGTGGTGTTATAAGAACTTACGTTGAAATAAGAATGCCCCCAGTTTTTATTGATTCCTAACATTAAGTTGCCGTCAAATTCTTTGAAACCAGAGTTCAAGACTTTTCCGTCATATTTATTTTCGTAGTTACCAGCCAATTTATTGGTCAATCTCCCTTCCCAAACGAAACCGTTTTTATTTCCTTTATTCGAAAAAGAAGTTGCAATTAAGTTGTTATTCGTTTGATAATTGGTAATTAATTGATTTTCGATTTTACCATTTGCAGCTACTTTTGGAGAAATAAAATTCAGTACGCCCGCAATTCCGTCTGAACCATACATTAAACTTCCTGGCCCTTTTACTATTTCTACTTTCCCCACCGAAAATTCATCGATTTCTATTCCGTGTTCGCCGCCCCATTGTTGACCTTCTTGCTTGATTCCATCTACCAAAGTGATAACTCTATTGTAACCTAAACCTCTGATTACAGGTTTAGAAATCGCCGCTCCAGTAGTAATTTGGTTCACTCCCGGAATATTTTTCAATCCATCAATTAAGTTGGTGGAAGCGTTTTGGTTGATGATATTTTTATCTACAGATTTAATGACTACTGGAATCTTTTTCAGTTCCGAAGCTCTGGTTACTGCAGTTACCACCACCTCATCTATTTCTTTGGCAGATTTTTGAAGAGTGAAATCAGAAACAGCATCTTGACTCACTTCTATGGAAACCAATAACGAAGTATAGTTATCTCCTGTGATTTCTACGAAATATTTTCCAGATTTTAAGTTTTGGAAAGAGTAATTACCATTTTGGTCTGAAACGGTACTTTTTTTAAGGTCTACCAGATAAACTGAAGCATTTTTTACAGGCTCCTGAGTATCAAAATCAGTGATTTTTCCACTTAATTTATATTGAGCCATTACCAACTGCGTTGCAAGAAATATTGCAACAAAAAAATATATTTTTTTGATTAACATTTAGATTAATTTTTGTTAAAATTGAAATAATAAAGGAATTTGCGAACTTCTAAAAATAGCATCGCAAGTTGTAAAAAATCTAAATGAAAACTGGTGGCGCCCGTAATGAGAAGAATACTACTTTTTCTGTAGGTACAGTAAAGTGATATTGGAAATTTTTAAGCGTAAATTTTTTAGAAATAATGAACAGAAAATTTGCATCGGAATCTAAAATTCCTATCCCAGCATTA
>DITA01000145.1:0-25563 GCA_002422665.1 Flavobacteriales bacterium UBA6196
TACCATCTACATCTTCTGGAGAAGTTTCTTCTCTTACTAGAATTACTTTTTCTCCTTTAGAAGCCCATTCTACAGCGTCTTCTGAAGAGAATACTACTCTACCTACAGCACCACCAGGACCAGCTGGTAAACCTTTAGCAATTACTTTATGTGTTTTTTCGATATCTGGGTCGAACATTGGTAATAATAATTCTACCAACTGATTAGGATTTACTCTAAGGATTGCAGTTTCTGCATCAATCATTCCTTCTTTGTACATATCAGCAGCCATTTTTACTGCAGATACACCATTTCTTTTACCCACTCTACATTGTAGCATGTATAGTTTACCTTTTTCGATGGTAAATTCTATATCTTGCATGTCTTTGTAGTGTTTTTCTAATCTTTGTTGAATTTCATCAAGCTCTTTGTATTGCTCTGGCATGAATTTCTCTAAAGTAGTTAAATTTTTACTGTGGTCATTTTTAGAATATTGATTGATAGGAGCTGGAGTTCTGATCCCTGCTACTACATCTTCTCCTTGAGCATTTACTAAATATTCTCCATAGAATTTATTTTCACCGTTTCCTGGGTTTCTAGTGAAAGCTACACCTGTACAAGAATCATTACCCATGTTACCGAATACCATAGCTTGTACGTTTACAGCAGTTCCCCATTCATCTGGAATTCTTTCGATTCTTCTGTACTCAATTGCACGTTTTCCGTTCCAAGAAGCGAATACAGCACCTACACCTCCCATTAATTGATCCCAAGGAGTTTCAGGGAAGTCTTGTTTTAGGTGTTTTTTAGTTAAAGCTTTGAATTCTTTTACTAATTTTTTAAGATCATCAGCAGAAAGATCAGTATCTAATTCTACGCCTTTTTCTTTTTTAACTTCTTCTAATCTTTCGTCCATGATTTTACGGATACCAATACCTTTCGCTGGTTCCATACCACCTGCTTTTTCGATTACTACGTCTGCATACATCATTACCAATCTTCTGTAAGCATCGTAAGCAAATCTTTCGTCACCGCTTTCTGCGATAAGACCTTGAATAGTTTCGTCATTAAGACCAATGTTAAGAACGGTATCCATCATTCCTGGCATAGATTTTCTAGCACCAGAACGAACAGACATTAATAAAGGATTTTTAACGTCTCCGAATTTTTTGCCCATTAATTTTTCAACTTGAGCAAGCGCATCTTTTATTTGCTTTTCTAATGTAGAAGGATATTGTCTTTTATTATCGTAGAAATACGTACATACTTCTGTAGTGATGGTAAAACCGGGAGGAACAGGTAGTTTAAGATCTTTGTGACCTGCCATTTCTGCTAAGTTAGCACCTTTTCCACCAAGTAGATTCTTCATTGACTCATTTCCATCGGCTTTACCACCACCGAAGGAATACACATACTTTTCATTTTTTGCTGTTGTAGCCATAATATATTAATTTGTTATTTTCTCTTATAATTTCTGGAACAAAATTACAAACTACCTTATAATAAATTCCTTTATTATTTGCTGACATTTATCAATTTTGATAAATATCATATAAAATTAATAAAAAGAGGGTAATTATTTTTCGATTTTGTCACTTTAGTTACAAAAAAAACCTTTCAGAAAATACTGAAAGGTCTTAATTATCATGGATTAATCAAATTAATATCTGAAAAGTACACTTCCCCAAGTAAAACCACTTCCGAAAGCTGAAAGAAGTACTAAATCTCCTTTTTTAATTTTTCCTTGGTCTAAAGCTTCACATAATGCGATAGGAATAGATGCTGCAGTAGTGTTACCGTATTTCTGAATATTATTGAATATTTTTTCGTCTGGTAAACCAAATCTTTGTTGAACAAACTGTGCAATTCTCAAATTCGCTTGATGCGGAATGAACATATCTAAATCCTCTGGAGTTTTTCCAGCTTTAGTTAAGGCTTCCATCATGGTTTCCGGGAATCTGGTTACCGCATGTTTAAACACGAAATTACCATTCATCACTGGATAAATATCTTGTCTTTCAACAGCTTCTGGCTCGTAAAGAACTCTATCCATCCAACCTAATTTGGTTCCAGGGAATTTAACTGCTAATTCTTCAGCATATTTTCCTTCTGAGTGCATGTTTACTGCTAAAACACCTTCTTCGTTTTCGTCTTCAGACGCAGAAAGAATAATCGCTCCTGCTCCATCTCCGAAAATTACAGAAACACCTCTACCATCATCAGTAAAATCTAAACCAAAAGAGTGAACTTCTGCTCCTACTACCAATACATTTTTATAAGTTCCTGTTTTGATAAAAGCATCTGCTACACTGGTTGCATATACAAATCCTGAACACTGATTTCTTACATCTAATGCGCCGATGGTATCACAACCTAGCATTTCTTGTAAAACTACACCACTTCCTGGGAAGAAATAATCTGGACTTAAAGTAGCGAAAACGATGAAATCTAAATCTTTAGCCGTTAGATTTGCTTTTTCTAGAGCCTTTTCAGCTGCTTTTTTTGCTAAAAACGCTGTCGTTTCTTCGCTGTCATTTCTATTTTTTCTGTGACGGCGTTCTTTGATGCCTGTTCTCTCCGTAATCCACTCATCATTAGTAGTCATCAACTTAGACAAATCGTCATTAGTTACCACATTCTCAGGAACATAATAACCATATCCTTTTATTACACTCTTAATCATAAAGTTTTTAAAATTTGTGGGGTACAAAAGTAAGATTTTATTTTTAACATATAATTAACATGAGTCATAAATATTATGTATTAAAGTGTTTTATAAATAATTATATACTCATGTGTCTTTATAGATTTATAAAAATTTATACATTTGATAAAATTAACGCAATTAGACCATGATAGAGAGTACACTTCACAAAACCATAGAATATGAATGGATAGATATCTTAGAAATGAAGCAAGAAGACATTGCCGAAATTTCTAAAAAATATGATATCAATCACTATTGGTTAGAAGACTGTATAGACCCGAATCACTTGCCAAAATTCGAAGACAATGGCAATCTAAAATTTTTCCTGACCAGATTAAATACTTCTACCGAAAGACTCATCCTCAATACCATAAGTGATGTAAGTACCAAATTGGGAATTTTCTTAAAAGACAATCTCATTCTTACGGTACACAGAATAGAAAACGATGCGATAAAATCTCTATTGAAAGAAATAGCAATTCACCCAGAAAATTTCAAAACTCCTTATCAATTAGCGCTTCATTTAGGACAAAAAATATTTATTTCCTTTGAACATGAAAACGAGGTTCTTCTCGACCAATTGGATAAAATGGAAAATGAAGTTTTTCTAAAAAATGTTTCTAATTCTGCTCAACTTAAAAGACTTTATCGTTTCAAAAGAAAAGTAGGACTCAATTTGAAGGTGCTGAATCTTTCTTCTGATTGGGTGAGTTCTTTTGAAAAATTACCTCTAGATTCTGTAGAAATAAAGGACTTGAAAGACAGTTATAAAGATGCCATTAGTGATTTCGACCATTTGCATTTGCAAACCAATAACTTAATGAGCATGTTTCTGGCACTCTCTGACCAAAAAGCCAATCAGGTCATGAAAATGCTCGCCATTTATTCGGTTTATTTCTTGCCTATTACTTTTATTGCGGGAGTTTATGGCATGAATTTCGAGTATATGCCAGAAATCACAAAACCTTATGGCTACTTTGCTACATTAGGTTTGATGGGACTTATCGTGATTATCACCTTTATATATGTAAGAAGAAAAAAATGGTAAAAAAAAGACATCAAAATTTGATGTCTTTTTTATTTTTAATGCATGGCTTCACTTGGATCTATGGTTCTGCCTCCTTTTCTTTCTTTGATGAATAAAATAAAAGGAATACAAATAAGAAACATAATTCCTAAATAGAGGAAGACATCCATATAAGAAAGCACCGTAGCTTGTTTCATCACAGAAAAATCTAAAATTTTATACGCCGAAGCGAGCGCTTGATCAGGCGTCATTCCTTTGGCAATAAAATTAGCTTTTAACGCAGCAATTCTTTGTTGAACCTGCAAACTATTGACATCTAACTTCGATACCAAATCACTTCTGTAAAACATATTTTGATTAGCAATAAAAGTGGTAATCGCTGCAACTCCAAAAGAGCCCCCCAACTGTCTCATCATCCCTGTAAAAGCAGCGCCTTGACCAATTTGAGCTCCCTTTAATGTACTTAATGAAAGTGAAGTAATAGGAATAAATAACAATCCTAAACCAGCTCCCCTCACAATAAGCATCCAAAAGAAAGCGTCTTTTCCTGTATCTGGAGTTAATAATTTATATCCCCAAAAACTATAAATGAAAAAGATAAACAATCCTAAAGCTACTAAAACTTGCTGTTTCGCTCCTCTGGTTAATAACCGACCTATTATTGGCATCATAAAAGCGGTGGTTAATGCCGCTGGAATCATCAAAGCACCTGATTGTAAAGCTGTCCAACCTAAAATACTCTGTGTATAAAGCGGAATAATAAAAGTAGAACCATATAAACCAAAGCCTAAAATAAAGGACATAACAGTTCCGATTCTAAGATTTCCGTTTTTAAGAACTCTAAGTTCTACAATTGGATATTTGTACGTTAATTCTCGCCAGATAAAGAAGATAAGTCCAAAGAAAGAAATCAAAGTAAGGGAAAGAATTACTTTGCTTTCGAACCAATCGTCTTCATGACCTCTTTCTAAAATATATTGTAAAGAACCTACCGTTATTGCCAATAAAAATATCCCTAACCAATCTACATCACTTGCAGATTTTTTCTCAGAATATTTAGGGCTTCTTACAAACTGAAGCGTAAGCAAAGTCGCTACTATCCCAATAGGAATATTGATATAAAATATATATGGCCAACTGAAATTATCTACGATATAACCTCCCAATGGCGGACCTAATGTAGGACCAATAATAACACCCAAACCATAAATAGCTTGTGCCATACTTCTTTTTTCGATGGGATAAGACTCTGTAATAATCGTTTGAGAAGTTACCAAAAGTGCACCACCTCCTATTCCTTGTAATAATCTAAAAATAACGAGTTCCCAAATATTACTCGCATTTCCGCATAAAAATGAGAAAACCGTAAATATCACAATAGAAGCCGCAAAATAATTTCTTCTCCCGAATTGTTGCGAAAGCCAACTCGTCATGGGAACTATAATGACGTTACCTATCGCATAGGCGGTAATTACCCAACCTACCTCAGAAAGTGTAGCGCCCAGATTTCCTTTCATCTCATTCAGCGCTACATTTACTATGGTAGTGTCTACAATCTCTAGCAATGCACATAGAATGGCAGTGATGGTAATAATCACTCGTCTTGCACCATATTCTACTAATGAATCTTGCATAAATTTTTATTTCAAGTTTTGAGTTTCGTTTAGAATTTATTCCATTCTAAACTTTTCTCATTTACTTTTTTCTACTTTACTTCTACGTCTACTAAAACATTCATTCCAGCTCTTAATTTTTTGGCAACTTCAGGTTTTAAATCCTTAAAAGTGATTTTCACAGGAACTCTTTGAACTACTTTTACGAAGTTTCCACTTGCATTATCTGGAGGAAGTAAAGAAAATGTAGAACCAGTAGCTGGCGAAATAGAACTTACCACTCCTTCGAACTCATCATCTGGAAATGCATCTATTTTAATTTCTACTTTTTGACCTTCTACCATTTTGTTTAATTGTGTTTCTTTAAAATTGGCCACAATCCATTTGTCATTATTTAAAACAATGCTGAATAACTGTGCACCTGCTTGTAAAAACTGACCTACCTGCACTGGAATTTTAGAAACATAACCATCTTGTTTTGCTGTAATTACGGTATAAGAAAGATTTAATTTAGCATTTTGTACATCTACTTCTCTTTGTTTAATCATAGAACTTGCTACGCCAATTTGTTGAGAAGTTGCTTCTGATTGAGAAGACACATAACCTGTTTGTTGAGCCGCTTGATTTCTTTGTTCTACCAAAATTTGCAATTGTTTATCTGCTGCTTGTTTCGCTGCCAGAACTTGGTCATATTGTTGTTGCGTAATGGAATGGTCTTTCACTAGATTTTCATAACGTTTTAAATCTTGGGTTGTTTTCCAAACGTTTACTTTCGCTGCTTCAATTTGCGCATTTGCAGTAGCCACTGCTGCGTTTGATGTACTGATGCTTTTATTCGCTGCTGCAGCACCAGCTTGAGCGGTATTTAGATTGCTTTTTGCAGTTCCTAGCGCAGCTTCAGCTTGTTGTAAAGCCATTAATTGATCTTTATTTTCAAGGATAATTAAGGTATCTCCTTTTTTCACAAACTGATTGTCTTTTACTCTTACTTCTGCTACATAACCAGAAATTTTAGAAATCACAGGGCTTACATTAGATGCAATTTGTGCATCATCTGTTTCTTCGTGAGAGTTGCTGTAAGACCATTTTTTGTAACCATAAATAGCACCTACCACAATAACGATGGTTAAAATAATCCCAAAAACTGGACTTTTTTTATTTTTTGTTTGATTTTCCATTTTATAATAATGTTTATATCTAAATTTGAGTTTGATTATTGATTAAGAATTCCTGAGGTTTGTAATAGTTTTTTGTATGCTAACGCTGCATCTGCTCTAGAATTGATTACATTTACTTTAGCACCTACCAAAGCTGCATCTGCTTCTAGCAAATCGGTAATATTTGCTAAGCCATTATCATATTTATTTTTGGTAATTCTGTAATTTTCTGTCGCTTGTTCTAATGCTCGCTCATAAACTTCTATTTTCTTTTTGGCCAAATTATAATTCTTGAAATCCTTATTAAGTTCTAGTTTTATATGGTCATTCAGAAGTTCATTATTGGCTTCTAATTGTTTTTCTCTGGCTTGAGATTTTAGCAAAGAAGAATTTTTCTTCCAAAGATTGTCTAAGTTACAAGAAACACCTAATCCTATATTAATTGCATTAGTAATGGTTACAAATCCTGGAATATCTGCTGCTACATAACCACCTGTAATTGCCAAACTTGGTAAATTTTCAGCTTTTGCAGCTTTGGTTCCTAAGTTTGCTGCTTTTCTCTGATAATCGAGTGCTTGTAAATCTTTTCTGTGTTGTAACGCTTGACTTAAGTAATAAGAAACAGGCTGATTTTCAGAAATTTCATTGATGTAATCTTCATCTACTTTTAGAATTGTAGTTTCGGGTAAACCTAAAAGCAAGTCCATATTAATATTGGCAATGCTGTAATTATTTTGTGCATCTAAAAGCTGAAGTTCAATATTAGACGTTTGCAACTGAGCTTTCAATCGGTCATTTCTTGCCATCAAACCGTTATTTTCTAATTTCAAAAATGTTTCGTCTCTTTTCTGTGAAGCCGAAAGATTTTCTTCTAAAACCTTGATGATTTGAGATGCTTTGAACAAACTATTGTAAGCCTGAGAAATATTATAAGCAATGGCTTCCTTGTCATTTTCTGCAGATAATTTAGAAGCTTCTACCAAATATTCAGCAGACTGAATTCCGTATTTTATTCTTCCACCTGCATAAATAGGATAAGAAAGATTGGCAGAAGCGTACATTACATCATTAATTTTCAAACTATTTGCAGCACCCGCACTTTCTGTTTTAAGATTAACATTTGGGCTGAAAAGATGTAAATAAGTAGCTCCCAATTTCAGGCTAGGAAGCTGATTGTTCTTTGCTTCCAGCAATTGCGCTGTACTTTCTTCTATTTTAGCAGCATCTATTTTTAGATTTTTGCTATTTTCGATTCCGAGTTTTACCGCTTCATTCAGAGAAATCGCTCTCGTTTCTTGGCTCGAAATCTGGGAAATACTCATGCTAAAAAGTAAAATCCCAAAGATGTTTCTAATTTTTTTGTTCATAACCTAAAAGGTCTTTTAATAATATGGTTAAATTTTGGGTAAGATTGTCGTAATAGATATTATAATATTCATCTGATTGATTTCCAGAAAGTTCTCTATACAAATTCATACCTTGTTTAGAATAAAAAACTGTCCCTACAATCACAGAATGGAGAAAAAACAAATCGGGCTTTTTGGTAAAAACACCACTTTCGCAACCTTCTTCTAGAATTCTTTGGTAAATTTTGATATAACCAATTTTAGAAGTTCTTAGAAAACTTAAAATCTGTTCGTTTCCGCTATTATTGATATTATAAACCGATTGAAGAATAGAATAAAATTCTGGCAAAGTCTTCACACGATTGATATAGTTTTCTATGATTTTAATGAGTTTTTCCCATTCATTAAGCTGCGGATTTTCTAAAATTTCATAGGCAAAAGATTGTCCTTCTTTCATTCTCACTTTAAAAATTTCTTCGAAAAGTTTTTCTTTTGACCCGAAATAATAAGAAATCATCGAGACATTTACTCCAGCAGATTTTGCAATATCTCTAGTAGAAGTAGCATCAAAACCCTTTTCTGCAAATAGTTTTTCTGCAGCATAGAGAATTTTTTTATCCGTAGAAAGTTCCATTATTTTGATTTTTGAAGGCGCAAATGTAAGCAAATTTAGAAATCAATCAAACGATTGATTGATTTATTTTATCAATGTAAAATGTTAGATATTATAATTTTTATTACTTTTGATGAACTAAATATTAAACCATATGAAAAGAATCATCGCAGTATTAGCCATATCAGTATTTACATTAGGAATGGCTCAAGAAACACCGAAAAAATCTTGTTGCGCAGCAAAAGATAAAAAAGAATGTAGCGCAAAAGACAAAAAAGAATGCGCTTCTAAAGACAAAAAAGACTGTAAAGCTGAAGCCAACAAAGACAAAAAATCTTGTTGTGCCGCCAAAAAAGAAAAAGCAGCTTAGTAAAAATAAAATCCCGAAAATTTCGGGATTTTTTTATGCACTTCGGTGAATGTATCTGGTTAATTTTATGCCTAAATCCGTCCAAACTATTTTGGCGTTTGCATTTCTGTAAAGATGCAAATCAGCATCGGAGATTTCTTCTAAAATATCTACAATATTAGCGCCATGAATAAAATTGGTGAATGCTTCCCAGTTGAATCCGTTTTTAGATAAACGTTTGTAAACCAAATGTTCAGCATTATAATTTTGCAATAATGCCAATCTGAACATCTCAGAACAAAAATCTAAGAAATTTTTCTGTTTTTCTCTGTTCCAAGAAGCGATATTTCTTCCCCACAGAACGATATTTCTCAAAACTTCTGGTTTCTTTTTCGCCATGAAAGCATTTCTCACCCAATCGATAAAAAGTTCTTCAAATTCTTCATTCGCAGAATCATTTTGAAGCAATTGTAGCGCGGTATTGTAATTTCCTTGCGCTTGATGAATGACTTCTTTTATTTTTGCTTCGGAAACATCAAATTGATTTCTGATTCCTTGTTCTAAACTTTCATCATCTATTCTTGGAACTTCTATCGCTTGACATCTTGATAAAATAGTAGGTAAAATGGTGTCTATTTTTTCTGCAAGAAGCAAAATAATGGTCTTTTTTGGTGGCTCTTCTAGAAATTTTAAAAATTTATTGGCTGCTGTCACGTTCATTTTATCGGCTCGCCAAACAATGAGAATTTTAGTTCCACCTTCGAAACTTTTTAGCGCAAATTTTTGGTTCAACGCATCTACTTCATCAGCAGAAATAAACAATTGCTTGTTTTGAGCGTCTAACACTTCATTCCATTCATTGATGGAAGCGTAAGGATTTTCTAAAATCATGGTTCTAAAATCCTCAAACAATCTTTGACTCAGAGAATTGCTTTTTTCTGTAAAAACCGGAAAACTAAAATGTAAATCTAAGTGATTAAGATGCTCTACTTTAGAAGCAGCATGTTCATTTTCTCTTTTGAGAATTTCTTTGGCATAAGCCAGAGCCAATGGTAAAACGCCGAAACCTTCTTCGCCAATAAATAACTGAGCATGCCCTACTCTTTCTTTATCTATGGCATCTTTAAGCGTTTCTATAACTTTTTTTTGTCCTACAATTTCTTCCCAATTCATAGTTTCAAAGATAAGAATTTGGTGGAAAGTGAAAAGACAGATGCTACAAGTTTTTTCAATTTTGAGTTAAATTCAATGAATTTTCTGATAAATTCGTCTTTAATCCTGTGAAATTTAACGCTTATTAACTTTCACGTTTCAGTAATAATTAAGATATTTGCGCATTAATTAAAAAAGATAATGATAAAAAGAATTTTTCTTTTACCTTTCATTGCTGTTGGTTTAAGTGTAGAAGCGCAAAGTTTAGGTAATTCTCCTTATGCAGCATTTGGTATCGGCGAAGTAAAATATGATAACTCTGTAGAAACCAGTTCAATGGGCGGCATAAACACTGCTTACATTTGGGATTTCAACAACAGTTTTAATTTTAAAAACCCAGCAGCAAACACCAATCTAGAGCTTACTTCTTTCAGGGTTCAAATGACCAATGAGAACCAATCTTTAAAATCTGATTTTAATGGATTAAGCGCTAACAAACATTCTAATTATCTTTCTAATATTTCTATAGCTTTCCCCATTTCTAAAAAATTGAAATTTGGATTAGGATATCAACCGTATAGTTCTAAAAGATATGATATTATAACTTCTAAAATTCTTGCAGACAGCACTGTAAAAGCAAATCGTTTTTATGGTGATGGGAATTTAAATACAATTCAAGCCGCTTTTGGTTATCAAGTCAACAAAGAATTCGCAGTAGGTTTAAGAAGTAATTTCTACTTCGGAAAATTATCAGATGTAGAAGAACTGGCTTATTCTAATGCAGAACTCATTAATGGTTTTGAAACATCTAATAGAATTAAAAGTTTTAACTTTACATTAGGTTCTACTTATCAGAAAAAATTTAAAAATGAGAAAAAACTTACCTTAGGAGCTACCTATACATTTGGAACCACAGGTAATGTAAAAACCCAGTTCATAAACAGTACTTATTACTATTATCTAGACCAAAAATTAAACGTTACCGAAATAGAAAACAAAACCAGCGAAGACAAAAATCTTATTCCTACAGAAGCTTCTTTAGGGATTGGTTATGGTCATGATGCTAAATGGTTTGCTTCTGCTCAAGTAGATTATAAGAAAGGTTCTACTACCATGTTTTTAGGACAGCCTTTCACTTATCAAGATTCTTATAGAATTTCTGCGGGCGGTTGGTATTTACCAAATTATAATGACTTCAGAAGCTATTTTAACCGTGTAGTTTATAGATATGGTGCTTTCTATGAAAAAGGAAATCTAAGTATAAACGGAACCAATATTAACCAATACGGAATTACTGCTGGAGTTACTTTACCTTTCGAAAAATCAAATGCAGTAAGAATGAGCGGGATAGATTTAGGATTAGAATTTGGTAGAAGAGGAACGTTAGAAAACAATCTTATCCAACAGAATTTCTTCAACGTAAAAGTTGGAATTAATTTTGCTGATAAATGGTTCCAGAAAAGAGTTTACGAATAAACCGAACAATTTATTTATTCATAAATTTTATAGTTAAATCTATAAAAATGCAGAAAAAATTCTCAAGAATATTATTTAAAAATATAGTCACCTTTTCAGGTTTGGCTATATTTTTTGCTTTGACTTCTTGCGAAGAAGATTTGGCTAAAGTAAATGATAAAAAAAGCACAAATTTCGCTTCTAGAATTATTTACAATGCAGACATTGTAAAAAAAGATTCTGGGATGGTAAAAGTGCGTTTCAAAGCACCATTGCTAGAAGAATATGAATTTGTAGACACTCCTTATGTAGTGGTAAGAAAAGGATTATATTTAGAATTTTATGATTCTAAAAAACCCAAAACTCCAGGAAAACTTTGGGCAAAATATGCCAAAATGATTGACAAAAAACAATTCTACGAAGCCAGAGGAAATGTAAAAGTCATCAATAACGAAGGACAAACTTTTGCCATGCAATCTATTTATTGGGACAAAGCAAAACAAAGAATGTACACTAAAGATACCGTTTTCATTACAGATAAAGACGGTTCAATTTTCGTGGCGGCAAATGGAATGAATGCAAAAGATGATTTTTCTGAATATACATTCTACAACAATTCTGGAGACTTCAATGTGAAGAAAATGCCGAATTCTGGAAATTAAGATTGAGGTAAAGGTTGAGGTAAAGGTTGAGGCAAAGGTAAAGGTAGAGATAAAGTTTTAGGTTAATAATTTACTTTTTTACTTTTGAATAAATTTTCCTTAGAAATCTTTTGTATCTTTTGTGGTTTATTAATTCTAATTCATGAAAACATATTTCGCCATTGGTTTAATGTCTGGAACCAGCCTTGATGGTTTAGACATTTGCTATGCAAAATTCCAAAATATTGCCACTTGGGAATTTGAAATTCTAAAAACCGAAACTATTCCTTACTCTCCAGAATGGAAAAATCGTCTGCAAAATGCTATTCTACTTTCGGCTGAAGATTTATTAGCGTTAGATAAAGAATATGGCTTCTATCTCGGCGAAAAAACACAAGAATTTATTTCCAAAAATAATATTACTGATTTAGATTTTATCGCTTCTCACGGTCATACCGTTTTTCATCAACCGCAACGAAAATTCACTTTACAAATCGGCGATGGAAGAGCCTTAAAATTAATCACCAAAAAGCCTGTTATCTACGATTTTAGAAGTCAAGATGTTTTGATGGGCGGAAATGGAGCTCCGTTAGTTCCCATAGGCGATGAACTTTTATTTTCGCAATATGATGCTTGTCTCAATTTGGGTGGATTTTCTAATATTTCTTTACAGAAAAACCATCAAAGAATTGCTTTTGATATTTCGCCAGTGAATGTAGTTTTAAATTATTTTGCTGAAAAATTAGGCAAAAACTATGATGAAAACGGTGATTTTGCTAGAAATGGCGCTATTAATTTCAAAATTTTAGAGCAATTGAACGCTTTAACCTTTTATCAAAAACCCGCTCCAAAATCTTTAGGAGTAGAATTTGTAAATTCTGAAATTTTTCCTTTGTTAAAAGATGAAACTCCTGAAAATATTATCGCTACTTTTACCGAACATATTGCCGAACAAATTGCCAAAGTTTTTAATGACAATCAACTCAAAACTGTTTTAGTAACTGGTGGCGGAACTTTCAATACTTATTTATTAGAAAAAATTAGAGAAAAATCTCAGACAGAACTCATTGTTCCTGACGAAAATATAATCAACTTCAAAGAAGCACTGATTTTCGCATTTATGGGCGTTTTAAGACTCAGAAATGAGATAAATGTACTTTGTTCAGCAACTGGAAGTTCAGAGAATCATTCTTCAGGAATTATTGCATAAAAAAAAGTTTCAGAAAATTTCTGAAACTTTTTAATTATCGTTTAAACGCTTTTATAATTGCTCTAACTTGTCTGTAAGTGCATTTAAGAAGTTTTGTAATGGTTTTTCTACCATCATTTTGATAAATGGATTAAAATTTCCATCGAATAATAACTGAACTTCTGTTTGGTTTTCGTTTACTGGAGAGATGTTTCCTGTAAGTGAAAAGTCTAATGAAGAACTTGCAGATTTCAAAACTACTTTTTGACCTTCTACCAATTCAGCGATTTTAAGGGCAACTTCTGGCATTCCTTTTAAACCAAATTTGAAGCCATCTTCTCTGTGCTCAAAACTGGTTAAACTATCTGGCATTAAGTGTTTGTAATCTTCAGGATTTTTAAGCATTTGAAAAAGTTGCTCAGAAGATTTATTTACTATAACTTTTCTTCCTTCTAAATTCATTTTTTTAATATTTTTGTAAAAATTAATATAATTACAAATGTATAAAGTTTTTGTCAATGAAAAAAGATTAAGCATCAGTAAATCTCCAATTCCCATTGAGAAGAACTTGCCTTATGAAGAAACCACCACCTTAGAAATCGCCATAGATTTGCTCGAAAATACTTCTACCTCCGAAATTAATATTTACGGTGAGAGTTTAGAGCAAATTTGGGAAGAATTGACAGGTATGTTACGAGTTGTGGAAGCAGCAGGTGGAATTGTTTTCAACCAAGAAAATAAAATTCTTTTCATTCACAGATTAGGAAGATGGGATTTACCGAAAGGTAAAATAGAGCCAGAAGAATCTCTAGAAAATGCTGCGCTAAGAGAATTAGAAGAAGAAACTGGACTTACAGAGCTTATTTTAGAAGAATTTGTGAATACTACTTTCCATATTTACAAAGAAAAAAAACAAGGAAAAGAGGAAAGAATTCTAAAAGCCACGCATTGGTTTAAAATGACTTATGTAGGTCAAAAAGAACCGATTCCTCAAACCGAAGAAGGAATTACAAAAGTAGAATGGAAAACGCAAACCGAAATTAATGACGAAGTTTTGCCCAATACTTTTAAAAACATCAAACTGATTTTGAGCGAGGTTTTTGCAATATAAAAAAGGTGGAAATTAAAATTTCCACCTTTTCTTTTCTATTTAATGAATTCCAAAGCTTTTTCGAGTGCTATTCCTCGTGAAGCTTTCAGCAATATGTTCTGCGAATGAATTTCATTTTCGGTTAAATAATTGATTAAATCTTGAGTGGTTAAATATGCCACTCCAGAAACATTTACTTCTTTAAAATGTGGACCAACTGTAATGATTTCATCAAAACTGAGTGATTTCGCCAATTCTAAAATTTGAGAATGTTCTGTTGCGCTTTCTTCGCCCAATTCTAGCATATCTCCAATGATGATGGTCTTAGTTCCAATAAAATCATTGAAATTTTCTAATGAAACTTTCATAGAACTAGGATTCGCGTTGTAAGTGTCTAAAACCAAAGTTTTGTCTCCTTTTTTCACGATTTGAGAACGCATGTTGGTTGGAGTGTATTCTTCAATGGCTTTTTTGATTAAATGAAAATCAATCCCGAAATATAAACCTAAACTGGTAGCTGCACAAAGATTGGTAAAATTGTAATCTCCTGTAAGTTTTGAAAGTGCTTCTACCTCATTATAAATAATTCCTACGCAATTATTCTCTGTAAATTTCTCGAAATAAAACTCAGAATCTCTTCTACCGAAAGGAATCACCAAATCATATCCATCTGTTTTTTCAACTTGAATCGGATCATTTTCATTCACTATTACAAATTGATTATTCGATTTGAGGTAATCATACAATTCAGATTTTCCTTTGATTACACCTTCTACTCCACCGAAACCTTCTAAATGTGCCTTCCCGAAATTGGTAATATATCCAAAATTAGGTTGAGCAATTGTGCATAAAAACTCTATTTCTTTTTGATGATTAGCACCCATTTCTACCACCGCCATTTCGTGCTCTGGTTTTATGGAAAGAATGGTTAAAGGAACACCAATGTGATTATTGAGATTCCCAAAAGTATATTGGGTATTGTATTTCTGCGAAAGAACAGCGTGAATGATTTCCTTGGTTGTAGTTTTCCCATTACTTCCTGTTAAGGCTATAATAGGAATGTTCAACTGTGCTCTGTGATGTTTTGCTAAATCCTGTAAAAATTCTAGAGTAGATTTTACATAAAATATATTTCTAGCGGTATTTTCGAAATTTTTATCTTCTACAATTACTGCAAGAGCGCCATTATCAATAGCTGTTTCAGCTAAAGTAGCTGCATTAAAATTCTCACCAGAAAAAGCGAAAAATATATCGTTTTTTTCAACTTTTCTGCTGTCTATGGTTACTTTATTGGCTTGTAAATAAAGCGCATAAAAATCTGTAATATTCATGTGGTAAAAATAAAAAAATCCTTTCCAAAAAAGGAAAGGATTTTAAATTATTTAAAAGAAATTTTATCTCTTCGTTCTCTTATTGTTGGTATCTCTAGCATCTTGTGCTACACGGAAACCAATCCAACCGAAAGCTTTTGATTCTTCTTTGAATCTTCTTTGTCCTGGGTCTAACCAATATGCAGTATCCATCCAAGAACCACCTTTTACAACTCTTACCGTATTAGAAACTTTAGTTGTTCTAGGTTTGTTATCTCTTTGTAAGATTACTCTACCTTTATCATCTACTATGAATTGAGTCTTAGGAGAATTATACATATTGTAATCTGCCATAGAACTGTCTACTTCTTTACCATAACCAGCCTCTAATGAAGACATGAAATCACCATCTCTATAATTTCTTTGATCTTCTACAGTTCTTCTTTCATAAGTTCCAGGTAAGCCTTTGTAAATTTCTCTACCATCCGCTAATCTTTCGAACTTCATATCTTTTGGATCTACTTTTTTATAAGTTCCATCGGCATTTTTTACCGTTTGCTGTGGCATATTACCTCTGTAGTAGTTGAAATCGCTCGCTTCTTCATCTATAATTGGTCTGTAAACATCTGCTGTCCATTCTGCTACGTTTCCGTACATTCCATAAATCCCTAAATCATTAGAAGGATATTGTCTCACATCTGCTGTTGTAGGAGCTCCGTCATTATTCCAACCACCTACACCAGAATAGTCACCTCTACCTTGTTTAAAGTTTTCTAGGTACATTCCTCTGTTTTTACCTTTGGTTCCGCGAAGTTTTTCAATTTCTGGTTTCTTACCTAAATAATTATTATACTCTCTGTTTTTTTGTAAACCAAGCGCTGCATATTCCCATTCTACTTCTGTAGGAAGACGGAATTTAGTTACTAAATTAGCAGTTGCGTTTCTGTTTGCTGCTTGAATTCTCGCGTTAGAAGTTTTGATACCAGATTTTTGTTGTAATTTTTGCTTATTAACATAAGCTTCTAATTCTGGGTCATTTGCTTTATATTTATCTAAATTAAATGCATTAGCACCTTGATTAAATGAATCATTAGAATAGTAATCATTTTTATTAATAATTCCTTGCTTCATAAGCTCCACTTCATTTGCTCTATCAGTTAACCAATCACAATATCTAGCTGCTTGTTGCCAAGAAACTCCTACTACAGGATAGTAATCGTATTCTGGTGCACGGAAATAAGTTTCCGCATAATCGTTTCTAGACAATTTGTTATTCCAAACCAATGTATCTGGTAAAGCTCCTGTATAAATATTTTTATAGTTAGGATCAGAGGGAGGAAATACAAATTTTAGCCAAGTTACATAAGATCTATAATCTGCATTTGTAATTTCTGCTTCACCAATAAAAAATGCACTTACTTGCATTCTTCTTGGGGTATTGTTCCAATCATGCATTACATCGTCTTTTACCAACCCCATGGTAAAAGTACCTCCATCTACATAGACCATATTAGGCCAACCTTTTGGTTTTTGTTGTTTTCCAGGAAAGAACCATCCTTTTGGATCATTGGTTTTCCAACCGTTCATTCCTGTCTTATTTTTAGAACCGCCTCCATTTTTTACGTTACCGCCTCCACCACAGCTGGTTAGAAACAATGTCGCGCTTAATGCAAGCAATGAAATAAACTTTAGTTTTTTCATAATTGTTTTAGATAATTTCGAGCTACAAAGAAAAATAATTTATTTTATTAATCAAACATCAAAAGTAAGATTTTTTATGTTTTTTTTAACGTATTAAAATTTATTTTATTGTTTGATATGAAAATTTTGTTTTTTTCGTTTATTTTGTAGCGCAATTTTAGACTATGAAAAAAAATTTATTACTACTTCTTTTTGTACTTTTTACAGGCCATTTATTTGGTCAAAAAACTACGATAGAATGGGAAGGAAACAAAATAATGGATTATGGAACCTTCCAATACAATCTTCCATTTTTTAAAAACGAAAATTATTCTATAATTAATGGAGTTCCTTATCTCACCTTTTCTAAAAAAGAAAAGGAATCTTCTCAATATGATATTAAAAATTTAGTTTGGGAAAAAATTCCAGCTAAAGAAGTATTTGGTTTACTTGCGGATAATGTTTCAACTAAAGAAATTGCATACTCTAATAGTCAAAAACAAACCATCAACGGACAATTTCTCACTAATGTAGTGATTGCCACCATTAAAAAAGATAAAAATACACTTTATAGATTAACCTCTTTTGAACTGGTAAAAAAAACGGTTATCAACCAGAGAACTTCTAGAACTTCTGATTTAATTGGCACTACCGAAAACCCTTTGAAATCTGGGAATTTCTATAAAATTAAAGTCGACAAGTCTGGAATTTTCAAAATCACGACAAAATTCCTTAGAGATAACGGCATCAACCCATCGAGCATTAATCCTAAAAATTTCAGAATTTATGGAAATGGAGGATTAATGTTACCAGAATTCAATCAGGATTTTAGATATGCTGCTTTACAAGAAAATGCGATACAAGTTATCGGTGAAGAAGATGGAAAATGGGACGAAAATGACTATGCACTTTTCTACGCTCAAGGTCCAAATGGTTATAATCTTTACAATGTAAATAACGGAAGTGGCTATAAACGTAACGAAACCAGACTCACTCACATTAGTGATAATAGTGTAAATATTTATGAAAATTTCTCTTATTACTTCATTAATTTTGACAAAGGAGAAGGGAAAAGAGTAACCCTTTCAGATATTGCACCATCTTCCAAAGTTTATACTCGCTATGACGACTATCAATTCCTCAATGAAGAAAAAACCAATTTTTTGAATATTGGTAGACTTTGGGTAGGAGATGCATTTAATGCCAATAAATCGGTTTCTTTTACTACCAAAACCGCTATTAAACCTACGGATACTGTAAAAATAAAATCTTCGGTTTACGTAAAAAATGCTGCCAATGACAAAATTACCTTCAGCATCAATGGACAAGACAGCAGCAGTTTTACAGTAAGCAATTCCCCAGAAATTAAGATTAAAGAAATTCCTTGGGAAACTTCTGCATACAATCTAAGCGGAACTACACTTAAAATAGACCACACCTTAGAATCTTCTAATCCTTTGGTCGCTTATTATCTGGATTATGCCGAAGTTCAATACAAACAAGACCTTGTATACAATGATGCACAGATGAATTTCAGAGTTTTTGAAATTCCTACAGGTTCTGGAGAGACTTTCGGATTTACGGTAGAAAACGCCACAAACGTAGAGCAGATTTGGGATGTTTCAGACATTACAAACGCTAAAAAAATAGTTAATAAAGCTTCAGGAGCGCAATTTTCTTTCGGATATACTACAAATTCTCCATATTTTAACAATGAATTTGTAGCCTTTAAAAATTCTGCGTCTTTTGAGCCACTTTTTGTTGAAAAAGTGGACAATCAAGACTTATCTGGTTTGAAAAATGTAGACTACCTCATCGTTACCACTCGTGATTTTACTCCGCAAGCCGAAAGAATTGCCAATTATTACAGAACTCAAAAAAATTATCATGTAGAAGTAGCTGATGTGAAGAAAATTTACAATGAATTTTCTTCTGGTGGACAAGATTTAACGGCGATTAGAGATTTTATTACCAAACTAAACACTCCATCTGGAACACTGAAATATGTACTTATCTTAGGAGACACTACATTTGATTATAGAAATATTACCACCAATAATAAAAATTATATCCCAAGTTATCAAAGTGATTATAGTGAAAACTACGAAGCATCATTTGTAACCGATGATTATTTCGGGATGACGACTCCACAAAACACGAATTATATTTATGCTATTTTACCTGATATTCCGGTAGGAAGACTTCCTGCAGAAAATATTGCTGAAGCAAAAAATTTAGTCGATAAAACGCTTTCTTATTACAATGCAGTTCCGGGACAATCTTCGCCTTTTGGAGATTGGAGACTAAAAATGAATTTCGTGGTAGATGATGACCAAGACAGTCGTGTAGACACCAATACAAATCCTTATCTCAAAGGAACTTTTCATGATGTAATGAACTTGGTTTTAGCCAATAATTTTGAAGGAAACACAGACAAACCAGAATATAATATCAAAAAATTGTACTTAGATGCTTTTCCTGGTCAAAGTACAGCAGGTGGACAAAGATTTCCGCAAGTAAACCAAGCCATTACAAATGCAATGAGCAACAGTTTATATCTGTATTATTTCGGACATGGAGGAATTAACGGTTGGGCGCAAGAAAGAGTTTTGACCACTCAAGAAATTGCGGCTTTTAATAATTACAATAATGCTTACAGCAGATTTCCTTTCATCAGTACCATTACTTGTGAATTTACACTTTGGGATGACCACAATACTTCATCTGCAGGAGAACAACTCATTAAATTACCACAAGGTGGAGCCAATTCTATGATTACTTCTTCTAGAGCAATTGCTACAGTTTATGGAAGATTATTTACAGAAACTTTTACCCGAAATCTCTTTAAACTATACAACAATGACTTTTTATCAGTAGGAGATGCTTTCATCGCAGCAAAAACTGAATACGGAACAGATTCAAACCACCTGAAAGTAAATCTTCTTGGTGATCCCGCTCTTAAACTCAGCAGACCGAAAAATCTCATCAGCATAGACAATATAGATTCACCAGTTGTTGGTCAACTAAGAGCGCTAGATTTTGTAAAAATTACGGGGCATGTTAATAATCAATCAGGAGCGATTGACAATACTTTTAATGGTAAAGTAGTCATCAATATTTTTGATAAAAAATTAGCCAAGAAAACCCTCAACAATGATGGGAATTTAACCCCAGTTCTCAATTATTTCGAAGAAGGAAGCCCGATTGTGAAAGCTTCTGGAACGGTTACCAATGGAACTTTCACCGTAGAATTCTATATGCCAAAAGACATCAATTATACTGTGGGAGACGGAAGAATATTGGCTTATGCAGATAATAATGTTTTTGATGTTTTCAATAATAAAACACAAAAAGTTGGAGACATTAACCCAAATGGAATTAATGATAATGAAGTTCCAAAAGTTCAATTGTACTTAAACAACACCAATTTTGTAGATGGAGGAATTACAGACTCTAATCCTAATCTTTTGGCTTGTGTAACTGATAATACAGGAATTAACTCTACAGGTTCAGGAATTGGTCATGATATTACCGTAGTTCTTGACGGCGAAGTTATCAATACCACTGTTCTGAACGATTTTTATACTCCGGGAACAGGAAATGGCTGTATTAACGCTTCTTTCTTAGACTATCAGAAAGGCTCTGTACTCTATCCTTTCCAGAATTTAAAACCTGGAAATCACCAATTGACCTTTAAAGTTTGGGACATTAACAATAATTCGACTACTCAAACGTTAAACTTTGTAGTAAGAGACCCAGAAGCCGAAAATTTAGTTGTTAAAAAATTACTAAATTGGCCGAATCCTTTTACCAATAAAACTTATATACAGTTTGAACACAATTGTGATGATGTTTTAGATGTAAATGTTCAAGTCTATACCATCACAGGAAAATTAGTGCGAACATTCAGTACCACAGTGACTTCTACTCCATTTTTAGAAGGATATAGAACACACAGAACTGCTATAGAATGGGACGGAAATGATGATTTTGGTGCTCCAGTTGGTAAAGGAACTTACATTTACAAAGTTTTAGTAAAGAGTCAAAATCAAGAAAAATGTAAAGGAACTGCCTCTTTAGTAGAAAAATTAGTGATTTTAAAATAGAAAAAACAAATATGAAATTAACAAAAAAACTCTTTTTAGGACTAAGTATTGGAATCGGAAGTTTGGCGATGGCGCAAAGTACTAATCCTGTGCTTACAGGAGCTCCTTTTTTAAGGATTTCTCCAGATGCTAGAGCTGGAGGTTTAGGAGACCAAGGTGTGGCAACAAGCGCAGATGCTTTTTCACAATTTTGGAATGCTTCTAAATATCCATTTAGTAGAAATACCTCTTCTGCCGCAGTAAGTTATACTCCATGGATGGGAAAACTAACGAATGATGTATTTTTAATGTATTTAGGTTTTAATACCATGTTAGGAGAAGAAGACCGTTCATCACTTTCTGCTAGTATTTATTATTTCAACATGGGAGAGGTAGATTTACGCTCCCTAGAAACTCCAGAATTAAGTTCTGGTACTATAAAACCAAATGAGTTTTCTATAGATTTGGCCTATGCTTTAAAATTATCAGATATATATTCAATGGCTGTAACAGGTAGGTTCATTCGTTCTGATTTATCTGGAGGGTTCAATACTGACAGTTCATTGAAACCAGCCAATTCATTCGCAGTAGATGTTTCGGGGTTCTTACAAACTTATAAACACACCAGTTTTGGTGATTATGAAGGAAGAGTAAGAGCTGGTTGGGCAATTCAAAATTTAGGTCCAAGATTAGATTATACTGGAGACGAAAACTCACGTTCTTATCTACCTACCTCTTTCAGATTAGGTGCTGGTTATGATTTATTTCTAGACGAAGTAAACAAAGTGGGTGTAACTTTAGAAGCTTCTAAATTACTTGTTCCTGGACCAGACAGCAATGGAAACGTTCCAAATGTGGGGGTAATAGAAGGAATCGGAAAATCTTTTAGCAACAAAGAAAGTATTATGTACAGCGGTTCTGTAGAATACTCTTATGATAATGCTTTTGCTGTAAGAACAGGTTTTTTTAGAGAAAGTGAGCTCCAAGGAGGAAGACAATATGCTACAGTTGGTGTAGGTCTTAATTATAATTCTTTTGGTTTAGATTTATCTTACCTTGTTAATACATCTAAAGTTAATTCAGCTTTAGACAATACCTTAAGATTTGGTCTTACTTGGAATATTGGCGAAGAATCTTACAATAATGAAGATTATTAACGATTAATAAAATATTTTTAAACACCGCGCCGAATTTTCAATTCTGCGCGGTCTTTTTTTTAAAAAAATTCAGAGTTTAGTAATATTCCAGAATCTCAGACTTACGAGACAATTGCTATCTTTGCAAAATGAATTATGCTTCGGAACTTAAAAAATTTATTACCAGTCAATATATTTACTCAGGAACCAGAATTGCTTTAGCCGTTGTAATCCCTAGTATTATTTTGGCGTATTTAGGTTTGCTGAAAGAATTTTTCTTATTTCCACTCGGAACCCTTTTCCTAGCACTTACGGATTCTACAGGTCCTTTTCACCGAAGAAGAAATGCACTGATAGTTGCCTCTGGATTTTACTTCTTTGTCTCGCTGATTGCGGGATTGCTGAAAGATTTCCCACCGCTTATTTTTTTAGAAATTATCATTTTCGGGATGTTTTTCACCATGTTAGGCGTTTACGGACAACGTTTAGCAGCAGTTGGTTCCCTCACATTAGTCGTTTTAGCCATTTTTATAGATGGCGCTCCTGGTGGTCATTCTGCGTTTTATAATGCATTGGTTTTTACTTTAGGTGGAATTTGGTTCATCTTGGTTTTCATGCTGGTAACGGTAATAAAACCTTATAAACTGGCAGAACAAATGATTGGCGAAAATTACATAGAACTCGGTAATTATTTGAAACTAAAAGCACAGTTTTACCATTCTAAACCAGATTTCGATGTTTTATACAAGCAAATTTTTGGATTACAAGTCAGAATCAAAGAACACCAAGAAGCGACAAGAGAAGTGGTTTTCAAAACCCGACAAATCGTAAGAGAATCTACTTCTACCAGTAGATTATTGATGCAACTTTTCCTCAATTCACTTGACCTTTACGAGATTTTATTGACTTCAACGAACGACTACCGAAAACTGCAAAATACTTTTGGAAATAAAAATATTTTAGAAAAAATCCACAATTACCTCAATTTATTATCGAATGAATTGGTTCACATCGGGATTTCTATTCAAGGTGGATTAAAAACCGCTCCCATTACTGATATTTCTGCAGAACTTCATGCCTTACACGAAGAATACTACCAACTCAGAAATCAACACCTGAACGCTGAAACGCTTGAGGATTTCATGATTTTGAGACAAATCATGCACAGAATTTCTGCCATTTCAGAAGAAACTCAAAAAATATATCTTTTAAAATCTCAAGATATCAAATTGGCAAAAAGCCTTTCTACAGGCTTAGATTTAGAAAAATTCGTACAAAAAGATGAAAAACTTAACTCAAAAGTTTTCCTAGAAAATTTCTCTATCAAATCCAATCATTTCAGACACGCCGTAAGAATAACTACCGCATTATTAGTGGGTTACGCCATTTCAAAAATTGAAATTTTTCATATTCAAAAAACATTCTGGATTCTCATTACGATTTTAGCAATTATGAGACCTGCCTACAGCATTACCAAACATCGAAACATCCTAAGATTATACGGAACAGTTGGCGGTGCTGCTGCTGGATTGTTTGTCATTTATTTCATCACCAATCCTCCTACACAATTTGTGATTTTCTTAATCTGTTTGGTGCTCACTTTCAGTTTGCTCAAAGATAAATATGCATGGTCTGTTTTCTTTATGACGATTTATATTTTCTTGATGTTCAATTTTTTAAAACCCGGTGATTTCTCAAAACTTTTTATGGAAAGGTTGATTGACACAGCAATTGCTGGAGTCATTGTATTTCTGGTTTCTTACTTGGTTTTACCCGTTTGGGAACATCAGAAAAATAGAACTTTTATGCTGAATTACATCCTTGCCAATCATAAATATTTGAATACTATCATTGAGATTCTTCAGCAAAAAAACATTCCTATTCAAGACTATAAAATCAGCCGAAAACACGCTGTGGTAAGTTTGGCCAATCTTTCTGATAATTTCCAGAAAATGCTTTCTGACCCAAAAGGTCAACAGAAAAATCTAGAAAACGTTCACCAATTTGTGACCACTTCTCACCTCTTTACCGCTTACAGCGCATCTCTTTCTCAGTATGCACAAAAAAACACAGTTTATCGTGAAATTGACTTCGAAAATTGGAAAAATAAGATTAATGCTGAACTTTCACGTACCATCGCTATTTTGCAAAAACAAGAAATTAAAAAAGATGATTTTGCAGAAAGCAAACTCACGCCAGAAGATTTGGTGAATGAACTTTTAGAAAAAAGAAAAGAAGAAATCACCGAAAATGAATTCTATGACAGAAGAGATCCTAAAAATATTTCTCATCTTACTGAGCTCAAAAACATCAGAGAATTACTGGAACTGATTTATAATCAAGCTCGTGACCAAAGAAAAATTGCAGAAAAAGTAACTGATTAATCTTCTAAATCGCGGTTTTCTTCTACAATGGCGAAGTAAAAATCTTCTATCTTAAAAACTTTTGCGGTGAAATCATGACTGAAAAAATCATCAAAAACTCTGCATTTTATTTCAGAAAGGTTATTGATATCAAAAGGAAATACCTGATAATGAGTTTTTAACGACCAATATTTAGACAAGTGAACTTTGTAAAGACTTTCTTTGATGACCCAAATAATCGTCAATAAATCTACTTCATTTTCTCTGTTCTGAGTCCAAATATGTTCCGATTCGTGTAGAAATTTATCTTTGATTCTTAGAATTTTAGAACTTATTTTCTCTAAATCTATTCCTACTCTATTCTTAGAAACAGCTAGAGAAGCAAATGGAAAAGAATGCGTGATAGAAATATGAGCTGAATCTGGCCAGAGATAAGGTTCGCCGATGGTTTTATAGAGAATTTTGTGCTCTGGAAGTAGCATTTTGAGCATTTTTCTTACCATCAAATGTTCTAATAACTTTTTGGGATGATAATCTTTGGCTTTTTCCAGATTTTCGGGTTCTATGAGTTCTTCTGCGTTAAATTCGTCGTCATCACTATACTTCCACTAAAGAATTACAGCATTTTCATCAGAATAATCATGATAGAAGGGCATTATTTTGTCAATAGA
>DITA01000077.1:0-53674 GCA_002422665.1 Flavobacteriales bacterium UBA6196
GCTTCTTTTACACTCTCATAAAATTGCCAATCTACACTTTCAGTTGCGCCTAATGCTGCTTTGTGAATTTCTCTGTGAGGCGGTTTCGGAGTAATGCCACAAAGAATAATTTTTTCCACCAAAAAAGCATCAGCAGTTCGGAAAGCTGCACCTACATTATGCATACTTCTTACATTATCTAAAATCACCACCAACGGAATTTTCTCCGTCTTTTTGAAGGTTTCTACATCTATTCTTCCTAATTCTTCTAATTTCAGTTTTTTGGTAGGTTGCATTTTCGTATTTTTGGGCAAAATTAAGATTTTCCAACGCAAAGACGCAATATAAACTTTGATTTTCAGTATGCTTTTAAGTCGCAATGATTTTGTCTCTGACAAAATTTTTATTTTTTTGAACAAAATCATTCATCTCTGATGAATCTTTGCGACGTAAAAACAGTAATTTTGTAAAAAATAGTTTTAACAATATCTTGCGCCTTTGCGTTAAAGAATAAATCATATGGCAAAAAAAGAAACTCCGTTAATGACTCAGTACAATACCATCAAGGCGAAATATCCAGATGCACTATTGCTTTTTAGAGTTGGAGATTTCTATGAGACTTTCGGGCAAGATGCCATTAAAACTTCACAAATTTTAGGGATAGTTCTTACCAAAAGAGCCAATGGAGAAGGTCATATTGAGTTAGCAGGTTTTCCGCATCATTCTGTAGATTCTTACTTGCCAAAATTGGTAAGAGCCGGAATGCGTGTTGCGATTTGCGACCAATTGGAAGACCCAAAAATGGTGAAAGGTATCGTGAAACGTGGCGTTACAGAATTGGTAACTCCGGGTGTTACGTTTAACGAACAAGTTCTCAATTCCAAAAAAAATAATTTCTTGCTTTCTCTACACAAGGAAAAAGAGAAATTTGGGATTGCTCTAGTAGACGTTTCTACGGGTGAATTTCTAGTTGCAGAAGGAAATTTAGAGAAATTACTGCACATTGTTCACACCTTTGATCCTGCTGAAATTATTTACCAAAGAACCGCCGAAATTCCTTCTCAACTTAAAAATAAGAACTGTTTTAAGCTAGAAGATTGGGCATATCAATATAATTTCGCTTACGAAAAACTGAATTCCCATTTCAAAACCAAATCTCTGAAAGGTTTCGGGATTGAAGAACAAAAATTGGGAATTACAGCAGCTGGAGCGATTTTCGCTTATTTAGTAGAAGACACGCATCACGCTCTTTTACAACACATTACCAAAATACAAAGCATTCCTCAAGATGATTATTTGATGATGGATAATTTCACTTTGCGAAATTTAGAAATTGTACATTCCAGTAATTTTCAAGGGAAATCTTTGCTCGATATCATTGATAAAACTTCCACAGCAATGGGAGGAAGATTGCTTCGCCGAAGATTAATTTTACCGCTGAAATCAGTAAACGAAATCAACCGAAGACTTTCTCTCATCGAGTTTTTCAACAATGAAGATTCTTTGAAATTTGAAATTTTAGATTTATTGAAAGGGATTTCAGATTTAGACCGATTGGTTGGAAAATTGGCTGCCGAAAAAATTTCACCGAAAGAACTCGGTTATCTTCGTCAGAGTTTAATCAACATTCAGAAAATCAGAGAATTATTGAGTTCTCATCACGATGTTTTGGCTTGGCTAGAACCGCTGAACAATTTAGAAGAACTTATTTCTTATCTTCAAAATCATTTGAATGAAGAACTTCCGGTAAACCTCAACAAAGGAAATGTTATCAAATCCGAAGTTTCGGAAGAACTCGACAGATTGAGAAATCTTCAAAGCAAAGGGAAAGGTTTTCTTGATGAAATGTGCCAAAGAGAAATCGAAAGAACGGGAATTTCTTCCCTGAAAATTGATTTCAACAATGTTTTTGGTTACTACATTGAGGTTAGAAATACACATAAAGACAAAGTTCCAGAAGATTGGATTCGTAAACAAACGTTGGTAAATGCAGAGCGCTACATCACCGAAGAATTAAAGGAATACGAAACGCAAATTCTCGGTGCAGAAGAAAAAATTTCGCAGATTGAGCACCAATTGTATCGTCAGGTTTGCGAAAATGTGATGATGTATATTGACCAAATTCAGGAAAATTCTAACTTAATTGCGCAGTTAGATTGTGCGGTTTCACTTTCCGAATTAGCGATTTCCGAAAATTATACCAAGCCCGTTCTCAACGAAACTTTTGCGATTGATATTAAAGAAGGAAGGCATCCAATTATAGAAAAATCACTTCCTTTAGGCGAAAAATACATTCCGAATGATGTTTTTTTGGATAAAGATTCTCAACAAATCATTATGGTAACTGGACCAAATATGGCGGGTAAATCTGCAATTTTGAGACAAACTGCTATTATTTGTTTATTGGCGCAAATTGGAAGCTTTGTTCCTGCAAAACATGCCGAAATTGGNNGAATCTACTTTTATGGTAGAAATGAACGAAGCAGCGAATATTTTGAACAATATTTCGGAGAGAAGTTTGATTTTACTTGATGAAATCGGGCGTGGAACTTCTACTTATGACGGGGTTTCCATTGCTTGGGCGATTGCAGAATATCTTCATCAGCATTATACTCAACCGAAAACACTTTTTGCGACACATTACCACGAACTCAATGAAATGAGTGTAAATTTTGAGAGAATTAAAAATTTCCACGTGACGATTCAAGAGAACAAAGGCAATATTATTTTTCTCCGAAAATTGGTTTCCGGTGGAAGTGAACACAGTTTCGGGATTCACGTTGCAAAATTGGCAGGAATGCCTTCAAAAGTAGTAAACAGGGCTTCTGAAATTCTGAAAACTTTGGAAGATTCTCGTTCCAACAGTGGTTCTACCGAAAAAATAAAACGAGTAACCGAAGAAAACCTTCAACTTTCTTTTTTCCAACTCGATGATCCTGTTTTGGAAAACATCAGAGAAGAACTTACGAAAATTGACATCAATACTTTAACGCCGATTGAAGCATTAATGAAGTTGAATGCGATTAAAAAGATGATTGGAAAATAAAGTTTTAATGTATTGATTAGTCAAACGTCAAATAAAGAGGAACTTTAAATCTTTGCCTTGCTGGAAGATTATTAATTAAAGCTGGTAACCATTTAACATCAACTTTTTTTATTGCGTTTAAAGCTTCTTTATTGAATTGTTTATTCTCACCAGAAACGGAAAAATCACCTAAAGAACCATCTTTTTGAACTACGAAAACAATTACTGTAAAAATTCTACCTTTCTTTTTATATTTTACTTTTGAGGTATCAAAGTTTTCCATTATTAATTTTTTAAAAACTTCAAAACCTTCTGGAAATTGAGCATCTCTGTCTATACTATAATAAATTTCAGTTTTTTTTCCATCAATAATTGTGTCTTTTACTTGCCCAAAAACAAAACCACTAAAAATAAGAGTGAAAAGTAAAATTAGTTTTCTCATATTAGTCAAAATTCATGGTTATGGGCATTCTAAATCTTTGTCTTACAGGCTGGGAATTGATTAAAGCAGGTGACCATTTGTCTTTAACTCTTTTCACTGAAGCAATTGCTTCTTCCATAAATTTCACGTAATCTCCTTCTGCTGTGATATTAGTTAAGCTTCCATCTCTTTCTACAATGAATGTGATAACAATTCTAAAAACAGCTTTTCTTTTTTCGACTTTTATATTTTTATAATTAAAAGATTCTGCAAACTTACTTCTAAAAGCATTCAGTCCACCTGGAAATTCTGCCTCTTTATCTACTTTTTCATATACATTGATAAAAGAGTCTGATGGATATTCATTTTTAGAAGAATTTTGAGCTTCTTGTCCGAAAATTAAGCTGCTAGAAACTACAGCGATAAGGTAAATTAGTTTTTTCATGTATAGAGAATTATTAGTTTTTTTTCACACACAATTGCTTAATAAGCAATTGTTTATAGGTTTTAAATTATTTAAAATTCATACTGAGTGGCATTCTTAATATGTGTCTTACCACTAAGTTGTTCACTTTTGCTGGAGCATATTTCGTTTTAATGGATTTCAGCGCTCTTTCAGCTTCTTTGTTGAAAGATTCATTTTCTCCGATAGCTTTTACATATACAACGCTTCCATCTACTTCTACTACATAATACACCACCGTTTTCAGCGTCCCACCATCTGTTTTTTCTAAAGCAAAAGTATCAAAATTCTGAGAAAATTCTTTTCTAAAAGCACTCATCCCTCCTGGAAATGAAGGTTCAGTATCTATCATAAAAGTAACGGTAGAAATATCTACTAAGTTGGCTACTTCTATGGGAATATCTTCTTTACTTAAATTTTTGATAGGCTCTTGTGCGAAAAAGACACCCATAAAAAATATAGCTGTTAATACAATAAATTTTTTCATCGTTTGTTTTTATCAAAGATACAATAATATGATTTTTAATTACAAATATTTCTTAACAACTATATTTCTATTTCTAGCAGAGGTTTCCATCGCTACGGTTTTCAAAGATATTGTTTGGTTACGTTCCTATTTTGGTGATGTTTTAGTAGTGATTCTTATCTATACTTTCATTCTAACTTTCCTTGATATTAAAAATAAAACGCTTCTTAATATTGGGGTTTTCTTATTTGCTTGTGTTATTGAATTCGCTCAATATTTTCATTTCGCTGAATGGTTTGGGTTAAAAGACAATAAAATAGCCATGATTGCCCTCGGAAATTCTTTTTCCTGGATTGATATTTTGTGCTATGCAATGGGTTCTTTTTGTATTTTTACTTTCCATAAGATTTTAAAATGAGACTATCACTTGTATTCATATTTTTATCCATTTTCGGATTTTCACAAACCGAAACACATCAGTTTCCTAAGATTCCATCTAGCATTTCCGTGCCCATTTCTTTACCGATTTCAGAAATCCAAAGATTAACGAATCAATCCATCACAGGAACACTTTACGAAGACCAATCTTATGAAAATAATGACATTGACCAACTGAAAACCAAAATAGAAAAAGATGGCGAAATCGTGATAAAAGCATTAACCAACAACCGATTACTATTTTCTGTTCCGCTTAAAATCTGGGCAGAAAAAGGCATCGGAACGCTCGGTTTGTATTCTTATCAAGAAACCCAATTCAGAGTGGTGATGAATTTTATTTCATCCGTAGAATTTCAACAAAATTGGCAAGTGAAAACCACTACTTCTACCGCTGGTTTTGTGTGGAAAGAAAAACCAGTCTTAGATTTTGGGAAAATAAAATTTCCTTTAGCCAGCGTCATCGAAAAAATTCTGGTGAAACAACAAAAGGATTTTACCACTGTGATTGATGCGCAAATCCAACAAAAAATGAATCTTCATCCATATATTCTGAAAGTGTGGAATAATTTTTCTGAACCAATGAAGATTTCTGATGAATACAACACTTGGCTTAAAATCACTCCTCAAACCGTAAAAATGTCGCCACTAGAAATTTACCTTGACAAGATGAAAACTACGGTTTCTATTGATTTATTTTCTGAAACTTTTGTGGGAACCAAACCTTCGAAAAATCCTTTGGTGAATGCGGTTCCTTATTTTACTCCGGCTCAAAATTTGGGTAGAGAATTTTTACTCAAAACCACCACGAATATTCCTTTTTCTGAAGCTACAGCGATTGCCCAAAAACAATTTCAAGGCAAAGAATTTCCTTTCAATGAAGGGAAATCAAAAATTAAAGTAGAAGACATAAAAGTCTATGCAGAAAACGAAAATGTAGTCATCGAAATTCAAACTTCAGGAAAAGTAAATGGCATTTCTTATATCAAAGGAAAACTCATTTATGACGCCCAAAAACATAAAATAGGATTCACCAAATCTGATTTTAAACTGAAAACCAAAAATATATTTCATAAAACAATCACTTCACTTTTTGAAGGAAAAATCGTGAAAATGATTGAACAAGACTACGGAATTCCGTTTTTAGACCTCGAAAACGCATCAAAAAAATCTATTGAAGAAAGCTTCAACAAAGAATATCAAAAAGGATTTAAACTTTCAGGAAAAGTAATGGATTTTAAACCTACAGAATTCTTAATTTCTGAGGACCATATCACAACGGTAGTTGATACTTATGCAAAAGTAGAACTGAAAATCGAAGGAATGAGTTTTTAGAATTTCATGCAGTTGTCATTCTGAATGCAGCGTAGCGAAATGAAGAATCTCATCAAAATAGATTCTTCACTTCATTTCATTTCGATCAGAATGACAAAAATGCTTCTTATTTAGCATTCAAATCCTGCGCAATCAGCCATGCTTCGCTCCAACATGCTTGGAAATTAAAACCACCAGTTACCGCGTCAATATTCAGAACTTCCCCAGCAATGTAGAGTTTTTCTAGAATTTTAGATTCCATCGTTTTGAAGTTAATTTCTTTTAAATCCACTCCACCTGCAGTTACAAATTCGTCTTTAAAGGTAGATTTTCCTTTGACTTGCATGGTGTTTTCGCAGAGATTTTCTTGAATTTTTTGGAGTTCTTGCTTCGTGATGTGAGAAATATTTTTTTCTAAATCTACTTTAGACAACCAAAGAATTCTATGCCAAAAACGAGTCGTAATTTCAAAAACTTTCGCATTGCCAATGGTTTTTTTAGGATTTTCTTCTCTGTAATTTTTAAAAACTTCTTCTGCTTGTTCTTTGTCTATGCCTATGAAATTGACTTTAATTTCAAAATTATATTTCAAATCAGAAAGTTCTCTCGCTTTCCAAGCTGAAAGTTTAAGAATTGCAGGGCCAGAAAGTCCCCAATGTGTTATCAAAAGCGGCCCAGATTCTTCCATTTTTAATTTTGGAATGGAAACTTCTGCATGAGGAAAACTCGTTCCCATTAAATCATTCAGCACATCATTTTTGATATTAAAAGTAAATAATGATGGAACTGGCGAAACAATTTTATGCCCTAAATTCTCAATCATTTTCAAAGATTTCGGCGAACTTCCTGTGGTATAAATCACATAATCGGTGAGGATTTCTCCTTCTTTGGTAATGATTTTATAGCCTTCTTCTAATTTCTGAATTTCTAAAACGACTGATTGTGTTTTGATTTCAAAATTTTTATTCTGAACTTCCTTCAAAAAACAATCAATAATGGTTTGAGAGGAATTACTTTCTGGGAAGATTCTGTTGTCATTTTCTATCTTCAACGAAACATTTCGTTGAGCGAGCCAATCCATTGTATCACCTGGTTGAAATTTACTGAAAACACTTAATAATTCTTTATTTCCTCTCGGGTAAAATTTCACCAATTCACGAGGATCAAAACAAGCGTGAGAAACATTGCATCTTCCTCCACCAGAAATTTTTACTTTTTGCAAAACATCTTGGTTTTGTTCGAGAATGGTAACGTTAAATTTATTTTCGTCAAGATTGGCTGCACAGAAAAATCCTGCAGCGCCGCCTCCAATGATGGTAATTTTCTTTTTCATTTTTTATATGTTCTTTTGTCTTGAAACAAAAGAACCAAAAGTTCAAGACTTGAATTCTCGGCTAAAATTTGCTACAAAATTCTAAAATCCCTGAAACTCGCTTTGCTCAAACAGCAGGAATTTTTTAACGAATTTTATTTCAAATTTTTTAACGCCTCCGAATTCATAGGTCGTTATAATAATTTTCTGCAAAAATACGATTTTTCTAAACCACGATTATTACGTAATTTTGAATCTTGAAAAATAAGTGATTTTATAACGGAATTGCGCCCCGAGTTGAGTGGAGCTCTCCCGAGAAAATATTTTTTAAAGAATATAAAAATATTTTTTTCGGGAAGCGGGAACGGAACGAGGAATTTGGCGCCATAAAAAATAAAAATTTATGATTTACTACCATAAACACGAAGTTCGCTGGAGCGATATAGATGCCAACAGACATTTAGCAAACTCTTCTTATGTGCAATATTGTGCGCAAACGAGAATGGCTTTTATGACAAAACACAAAATGGGCGTTGCTCAACTCAACAGATGGGGAATTGGCCCTGTGATTTTGCACGAAAGATATTCGTTTTTCAAGGAAGTTTACGCTGACCAAGAAGTGATTGTTTCATTAGAAATTTCTGGAAGTTCTGAAGATGCAAGTATATATCAGTTCACACACAAGTTCTATTTGCCAGACGGTACACATTGTGCAACTGCCGAAGCAACAGGAGTTTGGATAGACATGATGCTTAGAAAAACCACCACTCCGCCAGATGATATTTTGGTGGTGATGAATCAGTTTAAGACCGAAAACACTAAACTGCTTTCTAGAGAAGACATTAAAGCATTGCCTTTCCGTCCGGAAAATATAGATGCGAGTTTAATGGATTTAAATCGTTAAATTTTAAAAATTTAGAGTCAAAATTTTTGGCTCATTTTACGCTTTACAATTATGTTAGAAGATAAAAAACCACAATTAACGCCAATTTCTGAATTAGGAGAATTTGGATTGATTAAACGCCTTACCGAAAATTTTCCGATTAAGAATTCTTCCACTGAACGTTCTATTGGTGATGACGCAGCAATCATCAATCCTGAAGGAAAAAAAGTAGTGATTACGTCTGATGTTTTAGCAGAAGGAGTGCATTTTAATTTGGGCTATGTTCCATTGAAACATTTAGGTTACAAAGCGGTTGTTGTAAATTTGAGCGACATTGCCGCAATGAACGCTGTACCTACTCAGATTTTAGTTTCTATGGCGGTTTCTAACAGATTTCCTGTGGAAGCTCTTGATGAAATTTACGATGGAATTTACAGAGCTTGTGAAAAATACAATGTAGATTTAGTTGGTGGAGATACTACCAGTTCTACGTCTGGTTTGGTAATTACGATTACTGCAATTGGATTAGAAAATTCTGAAAATTTATTGACCAGAAATGGTGCTAAAACCAATGATTTATTAGTAGTTACTGGAGATTTAGGTGGCGCTTACATGGGTTTACAAATTTTGGAAAGAGAACATTCTGTTTATCTAGCTAACCCAAATATGCAACCCGAAATGGAAGGCTACGATTACATTTTAGAACGTCAATTAAAACCTGAAGCAAGAACAGACATCAAGAAAACTTTAGAAGAACTCGACATAAAACCGACTTCTATGATTGACGTTTCTGATGGTTTGGCTTCGGAAATCCTGCATCTTTCGGATCAAAGTAAAGTGGGTTTCAGATTGTATGAAGAAAAAATTCCTTTAGATACGCTTACCATTACTACTGCAGATGAATTTAACCTGAATCCTGCAATGTGTGCATTAAGCGGTGGTGAAGATTATGAATTATTGTTCACCATTTCTCCAAATGATTTTGAAAAACTGAGAAATCATCCAGATTTTACGGTAATTGGTCATGCTGTAGATTTGGAACAAGGGAATTTTATGGTTTTACGAGGCAGCAACGAACTGGCGCAAATTACAGCGCAAGGTTGGGATGCTTTTTTGAAGAAATAATTAATAACAAGTTGAAGCACATAAAGGAAATAAATAGTTATAGCGAAGAATTACTTCTCCTATATAACAGTTTTTACAAGTATATTGATAAGTCTAAAATTACAAATAAAGAAATGTTTGGAGTTTGTTCCATCCTTCTAAAATCTTCATTTAATTTTTTTAAATCAATAATTACTCTTCAAAATGAAGAATTTTTTGAGAGTTCTGGAAGCCTACTAGCATCATTGTGGGAAAGAACTAGAACTCTAGAATTCATATTAAATAACCCCGAAGAAAGAATTTATAAATATATTAATCATTCTAAATTAAAAAAAACTCCATGGAATATTAAGGAAATTGTTTTTGATATAATTAAAAACGAATCTCATCCAGAGATAACTAAAAATAATCAAAATGATTTACTATATATTCAATATTCTTTTTTGAGTGCTATAAAACATGGAAATCCATATACTTTAATTGCTTTAGAATCAATAAAAAATAAAAATAATTTAGATACTTATATTTCAATTTTAACATTAAATACAGTTATAGAAGGCTTTCAAAAATTTTCAGAATATTTTTGTAATGAAGAGTTAATATATAAATTACTTAAATTAAACGAAAATTTCACAAATTTTATGTTGAATTTAGATTTAATAGTACCACAAATTATTACTGTTGAGAAAAATGAATTCACTGAAGAGTTTTGGGATTATCTTGATGAAATTAATGAAAAATTAAATTCTTCAAGATAATTTATATTTTCACTTCAGCAAAACTCGCTAAAATCTTAGGATGAATGAGCTCTTCCATATTGACTGAGATATCATTTTTCTCAATAATTGGTTTTTCAAAATCTTTTTCGTTAAAGAATTTTAAACTCCATTCTCCATGGTTGTATTCTAGCCAAGAGAGATTCTCAATCCAGTCGCCTGAATTCAGGTAATGAACGCTTCCTTTTTCTGTTGTCCAGATTTTATCTGCAGGTTGATGAATATGACCGCAAATCACATAATCATAATGATTGTTGATGGCAATTTCAGTGGCTTTTTTCTCAAAATCACCAATGAATTTCACCGCTTTTTTTACTGAATTTTTTACTTTTTTAGAAAGCGAAACTTTTCCTTTTCCAAATTTTTCTAAAATCCAATTAATGGCTCTATTCACCAAAATCAACCAATCATAACCCATTCCGCCCAATTTGGCAATGAATTTTGCAGAACCTGAAGTAGTATGGTCAAAAACGTCTCCGTGAAAAATCCAATGTTTTTTTCCTTCAATTTCTAATAAATATTTATCGGTAAGAAAAAGATTTCCCATCGATAAATCGGTGTATTTTCTTAAAAATTCATCGTGATTTCCGGTGATGTAAATCACTTGAGTTCCTTTTTTCATCATTTTGAAAAACTCACTCAAAACTGCCATGTGAGAATTTGGAAAATACCTTTTAGAAAAAGCCCAACCGTCGATAACATCACCATTGAGAATTAACACTTTCGGAGAAACACTTTTGAGATACGCCACCAATTCTTTAGCATGACAACCATACGTTCCCAAATGAATGTCTGATAAAACAACTACTTCTACTTCGCGTTTTAGTTTTGCCATAAATAGTTTTTGTAAAATTAATCTGGCAGTGTTAATTGGTGATTAACAGAGTTTTAAATTTTAATCCTTCAAGGATTCTAAATCCTTGAAGGATTGTGTTTATTTATTTCCTCGCTTTCGCGATATTCACAATTACTTTCACAGCTTTTTCCATTGATTCTAGCGCCACATATTCATACGGTCCGTGGAAATTTTCTCCACCTGCAAAAATATTTGGACAAGGCAATCCCATATAAGACAATTGTGCACCGTCTGTTCCACCTCTAATTGCTTTAATTTTCGGTTCTATATTGGCGTCTTTCATCGCTTGTTCTGCAATTTCTACGATGTGCATTTTGCCTTCAAATTGCTGTTTCATATTTCTGTACTGCTCTTTAATTTCTATTTCTGCAGTATTTTCACCATGTTTTGCATTAAATTCTGCTACTTTTTCGGTGATGAATTTTTTACGATTTTCAAATTTTTCAGCATCGTGATCTCTGATAATGTATTGCAATTTAGCTTCAGAAACATCACCTTTAATTTCCATTAAATGATAAAAACCTTCAAAACCTTTGGTGGTAGCTGGTGTTTCATTAGCAGGTAACATCTGTGCAAATTCCACTGCAAGAAGTCCTGCATTTTTCATTTGACCAAAAGCATAACCTGGGTGAACAGAAAGTCCATTGATTTTCACCACTGCTCCTGCTGCATTGAAATTTTCGTATTCTAATTCGCCCACTTCACTTCCGTCCATCGTATAAGCATATTCTGCTCCGAATTTCGCTACATCAAATTTGTGTGCACCTCGTCCGATTTCTTCGTCTGGTGTAAAACCAATCGCAATTCTTCCGTGTTTAATATCTGGATGCGCCAAAATATATTCTGCAGCGGTTACAATTTCTGCAACTCCTGCTTTGTCATCAGCTCCAAGAAGTGAAGTTCCGTCTGTAGTAATCAATGTTTTTCCAACATATTTTTTCAGACTTGGGAATTTTTCCGAAGAAAGCGTGAACCCCGTTTCTTTGTTGAGAACCAAATCTCCACCGTTGTAATCTTCCCATATTTGTGGATTTACATCTTTCCCGTTAAAATCTGGTGAAGTATCATAATGTGCAATAAAACCTACAGTTGGCTCATTTTCAGAAATATTAGAAGGAACATACGCCATGATGTAACCATTTTCGTCCATAGAAACATCAGAAAGTCCTAAATCTTGCAATTCTTGGAAGATGTATTTCGCAATGTCCCATTGCTGTGGAGAAGAAGGCGTCGTTTCGCTTTCTGCATCACTGGTTGAATATATTTTTACATAAGTCAGAAAACGGTTCAGAAGACGCATTTTCCATTCGTGATTGAATTCTATTGTCTGCATTTCTTAATTTTATTTCTCACAAATTTACAGATTTTTGACGGGATGATGGATGTTAGATGATGGATGTTTTTTTTAAAAATATTTGGCGCCAAATTCCAGCTTTCGCTACTCGCTTTTTTTCTAAAAATTCATCTTCAAAGCCATCTTTTCAAAATTTTTAGAAAAAAGAGCTCAAACATGCCGCTCAATCTGGGGCGCAGTTTGACACACAGAATCAAGGGGTTTTCATAAAATTGATTTTCCATTTTCTTTTGGTCAAAAAAATCGTATTTTTAGGCAAGAAATAAAATCTAAAAATTAGAAATGTTTTTAACTGAATGTCCACGAGACGCCATGCAAGGTTGGGGAGAGTTTATTCCCACTCAAAAAAAGATTGATTACATTAATGCATTGATGGAAGTAGGCTTTGATGTACTCGATTGTGGAAGTTTCGTGTCGCCAAAAGCCATTCCTCAAATGGCAGATACTAAACACGTAATCCCAGAAATTCAGAAAAAAAATAACACCAAAATTTCTGTCATCGTTGCCAATATTTCTGGCGCTGAACGTGCCTTGAAGCATGAAAACGTTGACATTTTAGGCTTTCCTTTTTCTATTTCTGAAACGTTTCAGTACAGAAATACCAATAAAAACCAAGAAGAAGCGTATGAAGAAATTGTGAAAATATGGGAGTTGGTACAATCTGAAAATAGAGAATTAAACCTTTATTTTTCTATGGCTTTCGGAAATCCTTATGGCGAAATCTGGAAATGGCAAGATGTAGAATTTTGGGCAAAAAGATTTGCAGAAATCGGCATCAAAAATATTTTGCTTTCAGATACTACAGGAACTGGGAATGTAGAGCGAATTTCGAAATTGTTTGAAAAAATTCCTGCGCAGTTTTCTGATATTCATTTCGGAGCGCATTTTCATAACAAATACGAAGATTCATACGTAAAACTGAAAGCGGCTTATGATAAAGGTTGCAGAAGATTTGACTCTGCGATTAAAGGAATTGGCGGTTGTCCTTATGCAAAAGATGATTTGGTAGGAAATATGCCAACGGAACAAGTCATTAATTTTATGGCGTCTGAAAAAATAGACCACAAACTGAATCTTCTTAATTTTGAAGCTGCTTGGAATAGAGCAAAAGATATTTTTAAATTTTAATTTCCCACAGATTGCACAGATTTTCACAGATAAACACTTCGCTTTGCGAAGCATTTTAATGCCTTTGCTGAGTGAAACGACTTAAAATTTAAAGAAATAAATAAAAATCTTTGCGTTTAAAAAAATTATACACAATGAAACCCATCATCACCGCAACCGAACTTCAAGAAATTTTCCATCAAGAAAACTTAGTGATTCTTGATGCTAGAACGGGAAAAGATGCCCGTGAAAATTACCTGCAAAATCACATCAAAGGTGCTAGGTTTATTGACCTTGACAAAGATTTAGCAGAAATTGGCGAAGATGCAGCTTTCGGAGGAAGGCATCCTTTGCCAAAGATTTCAAAATTTGCAGAAACTTTACAAAATTTAGGAATTTCGGAGGATTCACATATTGTGGTTTATGACACGTCTAATGGCGCAAATGCAGCGGCTCGTTGTTGGTGGATGTTAAAATCTTTTGGAATTGAAAAAGTTCAGGTTTTGAGTGGTGGATTTCAAACAGCCGAAAAAGCAGGGATTCCTTTAAAATCTGGAGAAGAAATTTTTGAAAAAACTTCTTTTATTTTGAAAGAAAACTGGAGTTGGCCAACCTCAACTTTGGAAGAGGTAGAAAAAGAAATTTCAGAAAATTCTGCTACCGTAATAGATGTAAGAGATGCATACAGATACCGTGGAGAAAGTGAACCAATAGATTTAGTAGCAGGACATATTCCTGGTGCGATTAACATTCCTTTTTCTGAAAATTTAGACGAAAATGGCGAGTTTCTTCCTCCTGAAATTCTAAAAGAAAAATATCAACAATTATTGGCAAATACTTCGACTACGCTCAGCATGACAAAAAAATTAATCATTCACTGTGGTTCTGGAGTTACGGCTTGTCATACCATTTTAGCTTTAGATTACGCTGGTTTCGTCACACTGAGCGGAGCCGAAGTGCCGAATTTATACGTGGGTTCTTGGAGTGAATGGAGCCGAAGAGAAGGAAAGGAAATTGCGAAAGAAATTTAATTTTCTCGCAGACTGTGCTGATTTGGCAGATTTTAAGAATTAAGAAAATCAGCAAGATTGGCAAAAAAGCGAGATTTATAAATAAAAAAACACCAATAGTATGGTGTTTTTTTTTATCTGTGAAATGAACGGAGATTAAAAAAGTATTCCCAATTCAAATTTTGCTTCTTCACTCATCATGTCTTTGTTCCAACTTGGCTCAAAAGTCAATTCTAAATCTACAGATTTTACATTTTCTACAGCCGCAACTTTTTCTTTTACTTCTTGAGGTAGAGATTCTGCAACTGGACAATTCGGTGTAGTAAGAGTCATTACCACTTTTACATCTCCATCTTCAGAAATTTGCACATCATAAACCAATCCCAATTCGTAGATATCTACAGGAATTTCTGGATCGAAAACGGTTTTTAAGGCTTTAATGATATTTTCACCTATATCTGCAATTTGTTCGTCTGTATATTTCATAATTCTTAATACATTTGAGATTTAATCTTCTCTTCTTTCTAATAAATCTTCTTGTCTCATTTTGCGAAAGATATTGGCCAAAGTTAAGACATCTTTTTCGCAATATTTTACAATTCTTGGCAAGTCTTTTTCTATATAATAGATAGACGAAACCATAGAACCATCTATATCATCTTTGGGAGTAGGAACGCCAAAAATATGCGCCATTAATTCCAAAGAAATAAAGCTTTTCCAATCACCAAATTTCCACAATTCCATCGTATCAAGATGCGGAATTTCCCAAGGCTTTTTTCCAAACATCTGGAACGGAACTGGTGGTTGCATTCCGTTAATCAGAAATCTTCTAGCAATCCAAGGAAAATCAAATTCTTTTCCGTTGTGAGCACACAAAATTACGTTTTGCAATTTCGGGCGGTTGAAAATTTCTCCAAATTCTTTTAATAATTCTTCTTCATGGTCTCCTGCAAAACTCCTGATGAGGATTTTATTATTTTTATCATAAATCCCAATGGAAATGCAAATAATTTTACCAAATTCTGCCATTATTCCGGCTCTATCTCCATAAAAATCTGCAGCAGAAATATCTTCTTCTCTTTGTCTTGCAGTTTTTTTATCCCAAAGTTTTTGTTCGGTTTCAGAAAGTTCTGCAAAATTACTTACTTGCGGAACGGTTTCTATATCCAGAAAAAGCACTTTTTCTATCGGAATATTTTTTATCATTTTGGTTGGTTTTAGTTTTTTTGGTTTTTTATGGTTGAGAAGTTATTAAATTTTCTACTTCTTTTTTCTGTTCAGCATATTTCTGCTGCAATTCAGAACCTTCTCCCATTCTTCTATAATATTCTAAAGCTTTACCGCCAAATTGTTTAATATAAAAGGACGAAAGCTCTGGAATTTGCGGGAAAATTTTGTGAAAAAGCATTTCATAATACGCTTGAAATTCCCTTTCATTTTTATCTTCCACTAGAGAATTTGGGTCTTTTTGACGAACATGAAGCATTTCGTGAGCCACCATATTTAAAACCAATTTGATATCAAAATCAAACAAATTTCTAGGAATTTTTACGATTTGCTTTTCTCCTATTTCTCCTTCTGCAGTTAATAAAAGTCCATCATTTTTCAGTTCTTCTCTAAACCCAAAACCTGCAAAATTCTCGTGTTCTAAGTCAAAATTTCTAATCAGATACTTGGCTGCATCTAAAATTTGGTCACTTTCTTTATAAGCATTAAGATGTAAATTAACTTGTTCTAAATTCATTTCTTAACGAAAATATGAATTTTAATCTAAATCTTCAAAAGCAATTTCTACTTCTAATTTTTCCGCTAAAAGTTTAGAAATTTTCAATTTTAAAGGCTCAATATCAATATTTTGCATCGCATCATTTGCAAAAGCGTACAATAACAAAGCCTGAGCTTCTTTTTTAGAAATTCCTCTTGCTCTTAGATAAAACAGTGCATCTTCATTCAGCTGACCAACCGTACAACCGTGAGAACATTTTACATCATCTGCAAAAATTTCTAACTGAGGTTTTGTATCAATCGTAGCTCCTTCGTCTAACAAAATATTATTGTTTTGCTGATAAGCATTGGTCTTTTGAGCAATTTTATCTACAAAAACTTTCCCGTTAAAAACGCCGTGAGCTTTATCTTTGAAAACACCTTTGTAATTCTGATAAGATTCACAATTCGGTTGGTTATGATGAACCGCGGTGTGATGATCTACCAACTGCTCTCCACCGATAATGGTAATTCCGTTCATAAACGAGTTGATGTTTTCTCCGTTATGAATGAAATCTAGATTGTTTCTCACCAATTTTCCACCGAAAGAAAATGTATTTACGGTTGCCAAAGAATCTCTTTCTTGCTTCGCAAAAGTGTGGTCTACCAAATAAGAAGTATCAGAATCATTTTGCAATTTATGCCAATCTGCTTTTGCATTTTTACCTGCAAAAATTTCGGTTACAGAGTTGGTAAACACGTAAGTTTCATCAAAATTATGATGAGATTCTATCACTTCTACTTTCGCACCTTCTTCTACTACCAATAAATTTCTGGTATTATAGAATGTGTTTTCATCTTGATTTTGAGAAATATAAAATACATGAATTGGCTTTTCTATCACCACATTTTTGGGAACATGAAGGAAAAATCCGTTTTCGTGAAGCGCTTCATTTAAATTACAAAAAGCTAAATCTTGATTAGCAATTGTATTGAAGTGATTTTTAATAATTTCTGAATAAGATTCGTGAGAAAGTGCAAATTTTAATGTTAAAAACTCTGCATTTTCCACCGAAATATTTGATAATTCTTTGTGTAATTTTCCATTCACAAAAACAATAAAATCGAAATGTTCTTCGCCAAGGTGAAGTTCATCCAATTGTTTTTTGCTGATAGAATGGTGCTCTGAAGCAGAAAAATTGTAATCTTTTTCTACAATTTCCTTCAGATGGGTATATTTATATTCTTCGTCTTTCTTAGTTGGAAAACCTTTGCTCAAGAATTGTTCTAAAGCCTGAAATTTGCTCCCAGAAAGTGAAGATTTTTGAAGTTCTATTTGTTCGAATAAACTCATTTTAATTTACAATTTTCATTATTTTACGAGCCAATCGTATCCTTTTTCTTCGAGTTCTAATGCCAAAGATTTATCACCCGTTTTAATGATTTTACCGTCTGCTAAAACATGTACAAAATCTGGCTGAATGTAATTTAATAATCTTTGGTAGTGCGTAATTAACAGCACTGCATTTCCTTCATTTTTGAAAGCATTTACACCATCAGCTACGATTCTTAACGCATCAATATCTAATCCTGAATCTGTTTCATCAAGAATAGCCAATTTAGGATTAAGCATCATCATTTGGAAAATTTCATTTCTCTTTTTCTCACCACCAGAAAAACCTTCATTCAACGAACGAGAAAGGAAATCTTTTTTAATTCCTAATAATTCTGATTTTTCACGAACTAAGGCCAACATTTCTTTAGCAGGCATGTCTTCTAAACCATTCGCTTTTCTGGTTTCGTTAAGTGCTGCTTTGATGAAATTAGTTACCGTAACTCCCGGAATTTCTACTGGATATTGGAAAGAAAGGAAAATTCCTTTGTGCGCTCTTTCTTCAGGAGCATCTTCTATAATATCTTCTCCTTCAAAAAGTATTTCTCCATCGGTTACTTCGTAATCTTCTTTTCCTGCAATTACAGAAGAAAGGGTAGATTTTCCAGCACCATTTGGTCCCATAATCGCGTGAACCTCGCCTGGTTTTATTTCTAAATTAATTCCTTTCAAAATTTCTACGCCGTCTTCAATTTTGGCGTGTAAGTTATTTATTTTTAACATTTTGTATATTTTCTTATTTAAAAATTATCCTACAGAACCTTCTAATGAAATTTCTAATAATTTCTGTGCTTCAATCGCAAATTCCATTGGTAATTTGTTCAAAACTTCTTTACTGAAACCATTTACAATTAGAGCAATTGCCTTTTCTGTATCAATTCCTCTTTGGTTACAGTAGAAAATTTGGTCTTCACCAATTTTAGAAGTTGTAGCTTCGTGTTCTAATTGAGCGGTTGGATCTTTGATTTCGATGTATGGAAAAGTGTGCGCTCCACATTCATTTCCCATCAAAAGAGAATCACATTGTGAAAAGTTTCTCGCGCCTTTTGCAGAAGGCATTACCTTAACCAAACCACGGTAAGAATTATTAGATTTCCCCGCCGAAATTCCTTTAGAAATAATCGTAGATTTCGTGTTTTTACCAATGTGAATCATCTTGGTTCCAGTATCTGCATACTGATGATTATTAGTCACTGCAATCGAATAAAATTCGCCCACAGAATTATCTCCTTTCAAAATACAAGAAGGATATTTCCAAGTTACCGCAGAACCTGTTTCTACTTGAGTCCAAGAAATTTTAGCATTTTTTTCGCATAAACCTCTCTTAGTCACAAAGTTATACACTCCACCTTTTCCGTTTTCGTCTCCTGGAAACCAGTTTTGTACAGTAGAATATTTAATTTCTGCATTATCCATCGCAATCAATTCTACCACAGCAGCGTGCAATTGGTTTTCATCTCTTGCAGGAGCAGTACAACCTTCAAGGTAAGAAACGTAACTTCCTTCATCGGCAATCACCAAAGTTCTCTCGAACTGACCAGTTCCTGCCTGATTAATACGGAAATAAGTTGAAAGTTCCATCGGACATTTTACACCTTTTGGAATGTAGCAGAAACTTCCGTCTGAAAATACAGCAGAGTTTAAAGCTGCGTAGAAATTATCACCTCTTGGAACAACTTTTCCGATATATTTTTGAACCAATTCAGGATATTCCTTAATCGCTTCAGAAATAGAGCAGAAAATAATTCCTTTTTCTTTCAAAGTCGCTTGGAAAGTGGTTTTCACTGAAACAGAATCCATTACAATATCTACCGCAACTCCAGCTAAACGCTTTTGTTCTTCGATATTGATTCCTAACTTTTCGAAAGTTTTCAATAATTCTGGGTCTACCTCATCTAAGCTTGCCAATTCTGGTTTTACTTTCGGAGCTGCGTAATATTTAATCGCCTGAAAATCTGGTTTTTCATATTGAATATTTGCCCAATCTGGCTCTTCCATTTTTTGCCAAATTCTGAAAGATTCTAGACGCCAATTGGTCATCCATTCTGGTTCTTCTTTTTTAGCAGAAATCATACGAACAATTTCCTCGTTCAAACCAACGGGAAAATCTTCATATTCAATATCTGTATAAAAACCAGCTTCGTATTCTTTGGTTTTGAGGTCTTCCCTCAAATCATCTTCTGTATATTTTGCCATACTTATAAACTAAAACTTTCTCCACAACCGCAAGTTCTTGCAGCATTTGGATTATTAAAAACGAAACCCTTTCCATTCAGACCACCAGAATATTCTAAAGTGGTCCCAACAAGGTATAAGAATGATTTTTTATCTACCACAATCTTTACCCCATTGTCTTCAAAAACTTGGTCAGCTTCTGTTTTTTCATTGTCGAATTTCAAAACATACTCTAATCCAGAACAACCTCCACTCTTTACGCCAACTCTTATATAGTCGGTTTCTGGGTTGAAGCCTTCTTCTTTCATCAATTGAGATGCTTTTTTTTTTGCTAAATCTGATACTTTAATCATTATTTTTATTTAGAATGATTTTAGATTGCAAAAATACTACATTTCAAATCAATATCAAATTTGTGGTGAAATATTTGTCTATGTATTTCATAGATAAATTTTAACTTTGGGGAAATTTAATCATCAAAAAGAAAATTTATACATGAAAAAAATAGTAATTTTATTTTTAGGACTCATTTCAGCATTCAGTTTTTCACAAAATACACGTTTTGTGTATCAAGTTTCTATGAAAACAGATTCTACTGCAGCTCCTAAAATAGAAAATGCTTACTTAGACATCTCTACAGAAAAATCTATTTTCTACGGCGAAAAAAGAATGAAAAGAGATTCTACCATTCGTCAAGCGATGGAAACCAGAAATTTCAATTTTGACAGAAATTCTATGGAGCAATTCAGAACCGCAATCACTTATTCCATCGAAAAAAATCACGCTACCAAAACCATTTCTTATAAAGACAGAATCGCAAGAGACCAATATTGGTACGATGAAGACAGAACTTTTACTTGGAAAATCTTACCAGAAACCGTAAAAATTGGTGAATATGAAACTCAAAAGGCAGAAACTACTTTTGCAGGTAGAAAATGGTTTGCTTGGTTTACTCAAGATCTTCCGTTTATAGATGGGCCTTATAAATTTTCTGGATTGCCAGGATTAATCGTAAAAGTGGAAGACGAAAAAGGAGATTATTCTTTTGACTTGAAAGAAACCAAAAAAATTGCTGAACTTCCTAATTTCGAAAGCAGATTTGGCAATAATATTAAATTGAAAAGAAGCGAATTCTTAAAACAGCAAGAAAAATTCAATAAAGACCCGATGTCATTTTTCCAAAATCAAGGTGGCGGATTTGCAATGAGAATGGGAGGAAACCAAAACCCACAAAATGAAGCCGAGAGAAGAAAAATGATGGAAGAAAGGCTGAAAGAAGAAGCGAAAGCCAACAATAATCCACTGGAAAAGAATTAATCACAAAAAAGTTAAACTTTGTCAAAAATTCAACAAATGTATTTTGGCAAAGTTTTTTTTTATAATTTTGCTCCATAAATGGCAAAGCATTTAAAAATAATTGTAATGATTTTCGCATTGGGAATGTTCATCGTTCCTAATCAGATGCTTTTTGCTCAAAATACAGAAACAGCTTGTTGTACTACAGAAAAATCCGAGAAAGATTGCTGTAGTGCTTCTAAAAAATCTAGTCCTTGTCACGATACTTCCAAAAAATCACAATCTTGTAATAGCAATTGTGCAAAATGTACTTCTTGCTCATTAAGTGTTGTTTTCATTGGTGAAGAAACGGACAAATCTCTAGGCGAAATTTCTTCTCACGCTATTTCTAATAAAGTAGAAAATTTCTACTTGGCGCCTTATTTATCTCTACTTTCTATTGCGATTTGGCAACCGCCTAAAATAGGTTAAATAAAATTTGTACAGCCATAATTGTGGCTTATCCTGAAAAATCATTTCAACAAAATTTATTTAACTTATTAAAAATGAAAAACATACAGAAAAGTCTTCTGACTTTACTCCTTTTATTCGTATTCCAGATTACCTTTTCACAAATCACCAAAGAAAAAGCTTTAGTAAAAGGCGAATGTGGAATGTGCAAAGACAGAATAGAAAAAACGGCACTAAAATCTGGTGCCAAAACCGCAACTTGGACCGCAGAAACCCAAACCTTAGAAGTAGAATTTGACACTTCTAAAACCTCTTTGGACAAACTTCTGAAAAATATTGCAGATGTAGGTCATGATAACGAAAAGTATAAAACCTCCCAGGACGTTTATGACAATCTACCCGCTTGTTGTCATTACGACAGAACGGTTACTCTTAACAAAAACGAAGAGAAAAACACTCCACAAGTCATTACAACACTAGCAAAAGTGAATGGCGCTTGTGAAATGTGTAAAGAAAGAATAGAAGAAACTGCCAAAAAATCTGGCGCAACTCAAGCAGAATGGAACGCAGAAACACTTCTTCTAAAGTTAGAATTTGACCAAAGCAAAACTTCTTTAGACCAAATTCTAAAGGACATTGCAACAGTAGGCCACGACAATGAAAAATATAAAACAGACGAGAGCACCTACAATGCTTTGCCTGGATGTTGTCATTATGATAGAACAGCCAATATGGAAGAAGCAGTTACTTCTAAAAATTCTGAACACACAGCATCTACGGAAGATCATTCTGAACATAATGCTGAAACAAGCAAAAACGAAAAAATGATAGAGGGAGTAAAACTAACCAAATATCAAGAAGCAACTGCTCTCAATAAAAAAGAAGCAGGCTTGGTTTTCAATATTAATTCAAAAGAATTATTGAAAGCGGCGTGTTGTAATCTTTCTGAAAGTTTCGAAACCAATGCGACAGTAGACGTTTCTTTTTCTAACGCTGTCACAGGAACCAAACAGTTGAAAATGCTTGGTTTAGACCAAAAATACACGGCTTTGACCAAAGAACTTTTACCCGAAATCAGAGGATTGGCTTCTGCATATGGTTTAAACTTCATTCCCGGTCGTTGGATTTCAGGGATTCAATTAACAAAAGGAGGAAGCACCGTAGTAAATGGTTACGAAAGCATTACAGGACAAATCAATACAGAATTTGTAAAATTCAATAAAAATCCGGAAAATTCTGTGAATCTTTTTGCAGATTTTAACGGAAGATACGAAGCGAACATTGTTTCTACTTCTAAATTGAATGAAAAATGGGGACAATCTATTTTATTGCACGGAAACGCAACCGTTGGTGAAATGGATGACAACAACGACACCTTTCTTGACAGACCAAAAGGAAACCAAATTAATGCAGCTTATTTATTGGATTACAATGATTTAGAAAATTCTGGTTTTGGTTCACATTTCGGGATTCAATATTTGGTAGACAAAAGAATTGCAGGACAAGTTGGTTTTGATGACAAACTTCCGCAAATTTCTCAGAACAAATATGGAGTGAATATTGACAATAATCGTTTTCAGGTTTGGAACAAAACAGGTTACATTTTCAAAGGAAAACCTTACCAAAGCATCGGTTTGATGAACCAATTTACTTATCATAAACAAAATAGCTTTTTTGGTCTTAGAAATTATTTCGGAGAACAGAAAACCTATTACTCAAACTTGATTTTCGAATCTATTTTTGGAAATACCAATCATAAATATAAAACAGGAGCAAGTTTTTTATATGATGACTATAACGAAGATTATTTAGCTCAAAATTTCCAAAGAACAGAAACCGTTCCGGGATTGTTTTTTGAATATACTTTAACGGGACTTAAATACACTTTGGTAGCGGGTTCGCGTGTAGATTTTCACAATTTAGGGGGAACACAATTCACGCCGAGAATTAATTTCAAATATGATTTTTCGCCAAAAACCATTTTGAGAGTTTCTGCTGGAAAAGGCTTTAGAACAGCAAATATTTTTGCGGAAAACCAACAGTTTTTTGCATCAAACAGAAGTATTGAAATTTTACAAAATGGAGGGAAAACATACGGCTTAAAACCAGAAATCGCTTGGAATTACGGAGCGAGTCTTCAACAAGATTTCAAACTTTTTGGCAAAAAAGCAAGTTGGATTACAGATTTCTTCAGAACAGACTTCCAAAATCAAGTTTTAGTAGATTTAGAAAACCCACAGAAAATCGTTTTCTATAATTTAGATGGAAAATCATTTGCCAATTCACTGCAAACGCAATTAGATTTTAGCGTGGTAAAAAATCTAGATTTCAGAGTAGCGTACAAGTATTATGATGTACAAGCAGATTTTGCTAGCGGAAGAAAAGAAATTCCTTTCATGGCGAAAAACAGAGGTTTTTTTAATGCAGCTTATAGCACTAAAAAAGAAGGAAAAGATTCTTTTTGGACCTTTGACACTACCGTTCAATACGTGGGAAGACAAAGAATCCCGAATACTGCTTCTAATCCAACTCATTTACAGTTGCCAGAATTTTCTGATTCTTATATGACTTGGAATGCACAGATTGCTCACAACTTCAATAAAAACATCAGAGCGTATTTCGGTGGGGAAAACCTGACTGGAACTCGACAAAAAAATCCGATTGTAGATGCTCAAAATCCTTTCGGGAATTATTTTGACGGAGGAATGGTTTATGCGCCCATTATGCCTGCCAATTTTTATGTAGGATTTGATGTTAATTTTTAAACAAATAAAAAAGGATTTCAAAATTTTGAAATCCTTTTTCTTTTATATCAATTACTAAGCATTTAGCCACACTGAAGAAGAAAGATAATTTTGGTCTGGATAATAAATAAATATTACGTTTTTATCTTTAATCGTATTGATAATTGGTTTTGCTAACGCTGTAGGAACAGCTGGACAACCCCAACTTCTACCAATTCTACGCTGAGATTTTATAAAATTTTCGCTCACGTAATCTGCTCCATGCATCACTATAGCACGCTGTAAAGCTCGGTCGTTAAAGCCTTTATCCATTCCGTGAAGCTTTAGTGAAAAACCATTACTTCCGTTATAAGTAGACTCTGTAACGTAAAAACCAAGGCTACTTTGCAATGAACTTTCAGTATTCGAAAATTTTCTGGCAAATTCTTCACCCGTGTTTTTTCCGTGGGCAACCAAAGAATTAAACAATATTTTTTTATCATTTAAATCTATTACCCAAAGTCTTTTTTGAGTAGACGAAAGCGAAAAATCACAAATGGTTAAAAGATGACTTTCTTCATCTATTTTCTCTGCTTTTTTTAAATTATTAAAACCTAAAATTGCTTTTTCAAAAACATCTAATTCTAGTTTATTGGAGTTATTGAATTCTATAGCATGGTATAAAGTTTCAGCTTCGCTAAGTTCTGTTGCTTTACCAGAATTCTTTTCAACTTTAGTTGATACGGGTTTTTTAGAACTAACTTCTAAGTTTGTTTTTTTATAAAATGACGTGGCAATCATCAAAATTGCCGTGAGTAATAATAGTAATTTCTTCATCGATTTTGGTTTTGGTATTTTTAGTCGGGCAAAAATACAAAACACTATAAACCAACAAATTAAATTAAAATTAATTAACTTTTATTTAACTCTATTTAACATAATATAAAGAAACTGAAATTATAGAAAGTCTATTTTTTCTCAGAATCTCTCTGAAAATCTAGACTCACAGAGTTCATACAATAGCGCATTCCTGTAGGTTCTGGACCGTCATTAAAAACATGACCAAGATGCGAATCACAACGCTTGCACAGCACTTCTATTCTTTCCATTCCGTGAGAAGAATCTCTCTTGTAAGATACGCCTTCTTTATCTGCTTCGAAGAAACTTGGCCATCCACAAGTTGATGCAAACTTAGAAGAACTTCTGAATAAATGATTTCCGCAAACTGCACAATAATATTCTCCTATTTCGTCAAAATCATTGTATTTCCCTGTAAAAGGACGTTCTGTATCTGCTTCTCTCGCTACATAATATAAATCTGTAGGAAGAATTTTCTTCCATTCTGCATTAGAAACATTCAGTTTCGTTTTATCTGTTCTAGAATAATATGGGTTTTTGATGGTTTGATTTTCCATTGATTTTGTTTTTTGTGTTTGTGAACAACTTTGCAGAAATAACAAGCAAAATAATATTTTTAAAATTTTATTCATAAGAAAATCTTTGATTTTCGGAAAACTTAATTTCCTTAATACCTTAACGTATTCTTAATGTTAAAATTTTACCATTAAATTTTAATTAAGAAATTAAGTTCATTAAATTAAACTCTTGGTTTGTTGTTATTTTAATTTTATAATAAAGTTTGGTAAAAATAGAAATAAAACAATTTTTAGGATTCGTATCTTTATAAAAAATTTCGATAATCATTATTGAGATGAATGAAGAACTAAAAAAACGCCAACTCAGAAATCATAAAATGCTCGCAACAGGACTTTTCGTTTTGATGACTTGTATTTTTTTGACGATGACTTATCTTCAGAAATATCAAAATTTCGGACATTGGGTAGGTTATGTAAAAGCCTTCTCCGAAGCAGCGATGGTGGGAGCTTTGGCAGATTGGTTCGCCGTGACAGCACTTTTTCATCATCCGCTTGGATTAAAAATTCCGCACACCAATTTAATTGAACAATCCAAAGAGAGAATCGGTGATAATCTGGGAAATTTTGTAGTTACTAATTTTCTTTCGCCGCAAAATATAAGACCTTATATACAGAATTTGAAGATTTCCCATTTCATTGGAGAATGGCTTCAGAAAGAGAAAAACGCCTCTGTTCTGGTGAAAAATTTATCAGAAATCGTACTGGATATTCTCCATAAATTAGAAGATGACGCTGTGGTAAATTTCATCAGCAAAAAAGCAAAAGAAATGACGGGAGATGTTAAAATCAATCAAATTTTAGGAAATGGAATGGAATATCTTCTCGAAAAAAATGACCATCAAAAACTCATTACTAGTCTTTCCGCTCAAATCAAAAACTATATTCTGGAACACCACGAAATGGTGAGAGAACGGGTAAAGAAAGAGAGTTTCACGCTTATTCCTAGTTTTGTAGATGATAAAATTTCAGAAAAAATCACCCGTGGACTTTCTAAATATTTTGAAGAAGTAGAGCAAGACCCAAACCACGCTTTGAGAAAAGAAATCACTCAAAAATTATTTGATTTTTCATCTGAAATCAAAATTAATCCTCAATACGAACAAGAACTCAATGCGATAAAAGATGATTTTCTGCAACCAGAAAAAATTCATCAATATTCCCATGATATTTGGGTTTCTTTGAAAAAAACATTAACGGAAGAATTGATACAAGAACATTCTTCGCTCAAAAATTATCTTCACAAAAACATTGCAGAATTTTCTGAAAACCTAAGAACAGACGAAAAACTACAGCATAAAATTGACCATTGGGTTCGCGTAACAGCTTATAAATATATCTTGCGAAATACCAATAAATTTGGTGATTTAATTGCAGATACTGTAGGAAACTGGCAAGGAAAAGAACTCTCCGAAAAGCTAGAATTAGAAGTTGGGAAAGACTTACAATTTATTAGAATTAATGGGACTTTGGTAGGTGGTTTGGTTGGTTTATTGATTTATAGTATTGCGCAACTCATTTAATTTTCTCGCAGATTTCACAGATTTTTACGGAAAATTATGTTTTTGTCTGTATGAGTGAAACAAAGTCTAGTGAAGAATCTCTATTAAATTATAGTGAAAATATATTTCTTTTCTTTTTCATCAATCCAAATATCAGAAATCTTATCTTCTATAAATTTAATATTCTTATTTTCAACTTCAAAAAATTGTTTCCAAAAATCAAAATCTTTTTGAAGTTTTTTATATGAATTTAGTGAATGTTTTTGAGCAAACTCTTCATCAAAACCAAGGTTGACCAACTCTTTTTTTAGTTGTTCTTCTGTTTTAGAGCTTAATGCTTTAACAGATTCAAAAACATCATTGATAATCTTTGTGTCACAAATCTCTATTTCAATTTTATTTGATTCAAAATCATCAAAATTATTTTCAGATGTCAAATATTCAAATATTTGATTTTGAAGAATGATTTTCTTTCCGTTTTCTTCAGTTTTTAAAGGCGAAATGTTTAGATAAGAATCTTTACTCTTATAAATCTTTATTCCAAAAACAATCTCCTTTTCAACAATTTCATTATGTTGATTCTGAATTATTATTTCTATTTTTTTTGGAATTTTCATAAAGTAAATTTCAAATTTAGTAAAAAGACTGCTTCATCATTTCGTTGTACTTCCTTCCTCGCAATGACAGCATCAGAAATCTTCCAGCTTCCAAACTAACTTTCTAAAATCCTTTTATTAATTTCATTAATCAATCCTGGCCCTTCGTAAATAAATCCTGTATAAATTTGCACCAAACTTGCGCCTGCTTCTAATTTTTCGATAGCATCTTCTGCACTGTGGATTCCGCCCACGCCGATAATTGGGAAAGAACGATTAGACTTTTCAGCCAAATATCTGATGACTTCTGTGCTTTTTTCACGGATTGGTTTTCCTGAAAGTCCGCCGTTTCCAATTTTTTCCAAAGCTTCTTTAGAAATTGTAAGTTTTTCTCTTGAAATAGAAGTATTGGTGGCGATAATCCCATCAATTTTGGTTTCTGCTACCAAGTCTACGATTTCATCGAGTTGAATTTTATTGAGATCTGGAGCGATTTTCAGAAGAACAGGCTTTGGATGAGTATATTCAGCATTCACTTTCTGAATTTCTGTAATCAGTTCCTTTAAATAATCTGCATCTTCTAACTTGGCGTGACTAGAAACATTTGGGCAACTCACATTCAGTACAAAATAATCTACAAAATCGTGCAAACCTCGGAAACATTCTACATAATCTGCGGTGTAATTTTCGGGTAAAGTGTCTGTGTTTTTACCGATATTTCCGCCGATGATTACTTTGTGAGGAGATTTTTTAAGATTTTCTACAATTTTTGCTAAACCTTCATTGTTAAAACCCATTCTGTTGATAATTCCTTCATCTTCTATCAATCTAAAAAGACGTTTTTTCGGATTACCAGATTGTGCTTTTGGTGTTACGGTTCCTATTTCTACAAATCCGAATCCTAAATCTGCTAATTCATTAAACAGCACTGCATTTTTGTCAAAACCCGCAGCTAAACCTACTGGATTTTTGAATTTCAAGCCGAATAATTCACGCTCGAGTCGTTTATCTTCTAAAGGTTTTGGGAAAAATAATTTGGTTAAAAAACCGAAATTTTTAAGGATAAAAAAAGTGAAATGATGAACTTTTTCAGGATCAAATTTAAAGAATATCGGACGAAGAAGTGATTTGTACATTTTGAAAAAAGGTTTTACAAATGTACAGAATTTTTTAAACACGGAGACACAGAGTTTCACACGAAGTTCATAGAGTTTTTTTCCTTAATTGATTTTGGGAATATTTTCCCTCTGTAATCTCTGTGTAAACTCTGATTTCTCTGTGGTTAAATCTTTAATGCAATGAGCGCAAAGGTTTTTGAAAGTTTATGATGAAGAAAGTTCTCGCTGATTTTGCAGACGATGCTGATTTTAGTGGAAGAAATATTTTAAAGTTTTTTTTCACGCAATGTCGCTAAGTGTTTCGCTAAGTACGCGAAGGTTTTTGACGGTTTTTTTGTCATTCCGTAGGAATCTAAACTCAAAATTATCTGTAATTATTTGTAGAGATTCCTGCGGAATAATAAAGTGGATGTTAATTTTTAATGCAGATTTTTCAGTGAATGAAAAACTGAAAGGTGTTTTTAGCCCTGATTGCAGTTGAAATCCCGCAGTAAGCGTTGGGTTAAGTAATGGAACGAGGAATTGCAACGGAAAGCAGGACTGAGTTTCTATAAATTTACGAAACGTCTTGCTTCTTAAAAATGTAGAAATTTGCTATAAATTCCCTATTTTTGCAATTCAATTCAAAAGTTATGGCAAAACAAGAAGACGTTTTCAAGAAGGTAGTTTCTCACGCAAAAGAATATGGTTTTATTTTCCCAAGTTCTGAAATTTATGATGGCCTTTCGGCGGTTTACGATTATGGACAAAATGGTGCAGAACTGAAAAATAACATCAAGCAATATTGGTGGAAAGCAATGGTGCAACTGAACGAGAATATTGTAGGACTGGATTCTGCAATCCTGATGCACCCAACTACTTGGAAGGCTTCTGGACACGTGGATGCTTTTAACGACCCATTGATTGACAATAAAGATTCTAAAAAGCGTTTTCGTGCAGATGTTTTAATTGAAGATTACTGCGCAAAACTAGAAGATAAAGCGCAAAAAGAAATCGAAAAAGCGGCAAAAAGATTTGGTGATGCTTTTGATAAAGCACAGTTTGAAGCTACCAATCCTAGAGTTATAGAATACAGAGAAAAACAAAAAACCATTCTTGCAAGAATGGCAAAATCTCTGGAAAACAATGATTTAGCAGATGTAAAAGCGCTCATTGAAGAATTAGAAATTGCTGATCCTGATACAGGTTCTAAAAACTGGACGGATGTAAGACAATTCAACCTTATGTTTGGGACTAAGTTAGGGGCTTCTGCGGAAAATGCGATGGATTTATATTTGAGACCAGAAACTGCGCAAGGTATTTTCGTGAATTTCTTAAACGTACAAAAAACTTCTCGTCATAAATTGCCTTTCGGGATTGCACAAATTGGTAAGGCCTTTAGAAATGAGATTGTTGCAAGACAATTCATCTTCAGAATGAGAGAGTTTGAACAAATGGAAATGCAATTTTTCGTTCCACCAGGAACAGAATTGAAATTCTACGAAGAATGGAAACAAAAACGTCTCAACTGGCATTTAGCGCTTGGTTTAGGACAAGAAAATTATAAATTTCACGATCACGAAAAATTAGCGCACTATGCAAATGCTGCTGCTGATATTGAATTTAAATTCCCATTTGGTTTCAAAGAATTAGAAGGAATTCACTCAAGAACTGATTTCGATTTATCTGCACATGAAAAATTCTCTGGCAGAAAATTACAATATTTCGATCCAGAAAGAAATGAAAACTACGTTCCTTATGTAGTAGAAACTTCTATTGGTCTTGACAGAATGTTCTTGGCATTATTCTCAAATTGCTTGAAAGACGAAGTTTTAGAGGACGGTTCAGAGAGAACGGTTTTATCACTTCCACCAGCTTTAGCGCCTGTAAAAGCAGCGATTTTGCCATTGGTGAAAAAAGATGGATTACCAGAATTTGCAGAAAAAATCTTCAATGATTTGAAATATGATTTCAATGTGATTTCTGAGGAAAAAGACAGCATCGGTAAACGTTACAGAAGACAAGACGCAATAGGAACACCTTTCTGTATTACCGTTGACCACGATTCTTTAGCAGATGGAACGGTAACTTTAAGAGAAAGAGACACCATGAAACAAGAGCGTGTGAAAGTAGAAGATTTAAGAAGAATTATTGATGAAAAAGTAAATTTTAGAACTTTGCTTTCTAAAATATAGAATCCTTAAAGGTTTTAAAAACCTTTAAGGATTGATAATTATCAAAAATCCCGAAGAAAATTCTTCGGGATTTTTTCATAATTTAGTTTATAGCGAAATATTAGAATTTCATTCCTACACCAAAGCCAATTAAAAGAGGATCGATGTTTACTTTTGCTGGTACACTTGTAGCACCCGGAACCGCATTAGAAGCATCTACATCTACATCTGTTTTCAAGAAAAGTTTTTTAATGTCAAAGTTTAAGAAGTACTTATCTGTAAGCATGTAATCTATACCTCCTTGTAATGCAAAACCTAAAGCATTGTCATACTTCACGTCTTTTACAGCGCCAGATTTTACTCCATAAAAAATAGTGTAATTAAGTCCTGCTCCTACATAAGGTTTCAAAGTTTTAGTTGGATAAAAATGATACTGTAAAGTAAGTGTTGGTGGCAATAACCAAACACTTCCTAAATCTACATCTCCTAGAGCAGATTTTTCATCTACTACATCGTGTTTTGTAGTTCCTAAGATTAATTCCGCAGCAAAGTTTTTGTTAAAGAAATAAGTGAAATCCAATTCTGGAATAAATGAATTAGAAATATTAACATCTCCTCCAATTGCGCTTACTTCAGATTTTTCGTTTGGCTGAACAGCTACACCTCTTAATCTAACTTGCCAGTTTTGTGCACTTAAGCTTACGGTAAATAATAACCCAGCTAAAAATAGTAATTTTCTCATTGTTATTTTTTTTGTTTGTTATGGTGGCTAAGATATTATTTTCAGTATAACGCCCAAAATGATTTATATCACTGAGTTTTATCATATTTATAGTGAAAATAATTTTGCTTTGAAATATTTTTTAAATTTGAAAAAAATGATTTATGAAAACGCTAAAGAACCTCTTTTTTGGAATTCTACTTTTTATAGCAGCAGTTATTGCTCTGGCTTATGCTTTTAATTATCAACATCTTTTTAATGCTATCGCACTTACATATCTCAAAGGAGAAACCAGTGCTACCATAGATGATGGTGTAGATTTTCCGTTTAGAAATATAGAAAAAGGAGTGGCACAACCTTGGCAAAAAGATTCTTTATACAATAAAATTTCTTTACCGAAAAACATCGTTGACAATTTAAAATCTACCAATTCAGCTTCATTTTTGGTCATAAAAGATGGAAAATTAGTTCATGAAGAATACTTCGGAGAATACAAACCTACCACGCAAACCAATTCTTTTTCTATGGCAAAAGCCATCACCGTTTTATTGATGGGATTGGCAATAGAAGACCAAAAAATAAAATCAGAAAATCAAAAATTTGCAGATTTTTATCCTAATTTCAACGAAGTAGAACACGGTAACGAGTTAACCTTAAGAGATTTAGCCGCAATGGAAGCTGGCTATTATTGGGATGAAGATTACAGAAATCCGTTTTTACAAAATCCTAGAATTTATTACGGTAAAAACATGGCAGAAGCACTCTTAAAATCTCCTCAATTTGAGACAAAACCAGGAAGCAGATTCGAATATCAATCTGGTGCTACACAATTATTGGGATTTGCGATTAGAAAGGCGGTAAATATTCCGCTTTCTGCGTATGCTTCTCAAAAACTTTGGAAACCTCTGGGAATGGAATCAGACGCTTATTGGAATATAGATGAAGACAATAAAATGGAAAAAACGTTCTGCTGTATCAATGCTATTCCTCGTGATTATGCAAAATTAGGACAACTGATGCTTCAAAAAGGAAATTGGAACGGAAAACAACTGATTGATTCTAGCTACATTCAAAAAATGATTACTCCAACTAAAAATTCTGGCGGAATCTATGGTTTGGGAATTTGGGTTAATAATGACGCTCCTTATAAATATTATCATTTCTGGGGATTTACCAGCCAATTAATCATCGTAATTCCTGAAAAAAATATGGTAGTGGTAAGAACTGGGAAGTTTAACAATGAAGCCAAAGACGATAAAGGCCGTTCTGTACAAGCTGCGTTTTTAGCCGAAAATGCTGTGAAAACGTTTGCCAATTAAAGCAATAGAAGAAATTATTAGAATTTTTAATAATTAATTCCGTAATTTTGAACCATTCTAAACAAGTTTTAGAGTGGTTTTATTTTTAATCTAAAGAAAATGTTCGATATACAAAACATACGCAATCAGTTTCCTATTCTTCAGCAGCAAGTTAATGGTAAACCATTGGTTTATTTAGACAATGCAGCTTCTTCTCAAAAGCCAATTTCTGTACTTGAAAGTTGGAAAAAATATTACGAAGAAATTAATGCCAATGTACACAGAGGAATTCACACTTTGTCTCAATTGGCGACAGAAGAAATGGAAAATTCCAGAAAAAAAGTACAACATTTCATCAATGCAAAGCATGATTATGAGGTGATTTTCACCAGAGGAACCACCGAAAGCATCAACTTGGTTGCTTATGCTTTGGGAAATTCTAATTTCTTAAAAAAAGATGACGAAATCATCATCGGTTACTTAGAACATCACTCCAATATTGTTCCTTGGCAAATGCTTTGCGAAAGGACAGGTGCAAAATTGAAAGTAATTCCGATGGACGAAAACGGAATCCTTCAACTCGATTTTTTAGACAAAAACCTTTCAGAAAAAACCAAAATTGTATCTGTAAATCATGTTTCTAACGCATTAGGAATCATTAATCCTATTGAAGAAATCATCGCAAAAGTGAGAAAAAATTCTTCTGCACTCATGATGATTGACGGAGCACAATCTGTACCACATTTTGAAATAGATGTTCAGAAATTAGACTGCGATTTTTTTGCATTTTCTGGTCACAAAATGTACGCACCAATGGGAGTTGGTATTCTCTACGGAAAGGAAGAAATTTTAGAAAAATTAGCGCCTTTTCATGGTGGTGGTGAGATGATTGATACTTGTAGTTTTGAGAAAACCACTTATGCTGTACTTCCCTTTAAATTTGAAGCGGGAACACCAAATGTTGGCGGAAATATTGCAATAGGAGCCGCCATAGATTTTATGAAAAAAGTAGGCGTAGAAAATATCAGAAATCATGAAAATGAACTGCTAAATTATGCTCAAAAAAGACTTCTAGAAATAGATAGACTTAAAATTTATGGTGAAAAAGCGAATAGAACCAGTGTAGTTTCTTTTAATTTAGAAGGAATAGGAATTGCTTCGGATGTAGGAATGATTCTGGATAAACTGGGAATTGCTGTAAGAACGGGGCATCACTGTACACAACCAATTATGGAGTTTTTCAAAATTGCAGGAACGGTGAGAGCTAGTTTTGCGGTGTACAACACCTTAGACGAAGTAGATGCTTTAGTAGAAGGGGTAAAAAAAGCTCAAAGAATGCTGATGTAAATTTCAAATAATTTCAAATTTAATTTCATAAAAATACAAACTCCCGAAAATCAATTTTCGGGAGTTTTTTATTGCTTCTAAAAGTTTTATTCAATAATATTTTTAAACTCTTTTCGGTATTGAGAGGGACTTTTCTGCGTATATTCTTTAAAAGTTTTATTGAAATAACTAAAGTTATTGAATCCGCTTTCGTAACATATCTCGTTAATACTCAATGGTTTCTCTGCTAACAATTTCATAGAGTGAATGATGCGATATTCATTCACGAATTGTGTAAACGTTTTATTGGTAATTTTTTTAAAATATCTGCAAAAAGAAGGCTCCGTCATATTGGCGAGATTTGCAACTTCTTCTAAAGTAATTTGCTCTTTGAATTTATTTTTTACATGATTGAAAATGAGGTTAATTCTCTCATTATCTTCCACTTGAGTTTGAATATAGAAATTTCCAGCATTTAGAATTTTGAAATCTTCGGTATTGGCAAGAACATTTAAAATCTCCAAAAATTTAATCAACTTGTCCAGTGAAGTCGCCTCATACATTTCTAAAATTTTACTTTCCAAAGATTTTTTAACCGATTCACCAAACACAATTCCACCTTTTGAAGCATCTAATAAATTCGTAATCTTTTTCATTTCAGGAGTTTTCCAGATGTAAGGTCCTAAAAAATCTGGCAAAAACTGAACTACGATTTCGTACTCATTTCTGGTATTTTCATTGGTTAAACCACAATGCGGCAAATTACTGCCTATTAAAACCAAATCTCCTTTAGTAAAATAAGAAATGGTGCTTCCAATTTGTCTTTTTCCTGAGCCTCCACCTACAAAAACCAATTCTATTTCGGGGTGATAGTGCCAAAAATTAGATTTTAAATTTTCATTTTGAAGGAATTTGAAACAAGAAAAACTACTGCCAATATTGGGGTTAACTGCTTCATATGTAGGATTTGTCTGCTTCATTTTGTTCTATTTCGATTTACAAATATACTATTTTATCTTTAAGCGAATGTTAATTTTGTATTAATGTTAAAATAGAACACATATAAGAAAATTATCTTGTAAAATAACCCAAAATTCAAGTCTAGATTTGCACTGTACTTAATTGACTAACACACTAACAATTATAATTATGAAAAATTTATTAAAATTCAGCTTCCTTATAGGATTTCTATTTATTTCGGCAAATGTAATGGCCAATGACAAAGATTTCTCTATCTCTATTGACAACATCAATGCTAAAAAACTAAGCTTTCAGATGACGAATGCAAAAAATGTAGCGCTATATGTTTACAATGACAAGCAAGGAGAACTTTTTGCTGAAAAAGTGAGAAAACAAGATGAGGTTTCTAGAACGTATGACTTGAAAAATTTTCCTGCAGGAACTTATTATTTAGTAGCGGAATCTGATTCTAAAATCGAAAAATATAAAATTACTATTGACGAAGGTAATGCTTCAATTGAGAAGACACCAGTTTCTGAAATTTTCAAACCAGAATACACTATTGAAGGCAATCATGTAAAATTAGTGATGCCTAAATTAACTGATGGAGTAACAGTTTCTGTTCAAGATTTCACGAATACGGTTTATTATAACCAGACTTTAACTCCAAATAATGGCGAATTGGTTGTACAATTTGACTTAAACCCAGAAAATGCTGATGCGTATGTAATCAGTGTAGAAAAAGGCGAAAACACCTTCAACAAAATCATATATCTAAAATAAATTTTAGGGTTAATTTTCACATCACATCAAAAAAAGTCTCATGAAATTGAGACTTTTTGTTTTTTTAAATAACTTAAAATTTTAGAGAATTACTATTCTTATTCTGGAGTAACTAATTCATTTACTTTTTTTTCTTGCTGAGCTTTTTCTTTTTCTGCATTTTTAGCAGCGTTTTGTTCAGCCAATTTTTTCTCTAGCTCTGATTTCTTTTTTTGTTCTATTTTTTTCTTTTCCTCTGCCAATTTCTGTTCGGGAGTTTTAGTGGTGTCTTGTTTTAAAACAGGCGCTTTTTTAGCATCTTCAATAGCAGAATTCACCGCCGAAAAAGAAGTTTGTCCTACTACAGAATCTACCAAAGTGGTATCAATAGGAGAATTGTCTTCTGCATAAAATTGCTCTTCTTCTTTGTTGTTTTTCCAACAAGAAAGTAACATAAAACTGGTTAATAAAAAGGTTAATTTCTTCATGCTTTAATCCTTTAAACTAAATTTCACTAAAACGGGGTAATGGTCTGACAGTTTTTGACTTCGGTCAACTTGGTAATAGGTAGATTTTAAATTCTCCGAAGAAAATACATAATCTATTCTGATTGGAATTTTATAGTCATGGAAACTTGTTCCAAATCCTTTCCCAGATTCTAAAAAACAGTCTTTCAAAACTCCCGAAATAGTGTAATACTCATACGAATTAGGAACCGAGTTAAAATCACCAGCCAAAATAACAGGATAAGGAGATTTCTCTATAAAATTTTTCAAAATTTGTACTTGCTCTTCGTGTTTTTTGAAAACTGGCATAAATCTACGCACGAGACTTTTGGCTTTTGTTCCGTTCTCCTCTAAATCTTCTGTAGGCTTTACCATAGATTTATGCAACTGAAATGGCTCTAAATAAACATTTATGAAGCGTATTCTTTTTCCTTTTATTATTACATCTGCATATACAGATTTCCCTTTATCTATTAGTGGAATGGTGTCTTGTTCTACAATTTGATATTTAGAAAAAAAACTAATTCTTCTATTATGAAGTGAATATTTCATTTCCTCAAAATCAGAATTTCCTAAGCCTGAATAACCTGATTCTTGTAAAAATATTACATCAGCATTAAAAGATTTAATATAATTTTTTACTTCTTCTAAACCATAATCATTATACTTATTATTAAAGGTAAGCACTTTAAAATCAAGGTTATCATTTTTCTGTTCAGAATAATTAATCCATCTTCTTACAGGTGTTAAAAATAATGTGGAAATCAGCAAAAAAACAAAGGCTCTTTTTCGCCAAGAAAAAATCCAGAAAAAACAGAGTAACAGATTGGCAATCATCAAAAAAGGAAATGCCAATGATAATAAATTGAGGAAAGGAAATACTTTTGGAGGGATATAAGCATTAAGCATGGTTGCTCCTAAAAGCAACACAATTACTACATGAGCAACGGTAAAAATACTTCTGAAAATCCCCACTGATTAATTAATTCTATATCTGTTTCTACCCCAAATTTTTATCAAAATATATCCAACTAAAGCGCCACCAATATGTGCAAAATGTGCAACTCCTCCAACATTATTAATTCCTAAATAAATAGAACCTACAATTACAATAGGCAATAGAATTTTTGCTTTTATTGGAAATGGAATAAACATTATCATCATTTCTGCATTAGGATAAAGAGCAGTAAAAGCAGCAACAACTCCAAATATTGCGCCTGAAGCTCCTAACATTGCAACATTTATAAATTGCTCCTCTGCTATCATTTCATAATAAATCCAAAGACTATTTAACGCATATGCTCCTAATCCAGAAAGAAAATAAAGCAGAATGTATTTCTTCTCACCTAAAAACCTTTCCAAAAGCGGACCAAAACTCGCCAATGTTAACATGTTAAAAGCAATATGCATAATTCCTCCGTGCATAAACATATGCGTGACGATTTGCCAAGATTTAAATTCTGGAGCAAGAGGAAAATATGCTACTAGGTAATAATACATCTGTGGTAAAAATGTATTAGATAATATGAAAACAATAACATTCAGGATGATAATATTTTTGGTGATGGGTGTTATATTTTGAAACATATTGTTTTGGTGTGTTAAAATTTATTTTTCAATTCTTCTGTAGGCACTTCTACAAAGGTTCTGTTTCCGTTTGGTGTAAACTCTGGGAAACCTAATTTAATAAAATCCTTCAAAATTTGTTCCACTTCAGCTTTATACAGAAAATCAAACTTAGATTTTGCATTGGTTCTAATCCACTGATTGTTATAATTTTCTAAAAATTCTTCTTCGGTTTTGTATTCTAAAATTTCGAAGAGATTTTCTAAAAATTTGATTACTTGAGATTCTTTCACATCTTCAGGCACTGCATTTATTCTCAGCACATTATCTTGAGCCAAAACAATGTCAAAACCTAAATCTGGCAAGTATTTTTTAATCGAACGAAACTTATTTTTTTCGATTTCATTTAAATGATATTCTAAAGAGAACAGCAAACTTTGGCTTTTCTTACTTTTAGAAACATTTTTACGATTTTCTGCTAAGACAATTTGGTGAATTCTTCCCAAATCGAGCATCAACGTTCTGTGGTCTTTATTAAAAAGCCAATAACCATTTGGCAATCTGAGTAAATCTTCTTCTAAATCCTCGTCTTCATCATCAAAAAGGTTAATTTTAGATGGCAAAGCTGATGATTCTTGTTGATACATTTCGGTAAGATTTACCATCGCTGTATCATTAATTTTAGAAGGAATTTGGTCTTTAAACGGATTAAAATTTCTATCGATATGAATTCCTGGAGCGTGATAACTTTTCGCTGCATCAACTTTTGGCGGAAAAAATGAATCCATTTGTTCATTTCGCTCAAAATCTAGACTTGGCGCTACATTATAAATTCCCAAAGATTTTTTAATCGTAGAACGAATCAATGCAAAAATGAGGTTCTCATCTTCGAATTTCACCTCTGTTTTTTGCGGATGTATGTTGACATCTATTTTTTCTGGGTCAAGTTCCAAATACAAGAAAAAACTCGGGCTGTAATTGCTTTGCAAAAGCCCTTCAAAAGCTTCCTGAACCGCTCTATTTAAGTATGGACTTCTAAAATATCTTCCATTGACAAAGAAAAACTGTTCGCCTCTAGATTTTTTCGCCGCTTCTGGCTTTCCTACGAAACCATTGAGTTTTACCCAACCTAAATCTTCTTTGATAGGAACCAAAAGTGGATGCAATTTTCTACCGAAAATATCTACAATTCTCTGCATTTGGCTTCCTTTTCTAAGGTTAAAAATCACCTCATCATTATGATAGAGCGAAAATTCTAAATTTTCGTGAGCCAAAGCTACTCTTTGGAATTCATCTATAATATGTCTGAATTCTATATTGTTGGATTTCAGAAATTTTCTACGAGCTGGAACATTAAAAAACAAATTTTTCACCGAAAAAACAGCGCCTTCCGTAGTTTGTGCAGGTTCCTGAAATTGTAATTCTCCACCTTCTATGTAGATTACGGTTCCTATTTCTGCATCTTGTTTTTTGGTTTTGAGTTCTACCTGAGCTACCGCAGCAATAGAAGCCAAAGCTTCACCACGAAAACCTTTGGTAGCGATATGAAAAATATCTTCCGTAGTTCTAATTTTAGAAGTAGCGTGTCTTTCGAACGCCATTCTCGCATCGGTTTCAGACATTCCGCTTCCGTTATCTGCTACTTTTATGAGATTTCTGCCCGCTTCTTCTACAATCAATTCTATTTTAGTAGCACCAGCATCTATGGCGTTTTCTAGCAATTCCTTAACAATAGAAGCAGGTCTTTGCACTACTTCTCCTGCAGCAATCTGATTGGCAACATGGTCTGGTAAAAGTTGAATAATATCTGACATTTCTATAATTGAAACTCCAAAAATAGTGTTTAATTTCTAAAAAAATTGAATTTGTGGATGAGTAATCCTGATTGTTAAGAAAATTTTATGAAGTCTAATTTCTGACGAAGTTTTTTAGTGATTTTCTGGGTTAATGTTCTTTCGTCAGCAAGATGACGAAGTTTAAATTCTCTTTTTTTTCTCACTACAAAAAGATGATAATCTTCTTGCTCCCAAATTGCATATTTCTGAAAGAAAACCATCTCTAGATTATTTTTATCAAGATTTTCTACTAAAGTTGGCAATTCGATGGGTTGGTCTATCACTTGTAGTGATTCTGGCTGATGCTGATGAAGATATTTAATGTATTCTGGATTTGGAATATTGATGAGTAAAAGAGATTTTTCTGAAATATAAGTGCTGATGTTTTTAAACAAATTAAAATGCTCTTCTATTGGAATATGCTCTATAACATCTAACAGTGTGATGAAATCAAAATCAGATTCTTGGGGTTGGTAATGCACCACGTCTCCTACAAAAAGTTGAACGTTATTTTTTTGGATATTTTTCTGTGCGTTTTCTATACTTTTTTCGCTTAAATCTACTGCCTCTATATAACCTTTTTTTAGTTTTTTAGAAAGTAAATAGGTAAAAGCTCCAACTCCACAACCCAGTTCTAAAATTTTAGATTTTTTAGTAAGTCCTAATTTTTTAAGTTGTTTAAACAAAAAAATTAATCTTTCATTAACTCCTATTTTTATTTGTCTTTCGGAGAACTGGTCATAGAACTGAGAAACTTCTTCTTTCTTCATCTGAAAAATATTTTGAGCCAATAAAAATACAAAATAAATAAAAAAGGCACATCCTAGGATGCGCCTTGGTCTGAAAAACGAATCAAAAAACTATAGTTTGTATAGAATTTGCGGGTGATTTTACGCTGACTGACTGACCTTCTATCCAAAGATTGTATTGGGTTTCTTGGTCAGAAGAATTCATCACAACTACTACCATTTGTCCGTTCGGATTCATAAATGAAGTAGAGATTAGAAAATCTCTATTGGTGACTGTTCCTAGTCTTCTTGCGTTCATTTGTACATATTTAGAAATATGTCCTATGTAATAATATTCTGCGGTGTAATGTAATTCTCCGGTTCTGGTGTCTGCGATAATGGGTGCGAAACAGAAATTGCCTACATGATTTGGGCCTCCTTTTTCGTCTAAGAGAATGTTCCAATCCGTCCAAGCAGAAATTCCGTTGTTAAAATCATTAATCATGTTTTTACCATAAATTTCGCCTAATCTCCAATCGTAGATTTCCTCGAATTTAAATTTTTCTACACAACCTTCGGTGAAAATGAGAAACTTATTAGGAAAGGCTTTTGCGGTTTCTTCTACATTTTCGAAAAGCGGTTGAGATTTCGTCCATGTTTCGTACCAGTGGAAACCTATTCCTGTAGCGTATTTATTCGCCAAAGGATCACTTAATGTAGTGGTAGCTCTTTGGTATAATAAATCTCTATTATGATCCCAAATGATGACTTCTTTATTTTTGTAGCCGTTTTTCCAAAGGGTAGGCCCTAGATATTTTCCTAAAAATTCTGCTTCTTCTTCGGCGGTATAGATACAAGATTCCCAAGTCTGAGTAGCCATAGGTTCGTTTTGTACAGAAAGTCCCCAAACCGGAATTCCTCTTTTCTCATATTCTTTGATGAATTTAACGTAATAATTTGCCCAAGGTTGATAGTATTCTTTTTTCAGTTTACCGCCTCTCAACATATTATTGTTATCTTTCATCCAAGCTGGTGGAGACCACGGACTGAAATAAAATTTGAAATTTTTGCCAATCATTTTTTGAGCCTCCTTAATCATCGGGATTTTATACTGCTCATCATGTTGGATATTGAAGGTTTTAAGCGCCTTGTCATTTTCTTCTACATAGGTATAACTTCCACTGCTGAAATCACTAGAATTCATGCTGGTTCTAATCAAGTTATACTGTAAGCCATTTTTGCCAAAATAGGCTTCTAAAAATTCTTTTTGCTTGTCTTGAGGCAATTTATAAAAGGTTTCTGCAGAAGCATCTGTAATTGCTCCGCCAATTCCTGTGATTTTTTGGTACTTAAAATCAGGGTCTACAAAAACGCAAATATCTGTTTCCTTCGGTTGAGGAAAATTCTGAAAACTGCCTTTACTGGGTACAAACTTTTCAGTTTGGTTTTTGTCAGTAGTATATATCGAAACGTCTTTGAGTGTGTTTTTTTGCTGTGCAAAACCTACACTAAATGCCAATAAAGACATGATAATCAATGCATTACTTTTCATTTTTTTATTTTAAAAATTAGAAAATATAAGTAGCTACTGCTCCTGCATCTAAAGATGTAGTTGCAATTTTTCCATTAATTTTAATATTGAATGTTTCTGGTGCGCCTCCATCATTTTCTACAATCAAAACAATTTTACCATCGGCTCTTTTGAAAGCTACGTTATTAAGGTTTCCTGACTGAGAGCTTGCAATTCTTATAGAATTCTGTGGAACAAACTTAGAAGCGTGAGCAATGATGTAATAGCCTACGTTTCTCTCGAAGTTTTCTGAAGAGTTTATGGTAATTGCACCTTTACACATGTTACAACCACCTTCAGTATGAGGTTTAAACTGAGAATTATTGGCTAAATTCCATTCTAAAGCAATTTTGCTCCAGTTTCTCATGGAACCTATAACCACATTTTTCAGGTGCCATTTTAAATCACCTCCAAAATCACCAGTAGAAGAAGTCCACTGTTCTGTAAAATATATATTTTTAGTAGGGAAAGTAGCTTTTATATCTCCAAGAGCTGTAATATAACCTCCATAAAGGTGAAATGCAGAACCATCAATAAACGGATTTGCCTCTTTATCTGACAAAACAGCAATTGGATAGTCTGGTCTATCACAATTATGGTCATAAGCTACAATTTTAGTAGAAATATTAGCAGCTTTAAAAGCTGGACCTAGATGTTTTTTTATAAATTCTGCTTGCTTTTCAGCAGTCATTACCATACTAGGATTATTACCACCATGTAAAGGTTCGTTTTGTGGTGTAATGGCATCTATGGTAATGCCTTCATTTTTCATAGCGGTGATGTATTTCACAAAATATTGTGCATATACACCGAAATATTCTTCTTTTAGGCTTCCTCCTACAGAACTTCCGTTATCTTTCATCCAAAGTGGAGCAGACCAAGGAGTTGCCATAATCTTAATATTAGGATTTATCGCAAGTATTTGTTTTAATAAATCTATCAGTGGGCGGTCTTTTTCTAAACTGAATTTTGACAACGTAGGATCTGTTTCTCCTGCAGGAAGATCATTGTAAGAAAATACACTGCTATTAAGATCAGAAGCACCTATACTTAATCTAAGATAACTTATAGAAATAGAATTAGCGTTACTGCCAAAGAGTTCTTGTAAGAGTTCTTGTTTTCTAGTAGCAGTAAGACTATTAATAACTTCTACACTACCTCCTGTTAAAGTATAACCAAATCCGTCAACTGTTTGGTATGTTTGGCTTTCGTCTATCTGAATGTTTTGATAAGAATTAGAGTTCGCAGTAAAACCAAGAATAGTATTTTGTTTCTGAAGTTTTACGGATTGATCTCCTTTTGTAAGCCACACTTCTACATCATTGGTAGGAGTAGGTTTGGGCGGTTCTGGCGTAGGTGACGAAGTACTTCTAGAGCAATACGCCATTGCAATCATACTGGCAATCGCCCATATGAATAGATATGATTTTTTTAAAAACATAAATTTAAATTTTTATTGATATACTCTAATGTAATCTACTTCCATAGTTGCGTTAGTCACATTCGGATCTATGGTTCCCCCAAAATTACCTCCCATTGCAACATTCATAATGAAGAAGAAATTCTGATTAAAGGGTGAATTAGGATTATTATTATAAGTAAAGAACAATTGATTATCTACATAAATTTTTATGGTACTCGCATTCCATTCCATAATGTAAATGTGGAATTCTGTAGTTGCATTTGGAATCATAACACTTGTACCATCTGCATTTCCACCAGAACGACCAGGATAATGAAGGGTTCCAAAAATTCTATTTAATTGGTTTCCTACATGCTCCATAATGTCTATTTCTCCGCAAGCTGGCCAACCTACAGAATCAATATTATTCCCTAACATCCACAGTGCAGGCCAAGTCCCACCACCAGATGGAATTTTAGCTCTAATTTCTACTTTTCCATATTTCATAGAATATTTTCCTTTAGAAAGTAGTCTTGCTGAGGTATAATTATATCCTTGGTATGCCTCTTTGATTAAATTAATCTTAAGAGTTCCGTTACTTACTACGGCATTTTGAGTTCTATTGGTATAATATTGTGCCTCGTTATTTCCCCAACCGTTATTATTCCCTAAATCATAGCCCCATTTAGAAGAATCTGGCGCTCCATCAACATTAAATTCATCAAAAAAAACTGCTTTTGGAATGACATACACCGTTACTTTTGTGCTACCAGAAATAGATTTATCTCCATTATATGCAAAAACATAAACTGTATGATTATTAGTCCCCGATTGTTTAAATGTATAAGTAAAGCTACCTGTGGTAGAGGTAAGAATTTCTCCGTCTACTGACATTTTATATTCTTTGGCATTGTTTGCAGAAGCGGAAAAATTTACCACGCCAGTTCCATCACCATTTGGCATAGTAGCAGAAGAACCAACAATTACTTTATTAATCACTAAATTAGTAGGTGTAGTTACATCCACCGGATCTAATGAGCCTGAATTGGTACCACCACAACTAAAAAATAGAAATGAAAAAATGGAAATTATGAGTAAAAATTTATAATTTTTCATAGATTATTTCAATTGTATTTTTGCTACAATAGGAAAATGATCAGACGGATATTTATAGTCATAAAAGTCTGTAATCGTTCTGTATTTTAATACTTTCGTATTGTTTTTTGAGCTAAAAATAAAATCTATTTGTTCACTAGGTTTTTCATTGAATTTAAACCCATTCCAAGTTGCTTTCTCGGCGTAAGGTTTTGTAACACTATTGCTTCTGGCTTCTTGTAAATTTTCAAAAAGCGGTTTCATCCATGAATCACTTTCTACAGAATTAAAATCTCCCGTAAGAACTACAGGAACATTTCTTTTCTTCTGCAAAGTTTTAATTTTTTCCAGAATGATTTCTGCAGACTTCTGTCTCGCAATTACACCTACATGGTCAAAATGCGTATTCAGTACCCAAACTTTCTTTTTGGTTTTTATATTTTCAAAAAGAGCATACGTAACGATTCTAGGATATGCAGCGTCCCAAGATTTTCCTGATTTTTCAGGATTTTCTGAAAGCCAAAATGTATTTTGTTCAAGAACTTTATACTTGTTTTTTAGATAAAAAATACATGAAAATTCAGCATGGGCTTCATCTGTTCTCGGTCTTCCTAAAAAACTATAAGCAGAATTATTTTCTAGCAAATAATCAATCTGTGGCTTCTGCGCTTCCTGTAGTCCTACAAAATCTGCTTCGTAATAAGAAATAAGGTCTTTTACTTTATCTTTTCTGATGTTCCAGTGATTTTCCCCATCATCTACACTTGCCAATCTGATGTTAAAACTCATCACATCAATGGTTTGGGAGAATAAAAACGATGCAAAAAGTATAAACAAAATGGTAGAAATGTTTTTTGTTTTCATATTTTTAATTCTTGATTAAAATTATTTTAACTCGAACTGATATTTTTTGTTTTCTGTAGAAAGTTTGAAAGAATCTGTTCTAAAAGGCGCTACAGGCAATCCTTTTTCGGTGAAAAGATTAATTTCTGAGTCATCTCCTTTCCAGCCATATCTTACAGCAACGGGATTACTAACCTTTTCGGATATAACTACAATTTTATTTTTCTTAATTTCTGCTTTTGCTGGATAGAATTTTTGGTCATCTCCTGCAATTTCAAAACCTTTTAAGATTTCATTATTTTTAGAAATTAATTTTTCCTTCGTATTAAAACTAATAGTAATTTTATTTCCTTTTACCGTTGATTTTTGATAAATTGGGCTTTTCAGACCATTTTTTAAGGCTAAATTAGCCAATCTTTCTCCTACTGTTTTTTTATTTCTTGGGTGAATATCATTCGGATTTCCAACGTCGGTAGTTACTACCATTCCTGTGTTTTTCATTTTGGTAGTATTCAGTTGAGCATCTCGTACTTCACACCAATCGCAACCTTCATTACTGTCGCCTTTAGTGCTAAAAGTGGCTAATTGAACGAAATAAAAAGGTAAGTTTTCTCCAAATTTCTGTCTCCAACTGTTAATCAATAGTGGGAAACTTTGGTTATATTCATATGCTCTCTCTGCATTTGATTCTCCTTGATACCAAAGCATTCCAGAAATTCTAAAATCTTCAATCGGGTGAATCATGGCATTGTAAATCAAAGAAGGAAATTCATTTTGATTGATAGCTGCATAAATTTTTTCTACAGCAAATTTCCAATTTCCTGCTAATGGAATACTTTTTTGAGCGGTGACTAATTTCACCTCATCATCATTACTCCACAAACCACCGCCACCACCAGTGTCATTAACTTTTACTGCAATAATATTCTCTCCTTTTTTTAAAATTTCTTTCGGAATGGTATAAATTCTATCATCTGACCATTGTTTCATTTGCCCTACTAATTTTCCATTAAAATAAGTAAGGTCTTCGTCATCAATTTTTCCTAAATACAGCACCGCATTTCCAGTAAGGTCTTCGTCTGAAAGAACAATGGTTTTTCTAACCCAAGCTACTCCGTCTAAACCTTCGAAACCTTGTTGTTCCCAAGCTTTTGGAACATATAAATCTTTTAAAGCAGAAGCGTTATAATCTGCACTCAAGAATTGTTCTTGATTAAAATCTGCAATTTTAGCATTCAATTTTTTCTCAAAAAAAGCAGTTTTAGCCTCGAAATTTTTCTGTTGAAGACTTTCTATGTCTATTTGTGGCATATTGGCAATCATTTCTTTGAAATAAGGCGATTGCTCGAATGCATTTTTAGGAACCCACGCTTCGATTACAGTTCCGCCCCAAGAAGAATTAATAATTCCGATAGGAACTTGTCTCTCGTGATACATTTTTTTAGCAAAAAAATAGGCTACTGCAGAAAAATCTCCAATAGTAGAAGCATTTGCAACGTTCCATTCTGTTTTTGCAAGGTTATTTTGAGGTAAAGAATTTATTTTTCTTTCAACTTTAATATGTCTAATGAGCGGGAACTCTTTTTGATTCAGTTCCTCTTTATAACCTTCAGAAGACGAAAGCGCCCACTCCATATTGCTTTGTCCGCTGCATAACCAAACATCTCCTACCAAAACATTTTTGAAAATAATTTCATTATTTCCTTTAACTGTCAATGTAAAAGGACCACCTTCTTTTTCTTGGTCTAAATCTACTTTCCAATTGCCATTTTGGTCAGCAACAGTGGATTTGGTTTGATTTTTAAAACTTACCGACACTTTTTCATGAGGTGATGCGAAACCCCAAACTGGAATTTTAGAATTTCTCTGCAACACCATATTGTCTGAGAAAATGTATGGTAAAGAAACATTTGCCATCAATAATTGAATGGTCAATAATAAGAATACGCTGATTGATTTTTTCATTTTAATCCCTTTAAGATTTATTTCTTATAAGGTCAATTTTTAAGGATGTTATTTTTCCCAATTTACTCTTTTGGTTTGTACCTGAGCAGAATTGGTGCCTATCATGATGTCAAATTCTCCTGATTCCCAATCGAAATTGAGTTCATCATCATAGAATTTTAAATCTTCTGGTGTAATGTTAAAAGAAACGGTTTTGCTTTCTCCTTTTTTCAAGAATATTTTTTGAAAACCTTTCAGTTCTTTTACAGGACGAACTACTTTTCCTACTAAATCTCTGATGTACAACTGAACCACTTCTTCTCCGTCATAATTTCCTGAATTGGTAAGCGTAACTGAAGCCGTCAAAGTTTGGTTACCTTTCAGTTGAGTAGCACTTACGTTTACATCCGAATATTGAAATGTAGTATAACTCAAACCAAATCCAAATGGATAAGCAGGGTCATTATCTAAGTCAATATACGCCGAAACATAGTTTCTGTCTGTATTATTTTTAGCAGGTCTTCCTGTATTGTAATGATTGTAATAAATAGGAATTTGACCTTCAGTTCTAGGAAAAGTCATTGGCAATTTACCGCCAGGATTTATTTTCCCAAAAAGTACATCTGCAATAGAATTTCCAGCTTCTGTACCTAACCACCAAGTGTAAACAATGGTAGGAATGTTTTCTGAAGCCCAATCAAAAACCAAGGGACGACCGGCATTAATCATTAAAATAATTGGTTTTCCTGTTTTGGCAATTTCTTTTAATAAATCTTCCTGAACTCCAGAAAAGTGGATATTGCTTCTGCTTTTTGCTTCGCCACTCATTGCGTGACCTTCGCCTAAAGTCATAATCACTACATCTGCTTTCTTGGCTGTTTCTACCGCTTCTGCAAACAGAGATTTATCATTGTCATTTGCGTTACATCCTTTCGCATAAAGCAATTCTGAGTTTTTATCCAATTGAGCTTTAATTCCGTCAAACTGAGTGACAATTCTTTGGCTATCATCTGGAAAAGCAATAGACCAAAAGCCGTGATTTTCTACTGTAGCTTTTGCAAATGGACCAATAATTGCCACTTTTTTAGTGGTAGGGGAAAGTGGTAATAATTGATTTTCATTTTTCAGTAAAACAATACTTTTCGCACCAATTTCTCTTGCAAATTTTCTGTGTTCTGGATTATTGGCTTGTTCTTTTTCTCTCTTTTCATTGATGAAACGATAAGGGTCATCAAAAAGTCCAAGTTCATATTTTTTAGTTAGAATTCTGCGAACTGCATCATCTACTAACTGAATATCTACTTTCCCTTCTTTTACCAATTCTGCTAAATGATTGATATAAGAACGGCTTTCCATATCCATATCACTTCCCGCGATAATTGCTTTCAGAGCAGCATCTTTATTGTCTTTAGCAAAACCGTGAGGAATCATTTCGCCAATGCTTCCCCAGTCAGAAACCACAAATCCTTGGAAATTCCAAGCGCCTTTTAGCAAATCTCTTTGTAAATATTTATTACCAGTTGCAGGAATTCCATTGATATCATTAAAAGAATTCATAAAAGTAGCTACTCCCATGTCAGAAACCGCTTTGAAAGGTGGCAAATACGTTTCGTGCAATTGTCTAAGGCTCATATCTACAGAATTGTAATCTCTTCCGCCAACAGCAGCTCCATAAGCTGCAAAATGTTTAGCACAAGCCATTACTGCATCTTTATTTCCTAAGCCATTTCCTTGGAAACCTTTTACTCTAGCTTTTCCTACCAATGTTCCTAAATAGGTGTCTTCGCCAGCTCCTTCCATCACGCGTCCCCATCTTGGATCTCTTCCTATATCTACCATTGGTGCAAAAGTCCAGTGAATTCCATAGGCTGAAGCTTCCGTAGCTGCAATTCTAGCAGATTTTTCAATTAAATTCATATCCCAAGTAGCGGTTTCGCCTAACGGAATAGGAAAAGTAGTTCTAAAACCATGAATAACATCTTGCCCAAAAAGTAAAGGAATTTTAAGACGAGACTGCATGGCTTGGTCTTGCCAGTTCTTAGTGTTTTTAGCACCGATAGCGTTTAGAATAGAGCCTAGTTTCCCTGCACGAACTTGACCAGCTTTGTCTGCATCTTTCGTAATAGGACCGGTTGCTGTAATATCATCATTGTATTGATTAAGCTGTCCTATTTTTTCTTCCAAAGTCATTTTCGCCATCAGCTCTGTAACTTTTTGGTCGATTGATTTCTGTGCAGAGACGGTAATTCCCAATCCTGCTAAAAAAATTGAAAGAAATATTTTTTTCATAAATTTTATTTTTAAAAAGTGTAGGTAGCCACTGAATTAGATGGCAATGATGCTGCTACAGATTTACCATCAAAGTTAATATTAAAATTTTCAACTTCTGCTCCTTCGTTTAAAACGATTAAAGCTATTTTGCCTTCTGGCGTTTTAAAAGCTACTGTACTTAAATTTCCTACTTGTGTAGAACCTATTCTTTGTGAATTTTGAGGTACAAATTTAGAAGCGTGAGCAATAATATAATACGCTACATTTTTAGTGTAAGAATCAGAGGAATTGATAGTGATTGCTCCTTTACATTGAGTACAACCTCCTGGAGTAAAAGGTTGGAATTGTGCGTCATTTGCTAAATTCCATTCTAATGCAATTTTGCTCCAATTTCTCATCGTTCCTATGATTACATTTTTGGTATGCCAAATGAAGTCTCCCGCAAAAGTTCCTGTAGAACCCGTCCATTGTTCTGTGAAATACAGATTTTTATTTGGAAAAGCGTTCTTTACAACACCAAGAGCTGAAACATCTCCCGCATAAAGATGGAATGCAGATCCGTCTACATATTGTGCAGCTTCTGGGTCTTGGAGAATGGTAATAGGATATTCTGGTTTATCGCAATTATGGTCGTACAATACTATTTTTGTAGCAATATTGGCTGCTCTAAAAGCAGGACCTAAATTGTTTTTTATGAAATCTCTTTGTTGTTCTGCAGTCATATACATACTTGGGTTATTCCCAGGATGTAACGGTTCGTTTTGAGGAGTAATGGCGTCAATGGTGATTCCATTTTTCTTCATTTCCTGAATATATTTCACGAAATATTCTGCATAAACTTGATAGTATTCAGTTTTCAGGCTTCCTCCTATGCTATTTCCGTTATCTTTCATCCAAACAGGTGGTGACCAAGGTGCGCCAATAATTTTAATATCTGGATTAATCGCTAAAATTTCTTTTAACATATCAATCACTGGTTGGTCTTTTGCTAAGCTGAATTCGCTCAGGTCTTCGTCTGTTTGACCTGCGGGAACATCATCATAAGAAAAGACAGAACTGTTAAGATCTGATGCGCCAATGCTTAATCTAAGATAACTAACACCTATGGATTGTTCTGATTTTCCGAAAATATCTTGAAGAAGTTCTTTTTTCTTCGCTGGAGATAATTGATTGATTACCTCTACGCTTCCTCCGGTAAGAGTATACCCAAAACCATCTACGGTTTGGAATTTTTCTGAAGGATTGATGAGAATATTTTGAAAATTATTTTGTGGATTATCAAAAACAAGATTGTATTGTTTTTGAAGTTTTAAAGTTTCATCAGCATTCGTTTGCCAATATTCTATTGTTTTTGGAGCTTCTATTTTTGTAAAAGAATTACATGAGATAAGAGAAGCTATAGAGCCTAAAACTAAGGCGGGGATCATTTTTTTTAGAACCATAACATTTATTTTTAATATTCAAAAAAACTGCTGCACGATAATATGCGCAGCAATTTTTTTAGAATAAGGTTATATAAATTCTAATTTGATATAAGATTAATAACCAGCGTTTTGAGTTAAATTAGGATTATTATCAATCTGAGATTGAGGAATAGGCCATAATAAACGATTTTGATTAATATTTTTTGCAAAACTTATAACATTTCCATTTCCATCTTTTCTATTGCTAAGAATTTCTACAGCTTTGCCAGTTCTCTTAAGATCAAACCAACGTTCTCCTTCAAAAGCAAGTTCTAATTTTCTTTCTTTTAAGATTTTATTAATACCATCTTCTTTACTAGAAATAGTGATATCTGGCAAATTAACTCTTGTTCTTACTTGGTTCACCAAAGCTGCAGCACCAGTATAATCTCCTAAATTTACTTTTGCTTCTGCTCTAATTAACAGCAAATCTGCATATCTGGCAACATAAAAATTTTGATTACCATCTGTTAATCTCATTTTGTTCATGAAAGGATAATGGCTACTTGGCCAATAGTTATCCGCCCAACCTACATTATCAAAAGTTACAGAAGATTGCTTTCTAATAACATCTCCCTCATCATCAAAAGATTTTACAACATCATTAGAAGGTGTATTAAATTTTTTCCAATCATTTCCCACAAACATGAAAGTTCCCCAAGCCCAAACGTTTCCACCGTTTCCATTTGCTTCAAAAATAGATTCTGCATTTGCTTCATGAGATCCATCAAACAAGTGATCATAAGTAGGAACTAAGCTATAGCCTAGAGTCATTAATTGATCCGTATAAGAAACTACTTTAGTATAATCAGGAGATGGTTTAGTTGCATTTACTTTTGCTAATAATGCCAATGCAAAACCTTTGTTGGCTTTGAATTTATTTGATGCACTTGGTGCACTAGCTAGAGCTCCTTCTAAATCTGTAATAATTTGAGTGTATATTTCAGCGGTTGTTGCTCTTTTAGGATATACTTGGCTGTATACTTCTTCAAAGTTTTCTGAATTCACTCCTATAACTGCTTTAGTAACTAAAGGAACATCTCCCCATAATTGTACCGCATGAAAATAATATAAAGCTCTTAAAATAGCCGCTTCAGACTTCATTTCATTTTTTCTTGCACTAGTCAGTGCAGGATCTGCAATGTTATCTACATAATTTAAAACTTTATTACAGTTATTGATAAAACCGTAAAGATATTTCCAATCTCTTGCTACGTTTGTATTCGTTGCGATGATACGGTATTCACCTTGTTGCATGTTTTGTGGATTGTCACCTCCTGTATATGCAGTATCTGCTTGAGCATCTCCATTAAAAAAGTAATCTAATTGCCAATACTCATTTCCAAAATCCGAATATAATGCAGTCATTAAGTCTTCTGCTTCGGAAGCTTTAGTATATGGTGTATCAGAAAGAGGAACTGCTCTATCTGTAATAGGCTCGGTATCTAAATAATCTGAGCAAGATACTGTACTAGCAGTCAGCATTGAGCCTAATAATATATAAAAAAATGTTTTATTAAGTTTCATAATCGTGATGATGTGTTAATTAAAAATTAGCTTTAAGACCTAAAATAACAGTTCTTACTTGTGGGTATGTTCCATAGTCTATACCAAANNTGTCCAGTTAAATAAACATTTAGTTTACTCACTCCTTTGAAAGGATTATTGAAATTATAACCTAAGGTTACATTTTTAAGTTTTACAAATGATCCATCTTCTACGAAACGGTCAGAAATATACATTGCGGTAGAGGTATTTGCTTTAGGAATGTTTGTAATTTGACCAGCTGTAGTCCATCTATCAAGAACTACTGTAGATTGGTTTTTGAAATCATTCATTAACTCTAAATCAAATCTTGTTGCATTGTAAACATCATTTCCTTGAGAAGCAGTAACTAATACATCTAAATACCAATTTTTATATTTAAAGTTATTAGTAAATCCTAAAGTGTAGTCTGGAGTTGGATTTCCAATGAAAGTTCTATCACCTGTATCAAAATATCCATTACCGTTAAGGTCTTTGTAAAGAACATCACCAGTCGTAGGGTCTACCTTATCAAATTGATAACCAAAGAAAGAACTTATTGGCTGTTCTGCAGAAAATCTTACTAAATAGCCTCCAACGGTTTCTATAAATGCCTTATCAATTGTAGGCATGTAATTCATGCTAAGTACTTTGTTTTTACTAAATGAAATATTTAATCCGCTATTCCATGAAAAATCCTCTCTTTTGAAGTTAACAGTATTTATACTAAAGTCTAATCCATTATTTTCCATAGAACCCACGTTTTTAAGGATATTCCCTAAACTACCCATTCCAATTGGTAAAATTAAATC